>NZSO01000026.1 GCA_002696885.1 Verrucomicrobiales bacterium | reverse complement strand
TGTAATTGCCGCTGTCAACGTTGTCTTCCCATGGTCAACGTGCCCAATCGTCCCTATGTTACAATGCGGCTTACTTCTATCAAACTTCTCTTTACTCATGTGTGCTCCTTCAAGAAACTTAAATTTTGCTTATCATACTTAGGTTTTACGCATATTACCACCCCTAAAGTTGGAGCGGGTGAAGGGAATCGAACCCTCATAACTAGCTTGGAAGGCTAGGGCTTTACCATTAAGCTACACCCGCATAAAAAGGTGGTGGAGGGAGTAGGATTCGAACCTACGTACGCATACACGGGCAGATTTACAGTCTGCTGCCTTTAACCACTCGGCCATCCCTCCGGAAAACCATACATGCAATAAAGTTTTTTTACGCCAAAAAGTCAACAGTTATTGTTAAATTTTAGCGGAAAATTTTCTAAAATTACCCTTTACAAAAATCTTGCACTTTCTCGATAATGAAGTTTTGTGTTTTAATATCCAAATAAGGGTGTATTGGCAAACTCAAAACCTGCGTTGATAATTTTTCACTATTTGGCACACCATTCGGGGCCATTGGATAATGTTTATAAGCCGGTTGATGGCTTAATGGAATGGGGTAATAAACCATGGTTGGTATGCCATGCTCGCTTAAACATTGTGACAAAGCATCACGGTCAGAAACTTTAAGCGTGTATTGCGCCCAAACCGATTCATACCCCTCTGGCACTGTTGGCGTATCAACATGGTCTTTTAGACCTTGAGTATATCGCGCGGCAATTTCATTTCTTTTGTTGATTTCATCGGGATAAATTTTAAGCTTTTCAAGCAGAATAGCCGCTTGAAGCGTATCAAGTCGGCCGTTCATTCCCAAACGAACATGTTCATAACGATGTGAACCCTGACCGTGCGCCCTCATTGATTTCAGAACTTTTTCAAGCTCTGGATCATCGGTGAAAATAGCCCCACCATCCCCATAACATCCAAGCGGCTTAGCCGGGAAAAAACTTGTTGAACCCGCATCACCATAGCAAACGGCAACCTTACCATCTTGCTTTGAGCCAAAGCCTTGCGCACAATCAACCAACAACTTCATTTCATGCTGCTTAGCTATTGTTTCAATTGTTTTTAAATCCGCAGGCAGCCCAAATAAATCAACCGCTATAACAGCCTTGGGGTTTAAATTTGATTTTGTTTTTGTCCAATCAATAGCCTCATTTAAAGAATCAATATCCATATTGAATGTTGTTGCATCAACATCAACAAAAACAGGGGTTGCACCTAACATAGCTACAACTTCAGCTGAAGAAACAAAGGTAAATGCTGGCACAAAGACAGCATCCCCAGGGCCTATTCCCCAAGCCCACAATGGCATAAGAAGTCCATCTGTCCCACTCGCACATCCAATAACGTATTTTGAACCTGAAAAAGCCGAGAGCTGCTCTTCTAATTCAGCAACCTGTGGACCGTTAATATATTTCCCCTCCCGAACCACTTCTAATATTTTTTGCTCAAGGTTGGCACCTAAGCGCTCTCTTTGGGCCTGCAAATCAATAAACGGGATGTTTTTTTGTGTCATAAGAATTTCTCTAAATTTAACTAGCATGGCGCACTCGACAGGATTCGAACCTGTGACCTCTGCCTCCGGAGGGCAGCGCTCTATCCAGCTGAGCTACGAGTGCAATTCAATCTTTTTATAACGATTAGCGCCTTTATTGTCTAAGCAATTCATGATTGCAAATACACAAATGATGTTTCAAAGTATTTGTTGGCCTGTAAATCCTCCCTCGCCAAAAAAATAAAATAATGTTAAAAGAAATTAGGGGAATTGTTGCAACCGCGGGGCTATTAATTAAAAATGAAACTTATCTTATCTTTTCTTTTCATTGCTTTTTTTATTCAAGTCGCCCAATGCAGCTCTGAATCTGACATGCAAATTCAGCTAAAGAATTTACGCGAATCTCTTTATCAAGCTGAAAATATTCCTGGTCAAAAAGGGTTAGACCAAGTGAAATATTATCAAAAACTAATCGAAGAAAAAGAACAGGAGCTTTTGAATAAAGGCCTAGAGCCAGAACCCGAAGATAAAGAAAATGTGCCCTGGATGCACACTGATGATGCTGAAAAAGTTAATTATCAGTCTCAACAACAAACAAGTGTTGCTAACAAAACAGCTCTAACAGATATCGAAAAAGAAATTTTAAATGTTGAAGAAAAACTTAACTGGCTCATACAAAATCGCGAAGCAGGGATACTAAACACTGCCGAGGTGGCTCAGCAAATAAATCAGCTTGCTGATCAACGCGAAAGCTTGCTCTTATCAAAACAACAAATGCTCAATGATCCAAGCGCAACAATTGTTCATTACAAAGCAAAAGCCAAAGCACAAGAGCTTGATAGAGACCAGAAACAAAAAGACCCTATGTATATCAATATTCTCAATGAACAACTGCAAAGCATATTTAACCAAATATACCTTCTAAGAGAGCAGATTTTAACAGAATCAGATGGAGAGAAAATCAAAAAACTGGGCAACCAAGTATCAGCTCTGGAGCAGCAAGAAAAAGATTTAAAATCAAGAATTCGAGCCATGGGTCAACAACCCTTACCTCCACGTATCATGAGCAAATCTCAGCAAAAAGACTTAAAAAAAGAAAGCAATCAAAACATTGAATATAATTCAAAATTACAAATATTTATTAAAGAGCTAAACCAAAAAGTTGCAAAATTAAGGGACAAGCTTGCCAGAGCATCTTCTGGGGCCGAAATATCTAACCTTGGTCAGCAGTTAACCATTCTCAACCAACAAATTGTTCTCGCTCAAGAAGATCTCAGAGAGCTACACGAGAGTGATAAAAAAATAAAGCCGCAAAGCGCCAAGGCGTTAAACCAAAAAGTTGAACTGCAAGATACAAACAACCAGACCCAAAAAATAAATAACAACCTTAATATAACAGATAAAATATCAGCTCAACAGCGTCAAACATTGTGGTCAGAAAATCATGCAACCCCAATACGAGCTTCATATTCTCAGATAAAAAATGCAACGCCCAATAATGTCGCTATCGCTCAAAACGTTGAAGCACAATCAAAAGCTGAGACAGAAAAAATTAAAGTTTTAGAGAACATTAATGGAATCTAATGGAAGATAGTGAAGTGTCCAATATTTACAAAAGGTAAATATTAGATAACAATAAAAACAAACATTGGGACAGCTTTACAATGAATGACAATCCAATAAACCTATTGCTTGTTGAAGATGACGATACTGATGCCGAATTTATCAAAAGAAGCTTAAAGGGGCACAAGGAAACCATCAATATCATTTGGTGCAAAAATGGCGCGGAAGCTATTCATTACCTTGAATCAAATATATGTAATCTTGAGGTCACGCCTGTTGTTACACTTTTAGATTTAAAAATGCCAGTTATGACCGGATTTGAGTTTCTATCTAAAATACGTCAAGATGATTTATATAAAAAGCTGGTTGTTTTTGTTTTATCATCTTCAAACCACTGGGATGATATCAACACAGCTTACAATCACAATATTGCTGGATATTTACAAAAACGTAAAGTGAGCCATGACCCACAAAGTTTGGTTGATTTGCTTTTGTATTATAAAAATCAAGTTCAGTTTCCACCCTCAATTACAAACTTATACTAGCGCTTCCAGAACTGCGGCATAACCACGACAAAGAATATAATTAACTCTAAGCGGCCCAGCAACATAGACAAAATAAAAACAATCTTACCAGGACTCGGGATGCTAAAATAAGTTGAATTAGGGCCAATAACCTCACCTAATCCTGGCCCCAAATTTGTTAATGTTGCAACCACGCCTGATATTGTTGTTAAGAAATCAAGGTCAACAAGACCAGCCAGCAGACAAAGACAAGCCATCGTTAGAAAATATAAAAAGAAAAAATTTGTTACTGTTGAAATAACACTATCATCTATAGGTTTCCCATATAACCTTGGCGTAAACACACCGCTTGGCCAGCGCACCCTTTTAAGTTGAGCTAAAACACTGGCTAACAAGATTTGCAAACGATATATTTTTATTCCGCCAGAGGTAGAACCTGTGCATCCCCCAATCATAGGCAGAAAAAAGAAAATCATTAAAGCAAGTCCACCCCAATTAGAATAGTCAGCTGTCACAAAGCCCGTAGTTGAAAGAGCAGACATAACATTGAAAAGTGACTGAACAAATATAGAATCGAAGTTTTCGCTGCTTTGTAAAAAACGCCAGACAGTTACTAAAAAAACTGCCAGTAAAAATATTTTTAAAAATCCTAAAATCTGATGCTCTCTGAAAAAGCTCCTTATGCCATTTTTTTTAATAAGCAATAAACTTAAAAAATTAGCCGCACCTAAAAACATAAAAAAACAAAAAGTCATTTGAATGGTTGGGCTTGTAACATACTGTATCGACTGATTCCATGTTGAGAATCCACCTGTGGATAATGTTGTTAAGGCATGGCAAACCGCCTCAAACAAGCTCATGCCCTCTAGGTTAAACAGAAAAGCACAAACAACCGTAAGAAAAACATACAAATAAAAAATTTGAAGAATAGTATTAAATAGCCGCGGAGTTACCTTCTCTATTTCATCAATAGTCTCTGATTGGATCAAGCTTAAGTGATTAGCTTGCCCTGCTGGAATCAATATCAACGCCATGATAATAATCCCCTTACCCCCTAACCATTGCATAATACAGCACCACAATATTAGTGATTTATCAGCACTTTCAACGTCTACAATTACATTTGCACCAGTTGTTGTAATCATTGATACAGATTGAAAAAGTGCATCAATAACTTCCAGTTTCAGAGAACCGAATATAAATGGAATTGCCCCAATCAAAGCAGTCGAAAGCCAAACACCTAAAGTAACAAGATATGATCCTTGTACATCCAGTTTTGATTTACCGTTGAAAGGATTAGTGAAAACAAGAAATAAACTAACCAAAACACCCACAACAAAACAGATAGAGAAAACAACCATATCCGGGCTATTATTATAGCCTGCTAAAAGGGCTGAAGGTAACATGGCTGCAAAAAATACCAGCCAATAAACCCCAATAATTCTAAGTATTTTTTGTGTATCCAATTGCAAAATCTAGGTATGTCTAATATAAAAATAGTAGCAAAAAGCTTCTCAAGACCAAAAAGAAAATATTTTCTTCTTTGTTTCTACCTCTAATATTTTCTAATTAAGTGCGCTAACTTGCCGATAATCATCACACGTGATGAATGATACACCTGATCAACAAAATCTCGATTCGCAGCTTCTAGGCAAACTTTATCACTTTCTGAGTCTAAAACTCGCAACCGTTTAAGCGTAACTTCATCAGAATCAATTAATGCAGCAACAATATCACCAGACACAACCTTGCTGGTTTTCAACATAATAACAACATCACCATCAAGAATTCCGGCCTCTATCATAGACTGTCCAACAATTCTTAACGCAAAATAATTATCTTTATCACTTGTCATAACAAATGAATCGGGAATTTCGATGGTCTCTTCAGGGTTTTCAAAAACAGTGAGCGGCATTCCAGCTGCTATATGCCCATGAAAAGAGATGCGAACTTGAGAATTATTTTTAATGTTAAGTGTATCGCTTACTTTACCACCTTCAAGCACATTATCACCCCTAAAAGTTTGTTGACCGTCAAGAGACGTCACCTCAGGAAATCTAACGATTCTGAGGGCGCGGGCTTGATTTGGTAAACGTTCTAAATACCCTTTTGAAACCAGGGCAGAAACAAGTGAGTGAATCGCAGATTTTGATTTTAGGTTTAAATGCTCTTTCATCTCATCATAATTAGGGGAAACATGATGAAGACCTGAGTATTTATGAATAAACTTTAGGAGCTCAAGTTGTCTTTGCGTTAGCATAAGTCGCACAATAATTCAGTTTTACTAAATTACCAAGCGCTAAATAAACACTTGCAGAGAAGACACCCGGCAATTCTAACTTTTTGATTTTTCTAGCAAGACATAAACCCTTAAAGCAGCAGAGAGATTTCTAGGTTGCAGTTGGTCAATGGCCTCTATAATTTTCTGCACACTGGTTTCTTTTTCAATAGCAATTTGATTTAGCTGTTTCCAAAAATACGGCTCCATGGTTAAACTTGTCGGGTGTCCATATAAGTTGATAGATCGTTTTTTAGGCAAGCTATCAATCATTTCTGCATGAAAATGATCTGGAAGAATTTCTTTGCTCATTTACCAGCGCTCAATGTTTTTATTGATGCAAAATTTTTCTTTGAATAGGGTAGAATATTCATCATCCCTAAATTCTTATTTTTCTTTATTTTCTCTGAATTTTTCACAGATTTTGCATTGAAAACTTGCACGTTATTATTTTTTGCTACTTGGTCTATTCTGTAGGGTCCATTACGATGATGCACAAAAAAGAGCTTATACTTAGAAAGCGCTCCAATAAAAGCCTCAACTGATTTCTTATCACCTAAAAACTTGCTCCCCATGCGGTTGCTTATGCCCACTAATTTAGGAACTTTGGCTTGTATATCTTTAATGACCTTTTCTACCCCCACTCTTCCAAGGGTTGTTTTTAAAGCGACTTTATTTACCACAGTTTTTGCTTCCATAGGAATATCAACAATTATAAAAAGCCCACTTTTTTTCACAGCTTGTAAAAACAATGGATCATCCAGCTTTTCAAATGGAACAATAACCCTAACAAGCTCATTTAATTTAGCCAGGTTTTCCAACTGCTTTTTTGACGAAGCATAAACAGCAACTCCATCTATTTTTGTTTTTGCTGGAGCTAATTTTTTACTTTTATTGATCTGGGTTACACCTTTTGTCTTCCCACTAGTGAATGACTTTATTGAATGAGAAAAGGTATTCTCTCTTTTACTAATAACATCTTTAATAATTGGATTAAGGTCATTAAATATAATTTTACTCTCTTGCGTTTCAATATCCCTGCCATAATTAACAAGTGATTGCTCCTCTTGTTGTGCAGGCCTATGTTCAGGGATATCATAAGAGTTTTTCAGCTTTTCTTCACTGTATAGCTTTTGTGATAAACATTTATGTTTGTAAGATTGGACATTATACTGCCAATACAGCATTCCAAACAAAATGATAATAAAAGCAATACCAGAGAAACCTAGAAAATATTTTAAAAATGTTTGATCTTTTTTAGGCTCAACAATCGTTTTTAATCGCCTATCAATTTCATAATCATTATTTAAATGAAGGTCAGACATTTGTTATTCAACAAGGTATCTAAGATTTTCATTGTCTTTTAAATGGTTTTCTAAAAAATGATGCAATTTATGCATGGCTTTTAATTCAATTTGCCTCACCCTTTCTTTTGAAAGCTGATAATGCGTTGCTAATTCTTCAAGTTTTTTAGGGGGCTCTTCCAGTTTGCGTGCAATAACAATTTGCTTTTCACGCGGGTTAAGCACTTTTATAGCTTCGTGAACTAGCTCAGATTTTTTATTTTGATCTGTGGATGAAATCAAGTTTTCTTCCTGGTTATAATCTTCAGACTCCAACCAATCTTGCCACTCTCCTGCGCCAGCTTCTTCTTTGATTGGTTTGTTAAGTGATGAGTCATGAGACTGTATTCTTTGTTGCATAGATTTAACTTCTGCAATAGGCACATCAAGCTCAGCTGCAATTTTCTCTGCATGTTCATCTAGAAGATCTCCATCATCCCTGATTTTCAAAACATGTTTGATTTTTTTCAATCCAAAAAAAAGTTTTTTTTGCGCTGCTGTTGTACCAATTTTCACGAGCGACCAAGACTTCAAAACATAGTCCTGAATAGCTGCCTTAATCCACCATTGTGCATAAGTAGAAAATCGGTTCCCCATTTCTGGATCAAATTTATTTGTTGCTTGCAAAAGGCCTAAATTACCTTCTGCGATAAGATCCGAAAGAGGTAATCCATATCCCCTATAGCCAGAAGCTATTTTAACAACAAGCCTAAGATGGCTCTCAATTAATTTTTTTCGTGCTTCTTTATCTTCGTTTTCCACCCACTGCTTAGCAAGTGTGTATTCTTCTTCAGGCTCAAGCATTGGAAACTTTTGTGTTTGTCGAATATAATCATTAAGGGTGTCCGAAGATGGAAAGTAATTAATTTTTTCAGCCGTCATATTTACTCCTAGTAAACAATACTCCAATACTCATTGAAGCGTGTCATAATATCTTTAAAGCCATAATTGCTTTTCATTTTAGCCAACTCCCTATCAAAAAAAGCTTTAAAGCCCTCTATGCCTGGGATACTTTCATTGAATATGACATACATACCAACAACAAGAAAGGGGGCAGATTCCTTCTCAAGTTGTAACAAATCTTCTTTATCAACATTTAAGCCTATTGAGAGCCCATGCAACTCATCACTAATCATTGATTGATTGCGACCGCTAATAATTCGCGCCTTACAATCACCTGTATTTAAAGCAACATCATAATCAATCTTATGTTGAGCTAGTTTATCCTCAAAACCTTTGATATCAACGATATATTGAGGAACACATAAACGATCATGCTTTTTTGACTTTAGTGTAAGAGGTTTTCGACCAGCTATTTTTAGGGCTAATGGATTAGATACTTGCCTATATATATAAAGTTTTGCATCCATAACATGAGTCCTTAATGGATAGTCCGTAGAAATATCTTTTAAATCAATTACAGGGAAGTGTCCTACAACCTCTTGATTTCCCAATAGTTCTTGCCAAGAATTATCTGAAAAAAATTTAATTTTTGTTTCTATTCCATATTTCTGAAAAACTTCTTTTATTAATAAGGAAAAAACACCACCTCCTAAAGATACATCATTTGCATATGGAGGCATTCTGTAAGCAGAGAACGTCAGCTGATCTTTTGACCGCGCTTCTACAGTAAAGAAGGTGAGGAAAATAAAAAAAGACACAGCCAACCAAGTCATACATTAATATAGCCTGTATCCCTCATTAATGAAAATACTCATTTCCCACCCTTGAAAAAAAACAAATGGTTTTTAAATAATAAAAATAAAAACAAAATTGTTATGAGAAAAAACTGGCAAACATCCGAAGTTAAAGAACTTAAAAAGCTTTATCAGCAAGGATTTAAAGCACCTGAAATAAGCAAAATACTTGAACGATCTCAACAAAGCATTGATCGCGCCCTTTCTCGTTACGCCTTAAGAGCTGAGGCAAAATTAAAAAAACCATCTGCTATTATCATTCCATCTCCAACTGTTAAGATTGGTGCACAGCTTGCCCCCATATCATATAAGTTTTTTAATTTTAAAAAGCCTAACAGCTTAAATAGTACAACATATCTTAGTCACTCAAAAGCAATACTGCCTGAAATAAAACCACCCATACAGGAAAAATTAAAAATTAAGATATATACCTCGCAAGAAACCTTTAATGATAAGAGAAAAAGTCAAACTTTTGAATGGGGAGGCTTAGAAACAGAAATTAAATGGGCTCATGATCATACATCACTTCGGATTTTGCCAATTAGAAAGGCTAACAGCCCTGTCATATTCTATGTAAGATGCATAAAAAACACTTCAATTAAACAATACATACAGACAAAACCTCTGCTAAACATGCTGAATAAAGAGAGAATAAATTTACGCCTTCCCCTTTTCGAGGTACGATAGCAAAAAAAGAGATCATTCGTTGAAGTTTACCTGCTTAATATTGATTGCTTTAATATACCCAATTACAAGCTTTTCCGCATCCATCAATCACATAACCTTAAATAAAACTTCTGACTTCAATGTGATTAATACTTTTTGTGGCGCAGGCTGTTCTAATTGTCAGTTTAGTCATTCTTATTGCCTACAAGTTCTCTACAACGCCTTTGGAAGCATTTGCGACTCTTCTTCAAAAAATTGTTACAATGAGTGGTATAAGCTCTCATCGCAATGTCAGAACTATTGCCCTAACCCTTAATGCCTTTAAGAGATACTCCTTGATTCATAGCAAGGCCTGCAATGATAATTCCTGTGCCAATTATTGCTAAAGACGTACATTCCTCGCTTAAACATGTGTATGATGCAAGCAATCCAAATACAGGCGTTAACAGCAAATATCCAGAAACCTTAATGGTTTCATTTCGCGCTAAAACCAAAGCTAAAAAGACATATGCAAAAATTACGGTTAAAGCTCCCAGCAATAAAAGAATCAAAACACGGGCTTTTGTGATTATCTCAAAGAAGCTTTGCCATGGGTGAAGACCTTCAAAAATCAAAGAAATAATCAAGAAAGGGATAATTGAAAAAAGGTTAAACCATCCAACAAAGGCGAGGCCTTGTGTAATACTCACTTTTTTATAATTTCTAAGCGTAATGATTGCGCCTCCTGCAGCTACTGCCGATAAAAGCGCGTAGGCAAACCCAAGATAACTTGCCAGGCTTAAAGCTTCACGACTAATCAACGCAACACCACAAAACGATATAAGTAAGCCAATTATTTGATTTGCAAAAATGCGCTCCCTAAAGAAAATAACAGCTAGTAAAACAGCAAATATTGACTGCGTTTGTAAAATCACAGTCGACAAACCCGCGGACAGGCCAATGAAAACAGAACCATAAAGGAAAGAGATTTTAAGTCCATGCAAAAAAGAAAACGATATGATTGCTTTATAAGAATAGACTGTTTTATAACAAGCCAACAAAAGAAGTGAGAGTATAGCAGACCTAATCGTACAAAAGAAAAAGAGAGGCATTTCTTGAAGGGTCATTTTCACAATTGGCGCATTCACCCCCCACGAAGCCGCTACCAAAAGAGCCATAAAAATATCAATTTTTTTCATTTAAAGCATTCATAAAAGGTTCCAAATCCTGTACAGAAACGTCGTATAAATCAGCGTTTAGCCATTTTGGCATACCATCACGATCAATCAATTTAGCACGAACACCCTCAATAAAATCTCCATGATCTAAAAATAAATTAGCCAGCTTACGGTCTGTTTCAAAAACAGCACTTAAAGAAGCAGACCTCATTTTTTTTAGATATTGATGTGTTACAACTAAACTCAATGGGCTTGCATTTGCAAACCCTTGGCCCACATTCTCAAGCCATTGCTTTTCAGATTTTCCCAACTTTTGTGATAACAAAAGCTCAAAAGCATTAAGAGAAATGGATAAATCCTCCTCTGATAAGAATGTATCTATTTCTTGCCGGAAGTGGCTGATTGGACTTTCCATTTGGGGTGTGGTTGACATGTTTTCAAGCAGGATATCAATACACGCGCGTGCATCTGTATGTGTTGGTGCTTTTTCAAGACCTTGATAAAAAACCTCTAGTGTTTCAGAAGATAAAAAATGTGTGCCAAGCACTGTGTACATAATATCTGCAGCATTCGCTCTACACCCACTTAAAGCCATCAGCCAACCCGTATAGCCCGGGCACTTATTTAAAAACCATATCGCACCAACATCTGGAAAAAAACCAATGGCTGTTTCTGGCATCGCCCATTCAGAATTTTCGGTAACAAGTCGATAATCACATTGCTGTACCAATCCAAGCCCACCGCCCATAACAAGCCCAGAACCAATAGCAATGGTAGGCTTTGTATATGCAGATAGCTTTTGGTTTAATGCATATTCACGCGTATAAAATTTTTCAATGGTGGCAAGTTCATTGTTTTTATAATGATGGTAAAGAGCTTTGATATCTCCACCAGCGCAAAAGAAATTTGGAGATGTGCTCTTTAAAACCACTACATTTACATCTTCGGATTTCTCCCATTCATCAAGATAGTAATGGATAGCATCAACCATTTCTTGATTTAAAGCATTTAAAGCAGCAGGCCGGTTCAAACTTAAGTAACCAATTCCCTGAATTACTTTTGTTATAATTAATGGTGTAACCTTCATACTATTGTCTCTGCTCCAGTTTAACGCGCCCATTCAAAGCTGTTGTTAATGTGCCTTCATCCAAATAATCCAACTCCCCCCCCATTGGTAAGCCAAACGATAGACGCGATACCTGGATAGGATAATCCTTGAGTTGATCTTGAACATAGAAAGCAGTGGTTTGCCCTTCCAAGCTTGGGCTAAGGGCAAAAATAATTTCACTGTATGTATGCTCATCAAGCCTTTTTTTCAAAGAGGGAATTGCAAGGTGTTCTGGCCTTACGCCATCCAAGGCCGATAGCAGCCCGCCCAAAACATGATAGTGTCCTTTATAAGTTTGCCCTCTTTCAAGTGCCCATAAGTCTTCAACTGTTGCGATCAGACAAAGGGTTGTTTCATCACGGTTGACACTAGAGCAAATATGACAAGGCTGAACTAAATCATAATTTCCACATATTGAACATGTCGCAACCGACTTATCTACATCCAATAGGATTTGCGCCAAAGGCCGAAGAATGTCTTCTTTTTCCTTTATTAAATGAAGTGCAAGACGCCTCCCTGACCGCGGTCCCAAACCAGGGAGCTTGCTTAACTTTTTAATAAATAACTCGAGAAGATTTTCTTGCATGTAAAATTAAAAAGGAAGCTTCATCCCACCTGGCAAGTTTAAACCACCACTGATTGCAGACATCTTTTCCTGTGATAGTTTTTCACCTTTGGTTTTTGCATCGTTGACAGCAGCTACAACAAGATCTTCTAATATTTCTTTTTCATCTTGTTTAAACAGCTCATCATCAATAGCCAGCGATTTTAAAACACCTTTGGCCGTTGCAGTTGCTTTAACCATGCCACCGCCCGAAGCACCCTCAACAATTTCTTGTTCAAGCTCCTTTTGCAAAGACTCCAACTTGCTCTGCATTTCTTGAGCCTGCTTCATCATGTTGCCAAAACCTTTCATCATGGGTCTAACCTTTCTTCTCTAATTTCAGTTAACTGCGCATTTGGAAATGCGGCTTTAACACGCATAAACGTATCACTTTTTTGGAAATCGTTGAGCCTTTTTTTTTGTTCAGTTTGTTTTATTTCTTCTAGCGTTAACGCAGAATCATTTTCAACCCACTCCACAACCCAAGGACATCCGTACCAAGCTGTCATCTTTTTTTGTAACTCTCTCTCAAAGGACTGCGGAACAGTTTTAACTTTTTTCAATTTCAAAAAAGAATCTTTTGTCTCTACGAAAGCAACCGAGCATTCTAAGTGCGTTGCCAGCATAACTTCATTTTCTTGGTGGGCGCGTATGATAATCTCTTCTATCGTAATATTACTTTTTACGGGTTTACTTTCTACAACCTCAATAGACTTTCTCTCTGCCCTATCTTGAATTGGCGTTGATTGAATTAAACTAGATTTTTTTTTTTGATCTAGATTTTCATTTTCAGAACCAATATGCGCCATATTCGGCAAATGGCTGATGTAACAGAAACGAATTAAAAGCATCTCCATGGCATTTGCTTGATTGGGGCTTTGCTTGATTTCCTCGATACCTTTAAGTATCAGTTGCCATGCCCGCGTTAGAGTTGGAACAGACAAACTGCCCAGCAGTTCTTTTTCAGCCGCAAGTAATCCAGACTCTACGCCAGTCACTGTCGCCATTGAAAGCTTATGGACAACATAAAGCAATCTATTGGCAAGGTTTAAGACAGATACCCCTTCAGCATAAAGTTTTTGAAACTTTTCTAGTGCTGATTGCACATTACCTGCAAATAAATCGGATAAAAGCTCTACAACATCCTGATGGCGTGCATATCCTAAAACCGACTCGACATCACTTGCTTTTATTTCACCTTCAGCAACATTAAAAACCTGATCCAGGATTGAAAGCGCGTCTCGAGCTGATCCCTCCGCTGCCTCAGCTATAAGCTGTAATCCAGAGGAATCAACTTGTCGCCCCTCTTGTTCGACTATTTTGGCAAGGTGATCTTGCAAAATACTCAAGGGAATTCGTTTGAGATCATACCGCTGCGACCGGGATAAGATCGTCACAGGAACCTTATCAATCTCAGTTGTTGCCATAAAAAACTTGGCATAAGCGGGCGGCTCTTCCAATGTCTTCAAAAGCGCATTAAACGCACTCTTTGAAAGCATATGAACTTCATCAATGATGTAAATTTTATAGCGACCATGTACAGGCTTATAAGAGACATTTTCAATAAGTTGCCTAACGTCATCAACCCCAGTTTGGCTTGCCGCATCCACCTCCAGGACATCCATTGATTTTTCAGATAGGATATCCACACAAGATCGACAAACACCACACGGACTGCTTGTTGGCCCACCATTGCCATCAACACCAAGGCAATTCAGTCCACGTGCCAATAATCTGGCTGTTGAAGTTTTACCCACACCACGGACACCTGTAAAAACATACGCATGCGCTAAGCGATCTTGGTCAATACTATTCTGAAGGGATTTAACCAAAACTTCCTGGCCAACAAGCTCATCCAGATTTTGAGGCCTGTATTTAAGCGCACTGGGTCGAAACGAAGTTTGTGAATGAGTCATGCATAACTATAGCTTAAGCGAGAAGCATGATACAACCCAAATACATCTGCGACGGCTGCTTCCTTTCGGACCTGACCGGGTTAACAAACTCTTTGTCTGCTCATGCTTCCCAGATATGTTGTATCGAATATCACTCAGATAGAAAAGAGTTAAAAAGCTGAATCTTCAATTCTTAAGCTATATCCCCTTCTCTAGAACATAGTGAAGCTGCCACAGGAACAAGTCTTCTATACGATGGTATGAGGCAAGTGGCACATTATGGTTGTCCCTTAAAGAACATACACCAAAGCGCCAGGGCTTGATATTTTGACGAATCTGCCTAAGGAAATTAACACCGTAAGCGGCCCCAAAAAGAGTCAAAATTTCCTGCGATACGTATTCCCCACAAAGATTTTGATATCCATCCCGAAAATCTGGACTGTCTACAACTGCTGATGTTTTTGCAAAGTAGCCATAGTAATCGTCAATATTATAAAAATTTATGCCTAAGATAGCACCACTCATAAGATCATTCGAAATATTCTCAATGTCTTTGTAAGCAAAACTAACGTCCTTATCTCCAAAAAGAGTTGTTGCTTCTAAAAAAACCAGAGCAGCCTTAAGTGATTTTTTATTTTCCTCATTTTCAATGTTATTAAGAGTATGAAAACTAACCAGAACACGTTTACTTCCAAAACTACTTTTATCAAAAGAAAAGATAAAACCATTCATCAACGGAACTTTTTCAATGGTCGCCTGAATATCATGCCCCGTAATTTTTCCCAATTTTTCTAATAAACCTGCAACAAACAAATTTGGCACTTCTTCATTATCAGCTTGCAAGGCAAACGGCACATGTACCATTGAGAAAAAATCCTCTGGCAAGTCTCCATGACAATGTGGACAAACCTGTGCATTGGTTTTTGTTGCACACATATCACATTTAACTTGAGTCGTTTGAAAAGAACTAAGCGATAGTTTTCTTATCTGGCGACTTTGCCCCTCAAAAACTCGGCCTCTCTTTTCAGGAGCAACATCAAAAAAACCATCAAAAATATCATCTTGTTCAGGGCGGCAAATTTGTGGCAGCGCAACACAGCGATATAGAGCTTCGCTTTGTAAAAATGAATGAAGACAAAACGGGCATGTAAATGAATCTTTTTGCTTTAACTTCATACCACAGCGTCCAAAGAGAGGTTAATCACACGAACAGTATCATAAAACGATCGGTCGCGAACATAAATTGATACAAAAGCATCATCAGGCAACTTTTGTTGAGTGTGGATTTCTATTAAAGACTCTCCAGCATCACACGACACTGCATCCATTTCAGCAAGAACTTTCTGATTTTCTTCAAAATAATGCTTTGGCCTTTCTTCATCATAGGTAACAGCAAAAGGCGGAACGGTTATTTTCTCAGAGGAAAAAACCTGAAGAAATAAGGAATTCTGATCAGTGTGTTTTTTACGAAAAAATGCGTATTTTATTTCCGGATATTTTGTCGGTGCCATAAACTGATACGGCTCATCAATTTCCACCACACGCCCACAAATGACGGTTGCTGGAAAAACAGAGAAATAATAATTGCCCTTCATTACAGGAAACAAAATGCGTGCATATTTATCTTTAGCCTCTCCCTTGCCTATAACTCGATAATATATAGGTTCTTTTATATCATCAGGCGTCTCAGGGAAACGATCAGGCCTGGCACAGAAAACAAGATGTGTGCAGCTTAACTTGCTTGGTTCAGTTGCATTTTCAAGGGGCCAACCATAAACAATTTCATTAAAATCACGATGCATAAAAACACTTTTTTGCCCAGTGTGATGAATGTTTTTTTTGAATCCAAATTGCACTTGAAAAGCTCTTTGAATTTTTTCTTGTATCCCTGATTGATATGCACGTGATGTGAATTTCTCATCCCAGTAATTAACAACTGTTTCATATTCATCTTCAAGTGCAGCCGCCCGAATCCGCGCCCAGTGATTCGAATTCTCATGCGCATTTGTCAAGAACTGTTCAAATGGCTTAAAGCATGCCTCATCACATAGATCTGAATTCCATAGGTGCCTTACTTGTTCAACTTCTCCAGATTGCCTGGCCTTTCTCAATTTTTTAAATAAATCACGCTTTTGATAATAAAGCTGAATATGATCCTGCAGAGCGGTATCGCCAATGCTATATTGTTTAACGAAATCTGATTTCATAAGAGAAGGATAAAGCTCCCACAAAGTCAAAATTTCTTCATGCGATTGTTTGTTTTCAATTTTATTTTTCAACTTATTCAAAACCTTCATCTGGACTTCGAGATTGTTAAAAAATTCTATTTGATCGTGCACCTGAACAAATCCATCAAGTAAAGACTTGTTCTCTACCCATAAATTGTATGCAACTTGTTCATCCTCTTTTAAAGCAGCAGATATTTTTTGCCATGCTTTCGTGCGGTTTTTTGCTAAATCCATTCTATCAAAAAGCATTTGGTTGGATTCATTTAACTCAGTTTCTTTCAGATAGCTTTTTAGGCGTTGATGTAACTGATCCTCTTCTTCAACGTATGCTTTTTTTAGATTGAAACGCTCATCGCATCTATTAAGAAGACGGATCAATACATTTTTTTCTTCCTCATTTTGAGTCAACTGATTGATATATTCTCGCAAGGGCTGTTTACCAACTTTATAATGACCTTGATCAATCAAGCTATGCCATGCAGGGTTAGATTGCCAAATCCGCATAATTTCCACAGCATTCCTGCTCTGTTCTTGGCAAGCTTTGGCAAAGGATTCAATATTTCCCAATTCACGAATTAACCCATTCATTTTTTCTCGGTACCCTTCTAGCTCACCAAGACTGTGCAATTCCGGAACCGTTTTCCAAAGTTGAATCATTTGCTGATGATCGTTATTATCAGCAGCTCGCAAAAATTCGTGATAACTCTCGAGTTCAGACTTATTAGTTTGACTTGGGAATGAATCATACCCAAAAGCTTTAGCACGCACACACCATGAACATTCTGCCTGATTAGCGTGATAATAATGATTGCGATTCTTCTGACACACCTTAAGTGACTTAAGAGCAGACGTCAGGTACTGGCACCATTTCTTTGCTGTTAATCGCTTAGTTGGATCACGATGCCCCTCCGTGAATGTTTGATGAAAAGCTTTTTGAATATCTAGATCAAGATATGAAAGGGGCACAGAAAGAATAGAAGGCTGCAACAGCTTCTGCGGACCATGCGGCCAAATGCCTCCAGCTATCGCTGCATCACGATCAAGGGGCTCTATGCCCTCCGCCCATTGACCTGAAAAAGGATGATCTCCCGTAAGTAACATGTAAATGATAACAGCTAATCCGAAGGCATCATGCTCAGGCCGTCGGTTAAACCGCTTCATATCCTTTGTAATAAGCTCAGGCGGTGTAAAACCATCAGAGGCAACCAGACTTCTAAAAGTCCTTGAAGACCCTCTAACTTGGAAAGAATCCGTATCTATAACTGAAACCAAAGCCTGATTATTAACAAGGAAATTATCCGTTTTTACATCGCCAATGACATACCCCTTGGTATGCAAAGCATCAATAATTGACGCCACATTAAGGGCAGCTACATGTAGATAGTACCAGTTAAACCCGGGTGCCTTTTGATTGCGTAGCTTAGCATTATAAACATTATTAAGCGTCATCCCTCCCGAAATGCAGGGCATGAGATATCCTTTGAACTTCCCAGCAACATCAAAGATCAACTCTTGTGGCCATGGAATCGATACGTGATCATGTTTTTTCATCGGATCAGCCGGCGGAAGCTGAATCATATTTTGTAGCTTTTCAAGACGCGTCGTATCAGGTTGATAAAACAGTTTGGCAACCGTGCCAATTCGATCCGTTTGCCAAACCTCTCCCTCTCCACCAGAAGCCAACTTCTTATCCAGCGTCACAGGCTGACGCAAACGCGTGTAAAAAATTTCAGTCATGGTGGCGCTGTCCTATTATTAATGAAACGTCGTCTTTGACTTTATCACGAAGGGAATCAGATTTTAAGAAAGCTTCAATTTCTTTTTTTCCTTCATTATCGGACGGATGCTCAGATAAAAACAATGAAAAAGGTTCAAAAAAAGGTATATGGGGTTGGTTGGTTTTTGTACGTAAAGCAACCTGAGTTAAGCCATCACTTGATAAAGCAAAAAAATCAACATCTTGTGTGTTGAATGTTTTAACTGAAGGTATCTGTGTTTTGCCAATAAAGTCTGTTTCATTCGCATATGCGTCTTTATCCATATCACTAATCAACTGAAAGTGACCATTCTCACGCACCACACAAAACCCATCCCCTACTTGTAAAAAAGCCGCCTCTTGATCAGCAATCAGAAGCGCCAATAAGGTTGAATCCCCAGGGCCAAAAGCTCTCTCTGATACTTTGCCTCTAACGCTTTCATATAAATGCAAAAGAATATTTTTAGGTGTCCATTTCTCTCCTTGCATCCAAGAGCCTTCCTGAAAAATATCTTTGACATAACTAACCAAGTTTTCAGCAAAATCCTCACTGCCAGAAACCGATCCAGCACCATCAGCAATCAAACATAGAGAATAACCCCTAGCTTGAATTGCACATACCGCATCGCCACATTTTTGCAAGTGCTTTTCATGAGTTGCGCCTGCTGTAGCAGCTGAAAAAATTTGCCAAGACATCGCCCTCCCCAAGGCTCTGTGAACCTTTATTTTATTATCGTACAGCCCATGTTGAAACGGATGGAAGCATCGCCATTTCCCCGGCTGACTTGTGTTTAGATACCCGTCTTACAGATGCAGACATCCATTTGAATAATTCTTCAAACTTTAAATCTTGCAATTTAAGTGGCGGCCTTTTTTTTGGCGCAATTTCTTCAAGTGTTTCAAGATCGGCCCCTTCAACTGCGATAGTAAAAAAAGAACATTTATTGTTTGCCTCCATCTCATGAACCCGCTTAGCAGCCTCAGGCCACTCATCATCTGTTGGCGCGCCATCAGTTATAAGAAAAACCCACGGGCGGTAATATTGAATACCATGGTCTCTGAAAACTTTTTTACGAAATTCCAACATATCCAAGCCCAAGTTAATGGCTTCTCCAAAAGGGGTCTTTCCTTTTGTGGTCAGTTGAGGCGGCGTAAAATGATCAATTGTCGAAAAATCATGAATAATTTTAACTTCTTCGCCAAACGTCACCACACCCACTTCAACACGTAGGGAGGCCATTTCATCTTCTTCAATGTCATATTTAAAAGACGCAAGGCCTGCATTCAGAGCTTGAATTGGAGCCCCCTCCATAGAAGCAGAAACGTCCAAGAGCAAAACCACTGGACAACGTATTTCTGGGTTTTCAGCAAATTCGGGGTATTGAAGTTTCATTCTTTATTTTTGCCAGTAAAACAATAAAAATTCAACGCGAATATGAGTATTCAATAATACATATGAAACTTATTTTTTCTTTGATTCACTTTACTTAAAGTTTTGAACAATTTCTTTTTCTGAAAACTCTTCCTTCAACGTATAGCGTTCTGAAAGCCAGCGATTTAGATCTATGTTCTTACAATACCGGGAACAAAATGGTTTAAAGGCATCTACTGTTGGGCTCTTACAAATAGGGCACTTCATCACAACCTCCAGTTCATCAGCAAATTTTGAGCAAATCCCATAAAGGATATCCATGTCGCTTCCGGGTTATTTCAATAAGCCCAGCACGCGTTCGCCCTAGGCACTGTATGCCAAGCAACGTCTGATCCTTTTTAATTTGCTCAAGCAGATGATCCGTTTCCGTTCGGCTCATCTCAATAAAGTCTATCAAAATCAGGCCCGATAAGTTAAGCAAAACAATTTTTCGATTAATCAAGTTCCAGGCTTCATGATTTACTTTTTTAACACGAGACCGACTAACAGTTTCAACAGAGCTTGTATTCACATCAAAACACCAAGCAACTTTTGATCGATCTAATGTAATACTCCCCCCAGACTCATCGAGTAACCAGGATGCGTCCATCAAAGATTCAACAAAATCTCCATACCCTGCATCGTCAAAAATGGTCTCAGAGTGCTTGAAATTGACGTTTTTTAGGTCATTTTTGGTCAATTTTTGGGCTAAAACGGCATCATTTAGGACTATTTTTGATGCATTTTTGCACATATTAACAACCCCCGTGAGCCAATCTGACCTCTCTGTCAACGCCACTGAACTGCTCACTATCCTGCCTTTATGCCCTTTATGAGGCTCAACCAAGCTGGCATCATGCGTGATCCGCACTCTCACTGTATCACCTACACATATCTTGTGTTTACCGATTTCAACCAAAATAGCACTAGCTACACCTGCGCAATCCACATTTAGACTTTTGCCATCAGGGCTTTTGCTTTGAACCTTTCCATCTACAGTGCACCCAACATAAGAAAATGGAATCGTAGGGCCAAACACAAGCACATCTTCAACAGACTGGTTTTTAACTTTCAAAGCCAGGAACCCTGCTCCATAGCGGCTGATCAGTACATCACTCATTTAGATAGAGAAAACTTGGGAAAAACGCCGGCACTGCCCAACAAATTTCGAACCGTATAGACAGGCAGCCCCTGAATGCTCGACACAGACCCATCAATGCGCTTTACCAGTGATTGGAACATATAATCAAATTTATACCCCGAACAGCCTTGCCAAACTCCAGAGTCAACATATGCAGCAATTTCTTGGTCAGTCATCCGCTTCATCTGCACAAGGGTTTCAACCAGTTTAATAATAATTTTCTCAGGTTGTTTCGGGTTGTAAATACCAACGGCTGTCATACTATAATGACGCCTACCCGAAATTAAGCTCATAAACTGATGCTGCTGATCGGGACTTTGCGCTTTTTGCAGTATTCTCCGCCCAACGGCAACAATTGTGTCAGCTGCTAAAATGACTCGGTCAGGGTGATTCTTTTTGGCAGAGGCTACTTTAGCGCTGCAAATTCTTTTTATATATGTTCGGGGGGGTTCGTTTTTAAGCTCGGATTCATCGATATCTTGCGGGGAGATGTCAAAGCCTTCAAAGCAAAGCTCGTTAAGAATTTTAGCGCGCGAGGGGGATCCGGAAGCCAAAACAAAAGATTGCAGAGCGGCCATCAAGTACTACGCTACTTGTGACGAAAAGAAATACGACCCTTTGTTAAATCGTATGGCGTCATTTCAACAGTTACTTTATCACCCAACAGAACACGAATTCTATTTTTACGCATCCGCCCTGATGCATAGGCAACCACTTCGTGCCCATTCTCAAGCATCACACGATAATTTGCTTTTGGAAGCAATTCGGTAACTTCACCTTCCAATTCAATTAAGTCTTCTTTTGACATTCCAGCCTATAATTTTTCTGAATAATAGAAAGCTTTCGCACAATTTTCAAGCGAATGGTTTATATCTTTATCAATACAACAAAAAATGCTTGATCTATTATATATACACAGTCAATAATTGAACAAACTAATTTGGAAGGCATCATGAAAAAAATACTATTAACATTGTTATTAGCTGTATCATTTAACTCTAATTGTGGAATCGCAAATAATCTCTATTTATCAAAAGCAACTCAATTGCCCCGTGTTTGTAAACAGGACCTGAATCTTGTGTTGGATGTGCTACTGGACATATCAAAAAATTCAAAGCCAAGCTATGCTAACCAATACTCTAAATGCTTAAATAAATTTTTTGAGTTTTTCATTGATACCACACAAAATAGCTCTGCTAGACAAGAGTTACGTACTGCTCTGAACGAACTCGACCGTAAATCACCAAATGCTCAAGCTGTTGTTTTAAATCTAGCCTACAGGTATGGGGTTTCAAGTACTAAATTTGAATGGGGAGCTTACCCAGTTTTTGATGAAAATGCTGCTAATAACGACCCTCTTTTGCAGGGACAATTTTTTTGTGCATCAACAAGATCTTTAAAAGCTTATGTTAAAGGCATGTTTAGAAAAGATGGCACTATGAAAACTGACGAAGAGCTTACCCTTGCTGCACAAAATTGGTTAAAGAAATATGAGGGAACCGAAGATTTCGTTGGAAGAGGAGACCGCTTTAACAATGAAGTTACTTTTACTAAGTTGAAAAACGGTGAGATGCAATGCAAACAGCCAAAATTGCAAAGAACAAAGAGAGCTCAAATGTAAATATACCTTCAAGTATCAAATATAAAGCTGGCCTCAGGGCCAGTTTTTTTTTGCCTAAACTTTCAAGACTGATTCGTACAGCTTAATTGTTTTGCTCTGCATAGCAGTTAAGGTGAATTTTTTTCTAATACGCTCTTCAGCTGCTTTACCTATTTCCCCTAACCGTTCAGGCTCCAGTTTAAAAGCCTGTCCTAGTGCTTTTCGTAAATCATCAACTGAATTTGGCTGCACAAGCCAACCTGTTTCATTAGATACAACAATTTCAGCGCCGCCACCTATGTTGGTGGTAATCACTGGTTTAGCCATGGCGCCTGCTTCAGCAATCGTGCGGCCAAATGATTCGGGCTTAATAGACGGACACACAACAATGTCCGCAGCTGCATAGGCTTCTTGAACAGCGCCTTGAGCAGGCTCAATCAAAACATGACTCTCCAAATCAAGATCAACAATAACTTTCTTAATATATTCAAAATACTTTTCTTTGCCATACCAAGAACCCATCAAAATCAATTTCCAATTTTTATCCTTGAATGCTGCCAAAGCTCTCAGCAAAATCTCATGCCCTTTAATCGCCGTAAAGCGTCCTGGAAGAAGAAAAACCATCTCCCCCTGCTGAACCTGCCACTTTTTCCGAATCAACTTTATTGTATGTGTTGAAACAGCACTGGGATAAAATTGCTCCAAATCAACACCGCGGTAAATTAAGTCAATCTTGCTACATGGAACTTTATAAGTCTTTTTAATGTGATCAACGATGAATTGTGAGGGTGCAATCACTCTTTCACCTTTCACCATTACTGAATTATAAAAATACTTAAAGTGATTTTGGCAGCCGTACGCCCCATGAAAAGTTGTGACCATTGGCACTTTGGCCCACTTGCTTGCCCAATAGCAGGCCCAAGCAGGGAGCCTACTGCGCGCATGAACTAAATCAATATTGCATTGTTTTATGATTTTGTAGAGTTGCCAGGCTGAGTAAAAAACCAAAACGTGTGATTTAAGTGTTGATATCCTTACGTGCCTTGTACCACTTTTTTCTAATTCATTAACAAGTCCTCCGCCGGTCGAGGCAACATAAGATTGCCAGCTCCTGTCAACAATTGTCTTGGCAATTTCACACGTACCACGCTCAACGCCGCCTGAATTAAGCGCTGGCAAAACTTGTAAAATTGCGGGTTGTTTAGGAGCCACTACCTGGCACACCTTGCGTGGTCGAATATTCAAAGTGGAAAACTTCTCCTGGGTAAACCATCGAACGAATTTGATGTACAGCTTGAGCCGCTTCTGCAAACCCAGTTAGGATAAGCTTCTGCTTATATGGATACGTTGCAACATCACCAATGGCAAACACACCTTTTAAGTTTGTTTCACAGGTTTTGAAATCAACTTCTATATGCTTTTTCTGCAGCGCCATACCCCATTCTGACAAAGGTCCCAGGTCCATGGATAAACCAAAAAAAGCTAATAAATGATCCGCCTCTAAAGTGCGTTTATGACCGTCTAAGTTAACAACTTCAACGGATTGAAGCGTGCCATTCTCGCCACCCAACGCAGATAATTGATAAGGCGTAACTAATTCCAACTCTTCAGAAGTTGCTGCTGCTTTTAACTGATTCACACTTTCAGGTGCTGCACGGAATTTATCGCGGCGGTGGACCATATAAATTTTCTTAGCAATCCCTTTAAGGTTTAAAGCCCAATCAACAGCAGAATCTCCACCACCAGCAATAACAATCGTTTGGCCCCTAAAATCTTCCATTCGGCGCACATAATAATGTACATGCTTTTCTTCAAATTCAGCTAAATTTTCAAGGGGGGGTTTATTTGGCCCAAACGCGCCGACACCCGCAGCAATAATAATTGCCTTTGTTTGAATTTCATTGCCTTTTGAGGTTTTGATCATCCAACCATCGTCTGTTTTAGATACATGTGTTGCTTGCTGCCCCAAATGAAAAGTTGCATTAAATGGCGCTGCTTGTTGTTCAAGTTTATCTATCAATTCCCCTGCAAGAATGCTTGGATGTGCAGGTATGTCATAAATAGGCTTTTCTGGATAAAGCGCCCTGCATTGCCCGCCCACAGAATCAAGAGCGTCGATCACATGACACTTTAGCTTATTCATACCACACTCAAAGATGGCAAAAAGCCCAACAGGCCCAGCACCGATAATTACAACATCTGTTTGATATGACATTTTAATTCCTTTGTTTTCAACTTTACTTTGGTTCATAATAGTGATTAGCAATGAATTGGCAAGCATCACCTTTTTTATTTGATAGATCAACACACAGCCCAGAAGAGACACAGCGCCTGGGTGGATCACTAGCAGCCATCCTGCAACCTGGGGACTGTGTTTGTTTAACTGGCACCTTGGGCGCTGGAAAAACCACCTTTGTCAGAGGTCTGATTCAAGGAATCTTGGGTCCCGAAACAACTGTCAACAGCCCAACTTTTAATATTGTATCTTTATATGATCAAGGCCCCTTTCCCATTTGGCATATTGATTTGTATCGTTTTGAAAATGATGATGAATGGATTGAACTTGGCCTTAATGAAACCCAAGAAGGGCTGTTAATTATTGAATGGCCAGAAAAAGCAGAGAAATTTATTCGTCAGTCTGCTTTGGTCCTTAACTTTGATATCAGTCAAAATAACCTTAAAATAATTTTTACAGGCACGAAAAATTGGTCTGAACGACTCAAACCATTACAAACAAGCTTTGAAAAGTGACTTTCTATACAGTGCCTCCCTCACACTCAATTTTGTCTGTTACAGCTGAAAGACTGATTGCCGAAACATATCAAGATCCCTTATCGATTGCCGGCTATCACATCTATTTACCAACCCGTCGCTCATGTCACCGCTTTGCGGAAATCATCACCGAATTAAAGACCAGCTCTTTCCTCCCGAAGATCACACCGATTACTAACCTTGATCAAGAAGCGATTGCTTTTAGCTCGATTGATATCATGCAAGAAGTTGTCCAGCTACCAAAAGTATTACCTGCTGCGCGTAGGCGTGCTTTGCTTTTTTCGCTCGTTGCAAAATTTAATGAGAAAAATAATAAATTTTACAATATAAGCCAGCTGGTTACGTCTCTTGAAACATTGTTAGATGAGCTAGATAACGAGCATATTCCCCTAGAAAAACTTACAGAACTAGATGCAGGTTTTAAAACAGACCATCAACTTAACTCACTGGCTTTTTTAAACGTATTCAGCAAAGCCTGGCCGCTAATTTTACAAGAAGAAAATGCACAGTCGGCACAATCTCATCGACGCAATCTCATTCAACTTTTGATAAAGTCTTGGCAAGAATTACCTCCTAAAAATCCAATTTGGATTATTGGGGCAACAGGATCATTGCCAGAAATTTCTGATCTCATGCAAGCAGTGGGAGGCTTAAAAAATGGATCGGTTTTCCTGCCTGGCTATGACCCCGAAATATCAGATCCAATTGCCAAAAATCATCCGCTTTACAGTCAAAAAACATTTATTGAAGAACGCAATATTAATCCAACCTCTGTTAAGGTCATTCCTGACTCATTTACATATGCTGATAAAAATCTTTACAATTGTTTTCACAAGGCCCCCTCTCATAAAGATACACTGGCAAATAAAATTACTTTTCTTGAGGCAGATCACCATGATGAAGAAGCTGCAACGATTGCTCTTTACATCAAAGAATTTGTTCAAACGTCAAATAAGAAAATTATAATCGTTTCGCAAAATCAACCTCTTAAAGCCAGGATAAAAAGCCACTTAAATGCTTTTAATATTTTTGTTGATGAATCAACTGGATTGCCAATTCTTCAAACAGCTATCGGTACTCTTGTTGAAAATTCACTAAAAACTGTAGCTGCTCCAACGTGTTCCTGGATTGATCTTATCGCCCTTCTTAAGCACCCATATTGCTATATTGAAAAAGACCGACTTGAATATCTAAGTACTATCCGATGGCTTGAAATGGAAGTTTTGCGGGGTGCGCAATTGCCCTCACTATGGTCAGACATTCCAAGCTTTCTCTTTGATCGTTTAGAAAAGTTCACATGTGAACAGGCAGCTTTCTGTCGCAATCTTTTTGAGCAATTTTTCCTACTTTCTGAACAGCTAAGATCATCGTTAAATCAACCCATCCTCACAAAAACACTGGAAAATCATATTAATTTCATTGCTTTTCTTGTTGCTGAAAACATAGAGAGCCAACAGCTTTTAAAGGAAACATTAGAGGAACTAGCCAAAGCTTTTGATGGTTTAAAAAAAAGTTCTTCAGGTGATTATTATGAAATTCTACTATCTATATTAAGCACATTAGATATCCCACCACCATCCAGATCAATAAGCCCGCAAGTTCAAATCATCGGCGTTCTAGAGTCCCGATTAATAAGATCTGACCTCATGATTATGACCGATATGAATGAAGAGAGTTGGCCAAAACAATCTGGTGATGATCCATGGCTAAACAAACAAATGCGCAAAACTATAGGCCTTGCAGAGGCAGCGGAAAAACTTGGGCATGCTAGCCACGACATGATGAATATTCTTGGCTCTGAAAAAGTTCTTTTAACGCGTTCGAAATCAGAAAAGGGTAAGTCAACAAGACCAAATATTTTTTGGCAGCTTCTCACTCACTATATTAAACATGCCAATCAAGAAATACAAACTGCTGAGCCCTATTTATTAACGGTACGCAAACATTGGTTAAACACTGAAAATAAAAAGCATGCGCCGCCAAGCATTCATGTGCCAAAAGAAAATCTGCCAAGAACAATAACCATTTCAGATTGTCAGCACCTTTTAAACGCCCCTTACATTTTTTATCTAAAAAATATTGCTCGCCTTAAACCCTTGCAAATACTTTCCTTTCAAACAGACGCCGTTAACTTTGGTATTATGATGCATGATCTTTTAAATCGAATTGCAACTGATTCAATTAATAGCAGCGTTACCAGAGACAAATCGTTATTAAATTTTATGCTTAAAAAATATATGAAAAATGCTATTGCGCTTCCTTTCTGGCGTAAAAGGGCAGAAAATATTCTAAGCTTTTTCCATGATCATCTAAAAAATTCTGACCAACCCAACCAAATTATTACAGAGATTCCTGGCTCTCTTACTTTAGAAATTCATGGACTTAAAATTAAAATCAAAGGTCGATCAGATCGTATTAATATTTATCCAGATGCATTAGAAATCATTGATTACAAAACAGGCCAAGTCCCAACACAAAAAGCTGTTGAACTCCATCAGGCGCCACAATTAAGCTTGGAAGCCGCTCTCTATTATGAGGGCAGCTACCAAAAGCTATTGCCTGGGAAAGATGTTAAAAAGGTCAGCTATTGGAAACTATCCGGCAAAGAAAAATCTGTCGAAATCACAGATATTAAACTCGATCCAAAACACTTATCTGACTCAGTTATAAACACACTGAAACAAGTGATAAGTAGTTATTATATTGAGGATATCCCTTTCCGTAGCTCTCTATCAGATGACTATCCCGACTACTACACGCTTACTAGGTTTCCGTCATGGAACAAAGGAAGCAGCTGATGACAGATCACTATACTCATTTTGAATCAGAATGGATTAATGCTTCAGCCGGAAGTGGCAAGACGTATCAATTGATACAAAGAATATTAAAACTGATATTAGCAGACGTTCCTTACGGAAATATTTTGTGCATTACCTTTACGAACGCTGCTGCAAGAGAAATGGAGAAACGCCTTCATGAAAAACTTCAAGGTTGGGCTTTAAGCAATGATGGAGATTTAGAAAAAGAGTTAGGTGCACTCGGCTTTACAGGATCTGATATCAACCTTTTAAGCAAAGCAAAAAATATATATACGAACTATTTATGGAGCGAAACAAAGATTCGATTCACCACCTTACATGGCTTGTGTCAGTCTTTTCTGCGTACTTTTGCTATTGAGTCAGATTTATCACCAAATTTCACCGTTTTAGAAGAAAATGAACAAAATAATCTATGGCAAAAATCCTTTGAAAAAATAGCAGAAAAACATGAGACAAAGTCGATCCTCTCTAAGCTTGTGGATTATACAACTTTATTTAACCTTCAAGACCTTCTTCAAACTATTTTAAAAAATCGCCATCGCTGGGTTAAAAGTTGCACTTTAAAAAACGAGACTTCTACTTCCCTTAATCAGCTATCACAAAACGCTGAATCTCAAAACTTTGACAATAGTTTGGGCTGGCTTATCAAAAAACATCCCCTAGAATCTGTACTAGAGTTGTGCGAAAGAGCAAGAAACCTATCTGATAGTGATCAACTCTTTGTTGAAAATCTTGCGGTTTTTTATAGGAATTTTTGCAACACTCCCTCTAAACCTTCCTGGCAAGCACTTTCAAGCCTATTTCTCACACAGTCAAATAAACCACGAAAAAAACTTCTGTCTAAAAAAGCATTTGAATCTCTTGCTGATAAAGAAAAAAGCTTTTTGGAGCTTTCTGACGATATTTGGCATGTTCATCAGATAGGGCTGATTGAAAAAATATGGAACAAAACAACTCTGCTTGTTGAAATTTTTACACTTGTTTTTAATGAATACGAACATAAAAAAAACAGCTTCGGACTGTTAGATTTTGATGATTTAATTATAAAAACAACACAGCTTCTGCAAAGCCAAGAGCAAGGAGCGTGGGTCCGATATAAACTAGACAATCAACTATCACATATTCTTGTTGATGAGGCCCAAGATACAAGCTCACATCAGTGGCAACTTATCATCAATTTAATCGATGATTTTTTCTCAAAAGATAATTCGGACACAACCAAATCTTTCTTTGTTGTCGGCGACCAAAAACAATCTATATACAGCTTTCAAGGAGCCAAATTAGCTGAATTTGATCTTTTTAGAAGTCAAATCTACAAAAAATTTATTAACCACAAAAATCCAATCATTGAAAGATCTCTGTCCCATTCATATCGATCAACAACTCCTATTTTATCTTTTATTGACGAAGTTTTTAAAGTTCATAAAAACCCTATATCCCCCTTCTATAAAGCAACACATTCTTCACAGCGGATAAATAATTACGGCAAAGTTAGTGTGTGGCCTTTAATCCACCAAAACGAATCCTGTAACGATTCAGAAGCCATGGCTGGAACAGAAGAAAAACTCGCTGAAAAACTTGCTCAAAAAATCCGATTATGGCTTGATCAAGGTAAATTGCTGCAAACCAAAGAGCGCCCCATCCATGCTGGGGACATTATGATCTTAATTCAAAAACGAGGGCGATTTGGACCAGCAATGGCAAATGCACTTAAGAAATATCAAATCCCATGCGCTGGGCTTGATCGACTCACTTTACAAGATGACTTAGCTGTTCGAGACCTTCATAGTCTTCTTAAATTTCTTCTGTTGCCGGAAGATGATTTTTCTTTAGCCAGCATTCTCAAAAGCTCTCTAATAAAAATTGATGAAAAAACTTTGTTCAAACTATGTATTGCCAGAGAAGAAAAATCGCTGTGGCAAGAACTAAAAGATCAAAGCAATTATAATGAAAAATTAAAAGAGATTGTTTTGTGGTTACAAGAACTCCTCAATAAAGTTGACTACAACACTCCACAGGATCTTATCTCAACCATTCTGATTGAACAAAAAGGAATGAAAAAATGGATCGATGACTTAGGATCAAACGCCACTGATCCGTTGTTGGAATATTTGACACTTGCTGAACAACATCAGATTAAAAATGGACCATCCCTTGAACATTGGGTTCATTGGTTTGAAGCAAATGAAATACAAATCAAACGTGAAACAGGTGATGCAAATCAAAAATATGTTCGTCTGCTAACAGTGCATGGCGCAAAAGGCTTGCAAGCACCTATAGTATTTCTTCCTGATACAACTGAAACTAAAATCGATAAAGGACCTCTCTATTGGTCTAAAGGTGGACTATTCTGGGCTTCATCATCCACAGAAAAAGGTTTTGAGCCAATTAAATCCATCAAGGATCATACACAAAATGATCTTGAAGATGAATCAAACCGTTTACTTTATGTGGCTCTTACACGCGCTGAGGAAGAACTATATATTTGCGGGTGGGAACCAAATAGAGGGGAAGTTTCTGATAACTCTTGGTATAAGAAATGTCACAAAGCAATTTCACAACTTAAAAGCAAGTCTGATCGCAATAAAGAAACTATTGTTTATGAGCCATTTCCCCCAAAAAAAATTAATAAGGATTTCACTATAAGTGATATTAAATTTGGCAAAATCATTTACTCACCAGACCTTTTCAACCCTCTCGACACAAAGAGAGAATCCACAAAAATTTTGCGTCCCTCTGGTGATGAGGAAGAAGATAATAATACGCTCAAAAACGAAAGAGCTCTTTTTTATGGATCTTTGATGCACAAAATTTTAGAACATCTCCCTCATCTAGGTGATAAAGAAGAATATCTTAGAAAAACTAAAATCTATGTTGAGAGCATAGATAGTGAGTTTTTGTCCCATGATAAAAAAAGTCAGCTGGTAAATGATCTAAAAAACCTGTTAAATTCAGCGATCCCTGAAATTAATATGCAAGGGTCATACTTTAGCGAAGTTTCATTCCGGGCAATTGAAGAAAAGAAAATCATTAATGGTCAAATTGATCTAATTGTAAGAAATCCAAAGACTCGGCAAATCTGGCTAATTGATTACAAAACAGGCATATACAGCGAAAAATCAATGGAGAAATATAAAAAGCAATTAAAAATATATGGTCAATTCACTCAAAAACAATGTCCTCAAGATACCATAAATTTAGCATTACTCTGGATAGATTCTTTAAAACTTTACAAATTCAAACTCTAATTTGTTCAAAAGCCTTTACAAGCTTTAAAGGCACAGTAATATTAACAATGTATTTAAAAGGATAAACTATGGCTGCTAAATTGGATCAACCTTATATTCCTGCATCGAAAAAACTCCCAGAACTAACATTAAAGTCAATTATTCTTGGGATGATTCTTGCAGCTCTCCTGTCTGGTTCAAACGCCTACTTAGCACTTAAAATTGGTCAAACTGTTACGGCTTGTATACCTGCTGCCATTATGTCAATGGCGATTCTTGGCATGTTTAAGAACTCAAACATTTTAGAAAACAATATGGTGCAAACCATTGCCTCAGCTGGTGAAGTAATAGCCGCTAGTGCTATCTTCACATTACCAGCCCTTCTTGTTATTGGTCACTGGGATTCATTCCCAATTTTAGAAACATCCCTCATTACGATTGTTGGTGGATTTATTGGTATTTTCTTTTCTATCCCACTCCGCAGAGCACTTATTATAGAAGAAAAACTTGCTTTCCCAGAAGGAGTTGCAACAGCTGAAGTCTTGAAGGCTGGTGATCAAAAAAGCGGGAGTGCAAAAAGCATTGTAATTGGGGGAGCACTTGCTGCACTAATGCAACTATGTCAAGGCGCATTTCAATTTGCCGCCCACTCTCTTGCTTTCTGGAAAAAGGTTGGTGGTAGCATCATAGGTTTCAATATTGGGTTTTCCCCAGTTATGATTGGCGCCGGCTACATCGTTGGCCATAGGGTTGGTATTACACTTTTAGTCGGTGGAATTGTTATGAATTGGGTGCTTATACCTGCCTTTACATTCTTTGATGGCATCCCCCAAGCAGCAGATTTTGCAAAGAGCGCAGCTCTTATGAAATCAAACCTCAGATACGTTGGGGTTGGCACCATGATTGTTGGTGGTATTGCCGCTTTTATTTCTGTTTTAAAACCAATTCGTGTTGCCATTGGTCATTCGTTTAAATCTTTTGGCACGAGCAAATCAACCGATAAACTTCCAAGAACAGAGCAAGATATTCCTTTTAGTTTTGTTCTTCTTGGCTTACTTGTTCTTTTTGTACCTGTTTACATGATCTTGAATCACGTTTTTCAATCCTTTAACCTACCTTTATCTTCAGCAACATTTTTTATACTTGTTCTCGTATCTGTGATTAGTACGTATGTTGTTGGTTTTTTAGTCGCCTCTATCTCAGGCTATATGTCAGGTTTAGTTGGAACTTCATCAAACCCTTTATCAGGAAGCCTTATCGCCTCGATAATTTTAGTTGCACTTGTCGTAACAACCGTCATTGGCGGTGAAATTAATTATGCAGAAAATGTTGTTGCAGCGACTGGGGTTGCCGCAGGTCTTATTATGATAACAGCTATGGTGGCCGCCATGGGAGTCATAAGCTGTGATAACTTGCAAGATCTGAAATCAGGCCATGTTCTTGGGTCAACGCCTTGGAAACAAGAGTTAGCTCTTTTCTTGGGTGTTGTTGTCAGTGCTGTCGCTATCGCTCCTATCATGCAAATCCTTTTTGAAGCCTATGGGATCGCTGGAGTCTTTCCACGTTTAGGCATGAATCCTGATCAAAACTTAGCAGCGCCTCAATCCGTATTACTTGCAACGATAGCGCAAGGAATGCTTGGACAGTCTTTACCTTTCAACTTAATTATGATTGGTGTTGGTATTGGTGTGGTAGCTATTGTAATTGATCTATACCTAAAGAAAACAGGCAAGGGTCGCTTTCCAGCGCTGGGTGTTGCACTTGGTTTATACCTCCCTTTCGAAATTGTCACAGCTTTATTCCTTGGTGGGATATTGAAATATATTGTTAGTAAAACGCAAAAAAACAAAAATGGAGACAGTCAGGGTCTTCTATTTGCCTCTGGTTTGATTGCAGGTGAAGCAATTATTGGCATTCTCCTTGCTATCCCTTTTGCAGCCTCACAAAGAACTGATCTTTTTCAGTATACTCCAGTATGGATAATGCCTTACAGCACTTTAATTGGCTTCGTTTTGTTTGCCTATATTGCTTACAAACTTGTTCGTGCAGGTCAAGGAACAGCTGTAAAGAAATAGTTTTCAGAAACTTTAGGGCTATACCCTCCATGTATTCCATGAATAATCGCTAAGTGCCTGATTCATGTTGACCATTGATCTTTTTTAATCCAAAAAGAAGTGAATATTTAGTTAATTTTTTTGAATCTATTTAGCCAACTTCCTTTTTTTCAAGAACAGAATCGTTGGTCATTATGGCTATCAAGTCTGATGGCTTTATCAATCTATCTTTTCAATCTATATCCAGTTTCAGTTACCACCTCCTTAGCGGTCATGTGTTTTCTATTATTCGCATTTAAAAAAGAGCAATGGCTTTGTCATCTTTTTAAAATACTCATTTTGGGAATACTTTTAGGCATAGTTTCTGTTTCAATCAATTTTCTTTGGCATCCAACTGAAGCCCTGGATAAAAAAAAGTTTGTTTCTAAACTTGAAGGCACTGTCCAAGAAGTCACCCCAACACCCTATGGTCATCGACTAAAAATCTCTTTAAGCCACTCTACCAGCCAGCGTATAAAGATTAATTTACAAAATGTTAAACTTACACATCGAATCAAAAAAAATACCATTCCAAGTGCCGGGGATACTGTTTGTGTTGATGCTGTTCTAACACCCTTTTCAGGCCCCTTAATTCCTGGTGGATTTGACTTTAAAGAAAATAATCGTGCTCAAGGTATTGGTGCTTCAGGCTTCACGGTTAGCCCCTTCAAACTATTGCCCAAAAATGAGACAACCTATTCAGCATTTTGGCAAAAAATTCGCCAACATATTACACAAATGATCATTGATACACCTCATGTTGATGATCAGACAAATGCTATTGCTGCCTCTCTCATTACAGGTCAAAAAGCGCTTATCTCTAATGAAACAAGAGATAATTATGCAGCTAGTGGACTTGCACATATATTAGCGATTTCAGGATTACATATGAACCTTATGGCTCTCATTGCTTTCCTCTGTATCAAATTCTTATTTTGCCGCTTCCCATCCATACTTGAGCAAATTCACCTCCCTAAAATTGCAGCTCTTCTGACGCTTTTTTTACTGTTTTTTTATTGGAATATTTCTGGGCAATCCATGTCTTCAACCAGAGCTTTTTTTATGGCTTCGTTCATTCTCTTTGGTATCATTATTGATCGTGAGGGCTTAAGTCTAAATTTTATTAATTTGGCTGCTATATTCATTTTGATGCTCTATCCAAATGCCTTCAAACTCCCAAGTTTCCAAATGTCTTTTTTTGTAGTATTGGGCTTAATTTCGTTTTATCAAGCCTGGCCAAATCTTTTTACAACAAATGAAGGCAACTGGCTAAGGCAGCTATATACATCTACACGCAGTTTGATTCTGACATCACTGATTGCCTCATGTATTATCCTTCCTTTTAGCATTATGCATTTTCACACTCTTTCTCTGCAGGGTATTTTAGCGAATGTTATTGTTATTCCTTTGCTTGGGACCATAATCCTGCCAAGCCTTGTTTTGGGCTTATTGATTAAATGGATTACAAGCTGCTCATTGGTCTTGAAGTTTACGTTCTATCTTATTGACTGGGTAAGCTGGCTTGCTCAAGAAATTGGTGGTTGGCCTGGTGCAAAGATTTATATTGCCCACCCACCATCATGGGCATTCTTGTTGTGTATTATTGGTCTTTTATGGCTTTGTATTTGGCAATATCGTTGGCGCCTTTTTGGACTTATCTTTTTATCCATTGGTTTTTTAGGTGTTTTAAGCACTTCGCCACCACAATGTTATTCATTCCGCAATCATAAATATTACATGTGTCAAAATAGAAAACATGTTTTTACAAATAATCCACGTCTAAAAGATTTTGAAACAATCTACTTATGCCATGCTCTTGGATTTTCTGAAAAAAAAATCCAAAAAACCAAGCTGAGTCAATTAGAACTAATGAAATCCCTTTGATGTATACAGTCAATATGATACCTTTCAATATCATTAATTTACAAAAGGTTACCAATGACAAAGCAAGCATCTCCAGAAAAAGCCAAAGCACTTGACATAGCCCTTAAGCAGATCGAGCGTGCGTTTGGAAAAGGGTCTATCATGAAGCTCGGTGAAGGCCAACAAGTTGAAACAGAGACTATTCCAACAGGCTCTATTGGTCTTGATCTTGCTCTTGGTATTGGAGGCCTACCAGTCGGCCGAATCATTGAGATTTATGGGCCTGAGAGTTCTGGTAAAACAACGCTTGCTTTGCACGTTGTTGCTGAATCACAAAAAAAAGGTGGCACATGTGCCTTTGTAGATGCCGAGCACGCACTTGATCCTGTTTATGCTCGTAAACTTGGTGTTAATACCGATGACCTCATCATTTCTCAACCAGATGCGGGGGAACAAGCCCTTGAAATCACGGATACACTTGTCCGTTCAGGCGCTGTTGATGTGTTGGTGGTAGATAGTGTTGCAGCCCTTGTCCCGCGCGCAGAACTTGAAGGCGATATGGGTGATGCACATATGGGCTTACAGGCACGCCTTATGAGCCAGGCTCTACGTAAACTTACCTCCTCTATTTCTCGTTCAAAATGTATGGTAATCTTTATTAACCAAATTCGCCAAAAGATTGGCATTATGTTTGGTAACCCTGAAACGACCACAGGGGGGAATGCGCTGAAATTCTATGCTTCCATTCGTTTAGATATTCGTCGGATTGGTGCCATTAAAGATAAAGATGAGGTTGTGGGAAATCAAACACGAATCAAAGTTGTAAAAAACAAGCTTTCTCCTCCTTTCAAAGTGGTGGATTTTGACATTATGTATGGTGAAGGCGTATCCAAAGTTGGAGAGCTTCTTGACCTTGGTGTCAAAGCTGATCTTGTTGAAAAAGCTGGTTCATGGTATTCCTACAACGGTCAACAAATTGGTCAGGGCCGTGAAGCCGCTAAGCGTTTCTTAAAAGAGAACCAAGCTGTGGCTGGAGAGATTGAACAAAAACTTAGGCAGAACGCTGGCCTCATTGATATGATGGAAGGCACTATTGAAGATACTTCTTCAGAGTAGATCTGGATATGTATCCTGACTGTAAAACAAAAGCCCTCTAAGAAGAGGGCTTTTTTTATTGATAGACCGATTCAAATAATCAAGTCTTACAATCAAAAAAATATTTCTTGCTTTACAAATAATCCGCTTTAAATTTTTCTATTCGATTAAAAGATTCGTTGATACGCTTAATAAGCATTTCAGCCTGCTTATCGTTTTTCTCAAGCGCTTGTTGTAATGATTGATATATTTTATCAACTTTTTCTGGATCATAATTGCGGTACTGAGAGAATATTAATACATCATTGCCAGCCAGTATTGCCCGAACAACTTTCTCTCCTAACTCAAAACCATCTAATGCACCCATATCTAAATCATCACTAACAAACAATACTTCTGCTTGCCATTTTTTCCGCTGGCCTTCAATAACTTGCTCTGAAAAAGTTAAACTCGGTGCACCAGAATCTAATCCCTCATGGACTGAATGGGCTGTCATAACAGGAATAGTTTTGTTTGGGCGATTTTTACTTATCTCTTTCACAATTAAATTAAAGGGTTCTGCATCCCGTTCACGAGACCACACATTGGTTAGATTCGTCATGCCTTTATGTGTATCTCCGACATCTGCTCCCAGTCCAGGCCAATGTTTTAAGCAAAAAGCCATACCGGCCTCTTGTATAGCTTGAATCAATTGGTAACCATGATAAGCAACTTTTTTTGGACTCTTGGAAAAACTTCTTTCTAAGCGGCCAATACAACCTGTTTCTGTTGCAACTTCAACGTCTACAACTGGTGCTAAGTTCCAGTTAATTCCAAGATCAGAAAGTTGTTTCATATATACTTGTAATAATTTATCAGAGTCAGCAGTTGACATTTGGGCAAGCTTTTTAGCAGAAGGAAGCTGAATATCATAACCGTCTTCTTTCATAAGCCTTTTTACAACTCCACCTTCTCCATCAATAGCCACCAGTAATGGCCTATCTGCAGGCGCTTTCATTTTAAATTGATGTATGAGATTTTTTAATTTTTTGGGACCTTCTTGTATATTTCGATGCAAAAGAAGCACACCTCCAACTTTTCCACTGCCAATATGATCCTCTATTCTTCTTATGTCATTATTTCCATGATCTGTTCCTAAAAACCCAACTAAAAGCATAGCGCCAAATTTTGCTAAAGTTTGTTGAATTATTTCTGTTGTGATCATTCTCATGCCTCGTTTAATGAATAAGTTCGCAGGATAGCATTTAAATTGCTTACCGTTAACAAATAAAGCCTAATATTTTCGTAACTCAAAAAAAATTGGAGCCCAGCCTAAGCTGAGTTCCAGTCTAACAGGGAGGCTTCACGTCTGAGAGACGTATGAGGTCCGGAGTAAACTTGACCTCACTTTTGGGTATTGCACTTCATCTTTAAATTTACCAAGTCTTGAATTTTATTAAGATATTTTTTGCAATAATTCTAACACTCTTACGAACTCATCTAAGAATAAATATTAGCATTCAGCCCCTTAAAGAAGGCTTAACATTTAAATAACCTGACAAATCAATAACAAAAAATTAGTAACGGTTTTTTCAAAATCATCTATTTACAACCTCTTCTACATTGTAACTATGAAAACAAAGACATTAAATTCTAAACTTTAAATGATAAAGCTTATATAACGAAAACCCCTAACATTTTGTATATTTCTAAAGGTTGAGAGCTCTTCAAAATACAGAAGAATAACAAATAGAAAACAATTTTAGAAAAATTCTAAGGGTTTAAAAGTATTAATTATAAAGTTGCTAATAAAGAACAAAAAAAACAAGATATATCAAAAAAGTTAAAAAGAGAGATAAGACAAGAAAGGGCAAGGCAATGACCGACTCTCCCACGACTTAAGCCGCAGTACCATAGGCGCTGACACGTTTCACTTCTGAGTTCGGAATGGGATCAGGTGGGACCATGACGCTATCGTCACCTCACCCTTTCTTATCTTAAAAAAACCAAATTCTATAAAAGACTTCACACTACATGCACACAATGCATAATTGAATAAGTCAATGGAGTTATTAGTACTGGTTAGCTTCATGTGTTACCACACTTTCACACCCAGCCTATCAACGTCATCATCTATAACGACTCTCATAGGAAGAACTTATCTTGAAGGGAGCTTCCCGCTTAGATGCATTCAGCGGTTATCTCTTCCGTACTTAGCTACCCAGCGGTGCCCTTGGCAGGACAACTGGTACACCAGCGGTACGTCCACCCCGGTCCTCTCGTACTAGGGGCAGCTCTTCTCAATTCTTCAACGCCCACGGCAGATAGAAACCGAACTGTCTCACGACGTTCTGAACCCAACTCACGTACCACTTTAATTGGCGAACAGCCAAACCCTTGGGACCTGCTCCAGCCCCAGGATGTGATGAGTCGACATCGAGGTGCCAAACC
>NZSO01000025.1 GCA_002696885.1 Verrucomicrobiales bacterium | reverse complement strand
GGAATACCAACTCCTGCTCACATCCTTACGATAACCGACAAAAAAGGTGAAGATTTTAAGTTGGAGTACAAAAATCCAAAAGTTTGGAAAACTTTCTACGCCGTTATAGATTTCCAATTGCCTGGGAGTGAAAGCACAATAGGTCCTATCAAGGTGGGTGAAACCTTTGAATTAGACGTTGAGCCAGGTGTAAAGTATGAGGTAGTTAATCTTGAAGGAACCCTTGAAAATGGGGTAAAATTAAGAAAAATAGGCCCTGATGGAGCCTCATCTGGCGATATAACTGTCTCAGCAGGAAAGAAAAATGGTTAATTTGTCATTTTCCCCTTTCCAAATGGACTAAATAGCCTCTATAAGTTACCTTTACTTTTAGACGATAATCCACTAAACAAACCCCTACATCAGAATTTATATTTAAACATTAATCATGATACCCTCATTTCGTATAAGCAAGTTCCTTAAACCAGGGTTTAGTGTTGCTCTTATTTTAGCATCGCTGCTCATCAACAATTCCTATGCTGGACCTGAAGGTGCTGCAGAGGCAGGCGGCAATAAAAATGCTAATGCTCCAACAACGCTCAGTGATATCGCTGAACGTGAAATGGTTCGCAGATTGCAAAGAGTTAAAGACGCTGAAATTGCCATTGAAGAAGGTCAAGCGCTAGAAGGCGACGAAGACTTTGATGGAGCAAGACAAAAATATAAGTTCGCATTGGAAAATATTCCAAGGGCTCCATTAGTCCAATCTAAGCGTGATAAAGCAACTAAACTTTTTGCTGATGTTAGTGCTAAGCTTGCCCATCAGAGGGCTACTGAAGGTAGACGTGAGGAAGCTAAGGAGCTTTTAGATGCAATTTTAGTTGATGAAGTGTCACCAAATCATGCGGAGGCGAAAAAAATTATGGTTCGTCTTCAAGATCCTGAATGGTACAACCATGCATTGACTCCGGAGCACGTTCAAAATGTAGGTGAAGTCGATAGACTTTTGAAGGTTGCTCAAGGGTATTTTAGCCTTGGTGATTTTGATAATGCTGAGAAACAATATGATGCAGTATTAAGAATTGATCGATACAACACAGCGGCTCGTCGTGGTCAAGAGGAGGTCGAGAAAGCTCGTCGCGATTACCTCAAGAGTGCGAGATCACATACTCGTGGTAGATTAATGCGTCAGGTTGATGAGGCATGGGAAACACAGGTTCCACTTCTTTCTGTAGAGGGTAGAGATATTGGTGGAGGCGGAGATGACTCGACCGGACGTGAATACATCGCAAGGAAGCTTCGTGAAACAATTCTCCCAACAGTATTATTTGATGAAGCAACTGTTGACGAGGCAATTGAATTTCTGAGACAAAAAAGTAAAGAACACGATCCATTCGAAACTAACGAAGCAGAAAAGGGTGTTAACATTGTAAGACGTCAAAATGCAGCTGGCCCTGATGGAGCTGCCCCTGTTGAGGAGCAAACAATAAGTCTTAGACTCACTAACGTACCACTAGCCGAGGCACTAAGATATGTTGCCGAAGGTTCAGGGATGAAGTACAAAATTGAGCCTTACACAGTTGTTATTGTTCCACTATGGCAAGGTACAACAGATTTATACACAAGAACATTTAGAGTTCCCCCAGATTTCCTCTCATCTGCCTCTGAAGGCGGTGGAGCAGGTGGTGGTGATGTTGTTGATGATCCATTTGCAACAGGAGGTGATGGCGGAGGTACATCACTCTCACCAAGAAAAACAGCGAAAGAGATACTTATGTCACAGGGTATTACATTCCCTGACGGAGCTAGTGCGTTTTTCAACCCTAGAACATCAACACTTGTTGCAAGAAATACTCAGGCAAACATGGAGCTTATCGAAGTTCTCGTTGAAGAGTTACTCAAAGCAGTTTCTAACCAAGTTTACATAACTACTAAGTTTGTTGAAATTACTCAGACAAATACTGATGAACTTGGATTTGACTGGTTGCTTGGACAATTCAATGCCCCAGGCAGTAATCGTATCTTCGGTGGAGGTGGTTCTGTAGGAAACCAGCGTGGAGGTGCAGTCAATTCTACTGACTACACATTTGTTCCTCCTGGCGGCGGAACAACTCCAGTACCAACTGGAAGGTTTCCAGTTACTTCAGGTCTGAGATTTGGGCTTGATGCAATTCAGAGCAATGCAATTGATGGATTGCTTCAGGAGAAATTGCTCACTAGTACTGTCACACCTGCTATATTTGGTGTCGGTGGAGTCTTGACTGATCCTCAGTTCCAAGTTGTAATCCGTGCTCTTAATCAAAAGAAGGGAGCTGACCTAATGACAGCACCAAGTGTTGTAACAAGGTCTGGTCAGAGGGCAAAAATCGAAATTATTCGTGAGTTTATCTATCCTACTGAATATGATCCACCAGAAATTCCACAGGAGTTCTTTGGTGGTGGAATTCAAGGAGGTGGAGGTCTTGGTGGCCTTGGTGGAGGTCTAGCTGGCCTAGGTGGCGGCGGTGGTGGAGCTGCGGGAGGATTTCCTGTAACACCTGCTAACCCGACATCATTCGAAATGAGACCAGTTGGTGTAACATTAGAAGTTGATCCTGTTGTAGGTCCTGACGGATTTACACTAGAGCTAAATATAGCACCTGAGGTTACTGAATTTGAAGGTTTCGTTAACTACGGTAGCCCAATTCAAACTGGAGCAGTTGATGCATTAGGACAACCAACTACTGTTGTTTTGACTGAGAACAGAATCGAGCAACCTGTTTTCTCGACACGTAAATTGACTACTTCCGTAACAATTTGGGACGGACAGACAGTTGCGATTGGTGGACTTATTAGAGAAGACGTTCAAAATGTTCAAGATAAAGTACCACTTTTTGGTGACATGCCACTCATTGGAAGATTCTTCAGAACTAATTCTGAGCAACATTTCAAAAAGAACCTCATGATATTTGTTACTGGACGCTTAATCGATCCAGCTGGACAACCGGTAAATTCTAATGTTACTGGAGGATCAAATCCTGATCCTGGTTCATCTGCTGATGGCGCTGCCATTGACATGGGTGCATCAGACGCACTTTTTAACAATTAATTGATTTTTTAACTAAAAACTAAAACGGGAAAGGTTAGCGCCTTTCCCGTTTTTTTTTACAAAAAGACCTTCAAGTTATTATCTTAGGAAAAATGATTTTCGCAGTAACAGGCGGGGTGGCAATGGGAAAGTCAGAGGTGAATAAGAAATTATTAGAGTTGATCCCAAATTCTGAAGTGTTTGATGCAGATGCTGTAGTTAGTGAATTGTTGACAAGGGATAATATATGCAGGAAGATTCAGAAAGTATTCGGAGATGAATCAATTGATGAATCTGGTTTAATTAACCGAAAGTTTATCAGGGAACAGGTTTTTGATAGCGTTAATCAACGTGCCAAACTCGAAAGCATTTTGCATCCTGAAGTGAGAACTGAGTACGATAAGTTTATTTGTGATTCTCAATATGTTCTAAACGATAGAATATTATTCGCAGAAATCCCTCTATTGTACGAAAGCAAATCAGATTATAAATGTGACTACACAATTGTTGTAGCTACAGATAGGAATACACAATATGAAAGATTAATTGAACGACCTACAATTGACTCATCCATGGCTAGTAAAATTATTGATAGTCAGATGAATATTAACGAAAAAATAAAGCTATGTGATTTTATGATATGGAATTCAGGAAATCATAAGCAGTTAAACAAACAAATTGAATTTTTTACATCATGGCTAAAGACAAAGATTTAGAATCCGAGGATGATAAAGAACTAGCTAACTCCAATAAGGCTTCAAAAAAGAAAGTTGTTAAGAAAAAAACGACTAAAAAGAAAGTAACTAAAAAAGTTGCAAAGAAGGTCGTTAAGAAAAAAACGACTAAAAAGAAAGTAACTAAAAAGGTTGCAAAGAAAGTCGTTAAGAAAAAATCGACTAAAAAGGAAATTGCCAAAGAAGAATTAGAAGATGCTCCGGTTGAGGGGATTGATGAAAAAAATAATGAAATCAATACTCAGGATGATATCTCAAACGCTGAACCTGATCCTGGCCCACCTCCTCCTGATGAAGTTGATCTATTGGAATTTCAGGAAAAATCTATGGCTGAACTCTATGAAATTGGAACTTCATTAGGCCTTAGAGTTGGAGGTACTAAATCTAAACATGATATTGTTTTTGACGTTTTATCGCATTGGGGTAAACGAGGAACTAATATAATTGCTCAAGGGTTCTTAGAAAAAGCCAAGGATGGATACGGCTTTATAAGGGTACCTAAATACAGTTTTGCCAGACATTCTGATGATGTTTATATTGGATCAAATTTCATAAAGCAATACGATTTACGACAGGGACATTTCATCAAAGTCATAGCTAGAGCGCCGAAAGACAGAGAACGATTTATTTCTACGGCGGAGGTTCTTGAAATTGAAAAAATTCCGGCTTCCGAGTGGAGTACACCAAAAATCTTTGAGGACCTAACTGCTATTTCTCCCAGAGATAGGATTATATTAGAACCAAAAGATGGGCTTTCGGTGAGCCCTAGAGTTGTTGATTTAATTGCACCTCTAGGCAAGGGACAGCGTGGAGTCATAGTCGCTCCACCAAGGGGAGGTAAGACAATTCTTTTGAAGGAAATCGCCAAATCAATTGTCTCTAACCATCCTGAAGTAGAGTTATTAATTTTACTTTTGGATGAGCGTCCTGAGGAAGTGACCGATTTTGAAGAGAGTGTCCCTGGCGCTCAAGTATACAGCTCAACTTTTGATGAAAACCCAGAGCGTCACGTCTCTGTAGCCGAGTTAGTTGCGGAGCGAGCTAAAAGGGTTACTGAGATGGGTAAAGATGCAGTTATCTTGATGGATAGTCTTACCCGATTGGCAAGGGGTTATAATGGACTAATTTCATCAGGAGGAGGAAGAGGAAGAGGCAAGCGAAGGGGTAAAGGTAAAGGGAGAACAGGATCCGGAGGTTTAGACACAAGAGCTTTACCTAAGGCTAGAAAAATCTTTAGTATTGCTAGAAATGCTGAAGAGGGGGGGAGTCTGACAATGTTGGCAACTGCATTAATTGATACTGGAAGTAGAGCTGATGAAGTCATCTTTGAGGAGTTCAAAGGAAGTGGAAATATGGAAATACAGTTGGATAGAGAGCTTCTGGAGAGAAGAATATATCCAGCAATTAATTTGCCAAAATCTGGCACTAGAAAAGACGACTTATTATACCATCCGGATGAATTCAAGAGAATCGGAATGCTTCGTAGACAATTAGCTCAACGACCAGGCGGTGAAGCAATGGAAGTGCTTATTGATCACATTCAAAATTCCTCATCAAACGCAGAGTTGTTATTAACTGGCCTGAGATAACAAATTCTTTTTATAATTTGAAGTTCGCCAAGTGAACCAATTTCAATGAAAGAAGATAAACAAGAATACCATTATATTGATAATGATATTAAGCTTTTAGAATTCATTGATTTTATTCGCAGTAATAATTATCAGGATTGTGCGATAGATACTGAAGCTGATAGCTTACATTGCTATGAGGAGAAGTTATGTTTAATTCAATTCGCCACAAGTGATACACTTGCCATAATTGATCCTCTAAGCATCAAGGATCTTTCACCACTAATTGGTTATTTGGATACTGTTACAGTATGGCTGCATGGTTCTGATTTTGATATTCGAATGTTCAGCAGGAGTTTTGGAAAGGTTCCGAGTATTATTTACGATACTCAAACAGCATCGAGGTTGTTGGGAGTCAGAAAATTTGGACTTGTGAACCTTGTTGAGGATCATTTTGGAGTTCTATTACCAAAATCGTCGCAAAAAGCCAATTGGGGTATGCGACCTTTATCGGATAAGATGTTAAAATATGCAATCAACGATGTAAGATATTTATTGGAAATCGCTGAGAATTTAAGTGGAAGATTAAAAGATTTAAGCCGTTGGAGCTGGTTTGTAGAGAGCTGTGCACATACTAAATCCGTTGCGTCACAGATCAAAGATAAGGATCCTGAATTGATATGGCGAATTTCTGGATGGGGAAAATTAGAACGACAAGGTATGGCTTTTTTACGTCAGCTATGGTTTTGGAGAGATAATGAGGCGGCTAAAAGAGATAAACCAACATTCAAAATAATTGGCAATCAAGAATTGCTTAAAATGGCTCATCACTTGGAAGATGGGAAAGATGTAAAATTGCCTGATAGATTCCCCTCAGGGCCAGTCAAAAGGTTTGATGCGGCAATTGATAAAGTCCATCAGATGGATGAAGGAGATTATCCTAAAATAGAAAAACGTAAGCGTAAGAAGAAAAATCCTGATTTTGATAGTCGATTTAACAAGTTGAAGGCCTTTAGAGATAAGTTAAGTATAGATTTAGGAATTGATCCCACTTTAATAGCTTCAAGAGGAATTATGGAGGGTATATCTCATGATCCTACGAAATTTGGCGAGTATCTTCTAAATTGGCAGCAGGATCTGCTTTCTCCATGTCTTGAGAAGTTTTAAATTAACAATTTTTAACCATATTTTACTCATTCTTTAATTGAAATATTAATTCGTCCATTTTAAATGTTAAGATAAGTTAACTATTTTAAGGTGGCATTTATTAGCAATCGAGAATCAACTTTATCGGATCTCATATCTTCAAAGAGAACCCAGATAAAATGTTCAATCTGTGGTGGTATCTTATCATTGAGTAAGGGTGATTCTGCATCAGTGAATTGTCCTTTTTGCGAACCTGAACCCTCAGTGAAGCTAAATGCCTGTGTTACTGACTCAATAGAGGTTGAAATGGTTCCACAAATGAAACATGAGTGGCATGGAGCGTATATGAAAGATAAGCGTTCCTGGATGCGGCGCAGAAAATTCCGAGAGTTTTCCTCTTTTCTGATGAAAAAATATAAAGCAGGGTCAGTTCTGACTATTTCTTTCCTCGTTTTTATTATAACTATCTTGGTCTTTAGGTAATTGAATTTTAAATGAAGTTATAATACCTGGAGTACTGGACACCGTTATATTTCCAGAGTGAGCTTCTACGGCTCGTTTTACAATCGAAAGGCCTAGGCCAGTACCTTTTTTTTCTGCTCCTCGACTTTGATCCACTCTGTAAAATCTTTTGAAAATAAACTCGATAGAATTTGTTGGTATGCCAACCCCATTGTCTGAAACTGTTATAATGTAATGATTGTTTTCAAGGGCTAAAGATATTGTGATTTCGATACCCTTTTCCTCGTTTTCCTTTAGTGCATTTTCGATAAGGTTAAATAGAATTTGCCCCCAATAAAAAACGTCTCCATTAATAGTGCTGTCTTCCGGAAACGAGAGTTTTAGTTGAGCCTCTTTTATGTCAATCAAAGGTTTAAGTCTCGCTATAACCTCCTCAGTGCATGATTTTAAATTAAAAGGCTGAATTTGAATTGTGTCTGAATAAGACTCAAGTTTTGAAATAGTGAGCATGTCCTCTATGATTCGTGCAAGGCGACTACCATGTTTCTGCATCACATTGAGAAAGTTTATAGAATTTTCCCTGTCCTCTAATTTATCCTCAATGAGATTCTCAAGGTATCCATTAATGATAGTCAGTGGAGTTCGAAGTTCATGTGAAGCATTTGCAACAAAGTCTTTTCGCACTAGCTCTAGGTTTCTAGCATCGGTGACATCTCTGAGCACAAGCCTAGCCCTGTTTACAGATCTTTTCTCGTTAAGAGTCAACGGCGCAAGTTCAACTTCAAGAATTCTAGGTATAGAGTCGAGTGACCCGGGAGGTTGATGCTGAATTTCAATGGTTTTAGATTGAGAATTATCAAATGAGTTTTCAATAAGTTTAACAAGTTGATCATTACTGAGTTGCTCTTTAGCATTTAACTCTAGGGGGGGTGATGACCAGCCAAATAGTTTACAGGCACTAGGATTAGTAAATCTAATGTTGAAATTCTTATCAAATACTATGACAGCATCAACTAATCCATCAACAACCGCTGATATTAGATCTTCTCTTCGGACAACTCTTTTTTCAAGGGTTTCAGCTTCAAAAATTTGTTCAATGATCTGATTTTCTAAATCGTTTAAGATTGATCCTGCCGACAAATCAGAACCTTTGGTTAATAGAGTTCGATCATTGTTTTTGAGTGCATTAACGAGTTTTCTTAATCGATGTTTGTTGTTGAGGTTCTGTACAACTAGAAAGACTAACAGAGCTATGATTAATAAGATAAAAAAAAACGTCACGATATGATATTTCTGTACTGATAACCAACACCTCGAACGGTTTCAATACAACGTGATAATTCACCTAATTTTTCTCTTAACCTTTTCACATGGGTGTCTAAAGTTCTTGAGTTCGCAGTCTCTCTGTAGCCCCATACCTCTCTAAGCAGATCATTTCTGTTTTGAGGAACACCTTCTCTTTCAATGAGGATCAATAGAAGTTTAAACTCAGTTGGTGTCAGATCTATCTTTTCTTCTCTAATAAAGCAGTGAAGTGTGTTTTTATCTAATCTAATTTGAGAGGATTCAATTATTGTGCTGCCAGTTGATGTTTTCACCCTTTTTAATAAGGCTTTAACTCTTAGCATTAACTCCTTAGGGCTAAAGGGCTTTGTTAAATAGTCATCAGCTCCCATTTCAAGGCCTGCAATTATATCATCAAGTTGTGCCTTTGCAGTTAACATGATTACAGGAATATCTTTGGTTCTACTATCGAGTCTTAACTCTTTAAACACTTCGAATCCATCCATTACTGGAAGCATTAGATCTAGAATAATTAGATCTGGAATATTGGACCTGGCTAAACTGAGTGCGGTTTTGCCATCACCAGAGGAAATGGTAGAAAAAGATTCTCTTTCGAGATTGAAACTAACTAACTGTCTAATGTCTTTTTCATCTTCTGCTATCAATATCGTCTGCATTATTATTTTTAGTTTAAAACCAATTACCTAATAAAATAATCAATAGTGACGAGATTGTGACAAGTTGAGTTAACACGTCTATTTTCTACATAAACCAATCTCAGTAAATACAATTTTATAATTATGATATGTTGCTGGTAAGTATGGATTGATGATGGAATTTCATATTTGGTTGAAAAAAAAACCCGATTCTCAAAAGAATCGGGTTTTTATAAGTATATGAATTTTATCGATTAGAAATAAAGTCTAAATCCAGAGAAAATGGTCACTCCATCATAGTCACCACCATCAGCACCGCCGTCCATGTCAGAATACTCAATGCCTGTCATGAATTTAAGTTTGTGATCATTCAAGTAGTAATTGAGTCCTAGGTAAAATGATTGATAATTATCGCCATATCCACCATCAGAAAGTGGTACTTTTCTTTCGTATCTTTTTTGTGCTCTAAGGCCGTCATTGTCTCCATTGGCATAAGTGTATCTTCCAACTAGCTGGAGCTTATCGCTCAGTTCATAGGTTGGTAATAGAATTAGTCCATAAGCATCATCGCTATAACCACTTGCATGGATAAGGTCAGTGTTTAGAGCTAATTTGTTAATGCTAAGAGAATGGTTTAGTGAGAAAGAGTTCTCATAGGCTTTAGCGGCATTGTTGTTCTCATCATTGTTGTGAAGGATGTCAAAACGCCATGCGGCTTTATCAAAACTAGAGGAATCAGAATAGTCGTATCCTAGGCTAGCGATGACGAACTCACCAGCTTCATCAAAATCCCCAAATTCTTCATCAATATCTCCATTATATACTCCTAGTGAATAGCTCCAGTTGTCAATTGATCCACTTAAATTAATTCCTGTGGTTTTTTTAGGAGCAAGTTGGTTTGTAAGAAGAGATCTTTCAAAAGTTAATATTTTTCGTGATGAAGTTGACCACTCGTATGACCATGCTGGCTTTTGTCTACCTATTGTCACATTGAACAAATCTGAACCTTGATACTTGATGTACGCTTCTTCCAAACTTTTGTAGAATGGAGAAAAGTCATCATCAACGTTTATTTCACCTTTAACCTTCCAATCACCTCCAAGAATCTTTGCCTCTGTTCCTAGCCTAAAGCGTCTTGTTTCGGAATCACTAAAATCACCATTATCAAAATCGACATCTCCGTATTGCCACTGATAACGTCCGACAAGTTTTAGGTCGTTAATTAAATCTGAATCCTTGTTGGAATAGAGTTGAGGAATGTTCCATAAATCTAGGAATGAATCTGCAGGATCTGTGATCTTAGATTCTCCTGCGAAAATGTTTGTTAATGAGCCTATAAAAATACAAAGGCCGATAAGGGATTTTTTTCTAATGGGTTTCATAATATAGTTTAATTGCGGTTTAATGTAAGATTTTTTAACTAATGTTTTGAAATAAAACAGATTTTTTTTGAATAAAAAAGAATAGAATGAAACGAATATGTCACATTCTATCCTGAGGGAAT
>NZSO01000024.1 GCA_002696885.1 Verrucomicrobiales bacterium | reverse complement strand
GCAATTCCAAGTTTGAAATAAAAAGATTCTTTGCCGCCATTTTCTTCGATGAGTTTTTCAAGGTGCTCATCTACATCTTTCGAGTCCGGGTCAGGGATTGATTCTTTTGCTTTTTGAGCGAGCAGAACTCTGGCTATTAAATTATCCTTGGCATAACCCATAAATTCATCATCCCGTTCACAGCAAGAAACATTGGCCTGTTGTTCAAAATGTGCTTTTATTTGGCTAAATTCTGCATCGAGAAGGCCATCATCAACAGATTCTCCATTTATAGTAAGTGGCATTGTTGCTTTGAGGGTTTATAGTTGAGTGATTTTTTACGAATTATGCGGTTAGTATTTCTTATCCTAATATCTACATTATGTGCAACAGTTTTAGTGTTTTCACAGAATGATGGTGGTCGATCAATAAATAAAAAAGGGCAAGACGTTAATAAAGAAAATAAAGTTCAGAAAGCAAGTCCTAGGATACCCTCTGTTGAAGAATTGTTGAAAAAAAGCAAGGAGGGTAAAGTTGATGCAGACTCAATGTGGCTGATAATTGAGCATGCTAAACGTAGCGGCCTAACAGCAATAGATCTTCAATCGGACGGCAGTTGTTGGGTTTTAGAAAAAAAAGTAATCTCTGGAGTTAACGCATCACCCTATGTTGTGAAATACATTTCAAAATTTCCAAATCAAATAGGTGAAAATCTATTGTCCTTAGGAAGAGAGAAGAAGATTTTATTCGCCGATAATTCAAACTTTGCCAGATCCTCAATTAATGAAGAAAAATTGAGAATTGGTGTATCATCAAATAATGGGAGATCTGTTCATACATCTCCTCTAATTTCTTTTTCTCAATACCCCGATAGTTTTCGAGAGGCAGTAACTTTGGTGTTAGAACTCTCTCGCACGATGCCTGTCAATAAAGAGGCTATGGGAATCCTATCTGCAGAATTTGTTAATCCTTCCCAAGTAAGAAGATTAACTGTCTTACAAGGTCAGAAATTGATAGCTGTAAAAGATCCTGGTAAGGATGCAAAAACACTTTCTGCGATTATTGCAGCTGCCAGAATGCCTGGAAGGAAAGTTGTAGTCAGTGATCCTGAAGAGTGGTTAAGGGTTGTAACGTATCTCAACTACAATAAAAGAGGGCCTAATGTTAATGAAGGAAGGTTCCTGATATCAGTCGGTAAGCAAACTTATCGGGTTTATGCGGAAAAGACGGCGGAAGTGCGATAATCGAATAATTAGAAATTATAAAATTTTAAAAATTTCTTTAAATTTCAATAAACTTTTATAATTTCTAGTATAATTATACATACTGTTATGCGGTTTCAATTTTCTATTCTCCTTACATTCTCGTTTTTATTACCAACATTAGGGCTTTCTCAGGAAGTTCCCAAAGGTGCTGAAATCGTTGAATTAGCCACTCAGCCGGATGTATCACCTGATGGAAAGTTTTTTGCTTTTGTTTGGGATGGAGATATTTGGACAGCCAGTACGGATGGAGGAAAAATAAGACGCATAACGACTCATCAAGCCCAAGAGACCTCTCCAAAAATTTCGCCCAATGGAAAAAACATTGCTTTTGCGAGTCAGAGAACTGGGTCTTGGCAAGTTTACACGGTTTCGATTTATGGTGGAAATTTGAAGCAAATAACCAATCATTCTGAGGGTTATTTTTTGATGGATTGGTATCCTGAAGGTAATCATTTACTAGTTCGTTCCAAACGAGATCAGCGTGGGCCTAGGGTAGATAGATTTTTCAAAATTAGTAGTAAGGATATAGGTAGAGAAGAATTGTTATTTGATGCACATGGTGATGAGGGGCGTGTTTCAAAAAATGGGAAGATCATTTTTCAGAGAGGTGGAGTAGGTCTTTACAGAAAGGGATACAAGGGAAGTCAGTCTGCTCAAATTTGGCTTTGGGCCGATAATAAGTTTACGAGATTAGTTGCAGACGAAGGGGGGAGTCGTTCTCCAAGATGGGATGCTAATGATGGCTCATACTATTATATTTCAGGGAAAAGTGGTGCCTTTAATTTATATAAAAGATCAATTAATGGTGAAGATGAAAAAAAGATAACTCAGTTTGAAGATGATTCGGTCATGCTTCCGAGTGTATCTAGGGATGGCAATGTTATAGTTTTTAGACATCTTTCTTCATTTTACAAAATCGATTTTAGTAAGGAGGAAATAAAACCAGAAAAGATTGTAATTTGGAACAGAGGTGAGAGAACTGGCAGTAGGGAAGAAGAAAGGCTAGAAATAAGAACCGCCGGGCAGGCCGTCTTTTCTAAGGATGGACTTGAGATTGCCTTTGTTGCTGGAGGTGACCTTTGGGTAATGGATACGGTTTTAAAAGAACCCAAAAGAGTTACAGATAGCGCTGCTGAAGAAAGGGAGCCAGTATTTTCACCAGATGGTAATAGCATTATCTATATCTCTGATGACGGATTGTCTGCGAGGTTATGTCGAGCCACTAGATCGGATGATAATCTTTATTGGTGGCAAAATGAAGAATTCAAAACTGAAACCCTAAGCAAAGAAGGTGAGGTGGTTGAGGACATTATTTATAGTCCTGATGGCAAGAGCATCTCCATGATAAAAGGGCAAGGGGATTTGTGGATTGCGGATGCTGATGGAAAAAATCAAAGGAAATTAATTAGTTCATGGAATGCTCCTCGATACGATTGGTCACCTAATAGTCGATGGATAGCCTATTCTGTTTATGATAACAATTTCAACAGGGATATCTGGATTGTTCCGGTGGATGGATCAAAACCCGCCTTCAATCTATCAAGACATCCAGACTCAGACGGTGGAGTCAAGTGGTCCCCTGACGGTAAGTTGCTAGCATTTACAGGAAGAAGATTTGATACAGAGACAGATATTTATTACGTATGGTTAAAAAAATCTGACGAACAGATCAGTAGTCGTGAGAGAGAGCTAGACAAGGCTGTGGATCTTATGAAAAAGTCTCGTCCAAGGAAGCCTTCGAATTCAAAACCAAAAATAGATAAAGCGCCCGAAAAAGATGAGGTTGAAGAAAGTCGTTTTATTAAGGGGTTGAGGATTATGTTTAATCTTCCAGCAAATCAAAAGAAAGTTGAACCCAAACCTGAACCACCTAAAGAACAAAAAAAGGTAGAATCAAAAGATTCGTTGATTGATTTTGATGGGATTAATGAAAGAATTCGTCGTATATCCATACCAGACGTTACTGAAAGTAATTTATTTTGGTCACCTGATTCAAAAAAGTTGGCTTTTTCTGGAAAAGTTAAAGGAGTACAAGGTGTGTACACCATTGGTTTTCCTGTCAAATCAACAACGCCAACCCTTCTCATTTCGAAATCTATTTATATGCCAAGGTGGCTGTCTAAAGATAGTAAGATAGTTTATTATTCTAGTGGTGTTCCAGGCGCTTTTGTCAGAGGTAAAAGTGAAGTTTATCCCTTCAAAGTTTTGATGAAGAGATCAATGTCCGCCCATTATAGGGTAGGATTCTTACAGGCCTGGAGAGCTATGAGGGACGGCTTTTACGACTCGGCATTAAATAATAAAGATTGGAATAAAATTAAGGATAAATACCAAGAGATGGCAGCCAATGCTGTCGACCGTTATTCGTTCAGTAGGAGTATCTCTATGATGCTTGGTGAGTTAAATGCTTCACACATGGGATTTAGAAGTTCTAGCAGTAGTCTCTACAAGCCTAAAGGTTGGACTGATCAGACCGCTCACCTAGGTCTTATCTTCGATGAGAATTATGAAGGTGATGGTTTGAAGGTTAAAAAAGTGATTACAAAAGGACCTAGTGATCAGGAGAAATCCAAAATTAGGCAAGGTGAAGTTATATCCAAAATCAATGGGGTCGAGGTAAAGCGTGGTGACGATATAAAAGAGATGTTAAATGGTCGAATCGATAGAGATATTGATTTGCAAGTATTGGCAACAGATGAGAAAAAAACTGAGAGGACTGTCACAGTGAGGCCGACTACTTATTCAACAGCTAGGGCACTACTGGAAGATGATGTTGTAAGAGAAAACAAGGAGTTGGTCAATAAGTTGTCAGATGGAAGGTTGGGTTATCTTCATGTTGAAAGGATGATGTGGAGCGAGTTCCAAAAATTCGAACGAGAAATCTATGCTGAGGGTGATGGGAAAGAGGGGCTTGTCATTGATGTAAGAAATAATGGAGGTGGTTTTACAGCTGATCATTTATTAACTGTTCTTGTTCCTCCTGTTCATGCAACAACAATACCTAGAGGAGGAGGTGTTGGCTACCCTGGAGATAGGAGAGTGTATGCTACTTGGACAAAGCCAATTGTGGTATTATGTAACGAAAAAAGTTTCAGTAATGCTGAAATATTCAGTCACGCTATCAAGAATTTAAAAAGAGGGAAGCTGGTGGGAGTTCCAACTGCAGGAGGGGTTATTTCTACGGGTTCAAAATCTATCATGGATTTGGGGACGATCAGAATGCCAGGTAGAGGCTGGTTTTTACCAAATGGTGAAGATATGGAGAGAAATGGAGCGGTGCCCGATCACATAGTATGGCCATTGCCAGGTGAATTGTCCTCGGGTAAAGATAGGCAACTAGAAAAGGCTATAGAGGTTCTACTTCAGGATGTGAATGAACAGTCTAAAAAAGTCAAAGTTGAAATGAAACCAGCCAGTAAGAGATAGATCGGTAACCCTATCTCATTATTTCTTAGGAAGAATTTCGCTAATAATTTTTGGGGAAAGGCCACTCGACTCAAGCCATTGCAAAGCACCTGTTTTGTCACGTTTATAGTAGGCGCGTCCGGCATTCTTGAGAGCACCATCACGAATTTTTTCATCCTGAATAGTATTTGCCCAAACTAGGGCAGATTGAGGATCCTCGTAGGCAACTCTCGAGGCAAAACCTTTGATGGCTCGATCTTTTTGAGTTGAATCGGGCATGTTTATAAGGTGGTCACTGGCGCTCTTGGGATCACGACGTGCCCAATGACTTAAAGCATTTTCGATTCCTGAGTTAACACCACTGCTTTCGGGCAAAGACTCGAGCCATTGAACACTTGCAGCAGGATCTCTATGTGACCATGCTTCACTGACTTTCTGGATGGCAGTGGATGCCATGTCTGATTGTAAACTTGAAGCCCACTTTGATGCTGATTCAGGGTCTGAGTAGGCAAATCTTGGAACTATGGAGTCCATTGCAGACTTACGCATATTTTTGTTTGTGAGGTTGTCGGCCCATGCGCCAGCTTCCTCAAGATTCATTGTTTGAGTGACTTTACGGGCGACATTGTGAATTAGTTTGTTCGCTTCTTTGTCACCGGATTGAACTAATGTGCTTATAAAGTCGACAGCACGATTTGGGTCAATGTTTGAAAGCCCATCAACGACACTTCTCTTCAGATCGTTTTTGTTAAGGCGCCTATCATTCAAAGTGTCAATTTTATCAAACCATGCAATTGCCTCATCAGGTTTGCTCGAGACCCATCCAGTCATCGTCACATGAAGATCACGTTCCGAGGTTTTTGTTCCGTTTATGACAGCCTCAGCACCAGCCATTGATCCCCATATGAAGTGAAAATCTCTAAATTCTGAACTGTTCTGATCTAATCTTTTTACTTGTTCCCTAATTTCTTGAGCATTTTCTAATGTCATTCCTTCAAGTAGAGAGTTAAAGATTGAACGTCTCTTGAGAGGGTTCAGTTCGGAAACCATAGATTGGCCTAGGCTTTTAATTTCAGAAGAGTCTAATGAGGGCTTATCTAATGGATCAATTAAAAGTGAGTTAGTTTGAAGATTAGTTTTTTTTGATAACTTGCCCTCGTCTTGTAATGCTTTTTCTGTTAGATGAGAAATTATAGGCTTTGTTGATGATTCACCTGTCTCAATCTTATCAGATTTATCGAGAATTTGTGAATTTTGATTAGGCTGTAGTTTGATGCCTATGAAGAAAGTAGTAATTGGTAAAATCGAGTAAAGTGCCAGATGGATGATTTTTTTCTTCATTGAAAAGTTATTGCTAACATTAGATAAATGTCACTTTGATAAAAATATTACGACATTGATGAAAATGATCTAAAAGTTTATCAGTAATTATTTTCCCTTTAATCTTGGTGATGCGGTATCTACCCAACCAGCCTCTCTTTGCCCTTTTCCCTTGAGGTTGAGATCCCCTAAGTCTTTACGAGCTGATTCTGCGAGAGATTGAAGTTTTTTTACGATTTGGGGATTGCTTTCAGCCACGTTGTTATCTTCATGAATGTCATTCTTTAGATCATATAATGCTAATTCTTTTTTTCCTTCCGGTTTTCCCCAATTACGTTTTTTTGATTCCATAGCAAGTGTTAGTTTCCATTTACCAGAACGTACGGCTTGAAGTTGATCCATTTGGTAATAAAAAAAGGCGTCCCGTGGGTGGTTGTTGTTTTTTCCGCTGAGAATAGGCCAAATATTTTTGCCATCAATGATTCTATCCTTAGGTGGGTGAGCTCCGGCTATTGCCGCAAATGTGGGAAGTATATCGAGTGTGCTTGTTATAGCAGAGCTTTTTGTGTTTGGAGGAATTTTTCCAGGCCAACGCACGACACATGGAACTCTCATGCCGCCCTCATCTGTGCGTCCCTTTCGTCCTCTTAAAGGTAAATTACTTCCTTGTTTTTCTCTAGCAGAGCCATTGTCAGAGGTAAATAGAACTAAGGTGTTCTCGTCTATTCCTAATTCTTTAATTGTTTTGAATAATTCTCCCATTGACCAATCAACTTCATTTACCCAGTCCCCGTAAGGACCATTACTACTAGTATTCTTAAATCTTTTTCCGGGGACCAAAGGTAAATGAACCGCAGTATGAGGTAAATAAAGAAAGAAAGGCTTGTTGGAGTTTTCCTTAATAAAATTAACGGCCTCTGTAGTGTACTTTTCCGTGATGGTTTCGTCTCTATGTACACCATCCTCTATAACTTCTAGATCTCTTACTAGAGGAAGTGGAATCTCCTTTCGGTTCATATCATTACTATATGGGATTCCATAGTATGAATCAAAGCCATGGTTAGTTGGCATAAATTTAGGGTGATCGCCTAGGTGCCATTTGCCAATGCATTTGGTTACGTACCCTTGTTCTTTGAGTATTTCAGCAACGGTTATTTCATTTGGGTTGAGACCTTTTTTTGCCCCCGGAAAAAGGACACACAGATTTTTTTCGTCTACATGCATGTTAACTCTTCTAGGATAACAGCCTGTCATCAAACTAGCACGTGATGGTGTGCATACTGGACAGGTTGAATAAAAATCTGACAGTTTCATTCCCTCCTTGGCCATTTTATTTAACGCAGGAGTTGAGTGATCTTTAGCCCCGAAAGGACCAATGTCTGCGTAACCAAGGTCGTCGCAAAAAACCAATATAAAATTGGGCTTAGTGCTTTTTGATGAATGAGCTACGAAATTAAATTGAAAAAATACTATAGTCAATATGAACCATACTTTCATGTCATGGTTTTATACACTAGCTGTAATGTTGACCGAGATAAAAATGAAAAAATCTATAAAATGAACAGTCTATTTTGGTGGTTTAACAGAAACCAAGCGTTTAATTCCTTTCATTAATAAACCCAAAAATGGAAATGTTCCATACAGAGGGAATGAAGCATCCCAATAATCTTCGTGCTTAATTATTTTACCAGAACCATCGAAATCCAATTTACTAACACCATTAATTAAATAATCTTTTCCCCGGAATTTATAGGACATGTTCCAACAAACAAAGGCCAATTGGTTATTTTCAGAGATTTCCAGAAGTTCGAATTTCACATTTTTAAATACCTTGAGCAAGTCCTGCATTATCAGTCTCAGGTGTTCAATGCCTTGCCCCTTATTAATGGGATCTATGTATGAAATGTCCTCGTGATAGATGGAATCGAGTTCGGCTAAAGTTTCTGAACTGAAGTTCTCTAAGAAATTAACAAATTTATCAGTCATCAAGAAGTTATTACGATCACGAATGTTTTTTGGCTTTTTCTATCTTTTAGTTTTGAGCTTGGGCCAAACTGAGAAAAGCAATTTCGACAATCTATTTATTTCCTCTGCGGATTCATCTAAGGTTGCGATGTTTTGCGTTTCAAGTGGATCATTTAAGTAGTCATAGAGCTCAGTACTTATGATCTTGCCTCCACTATTTTCTCTCCACTCGGTATACCGATGAGTTTCCGTTCTTAAGCTATAACCCATGATGTCACCATTGCCTGAGTGTCTATTTTTGTCTCTGTGTCTGGGAAATTGGCTGTAAGCTGCAGGTTTAAATTTTGATTCTGGATTGTTGATTAAAGGAATTAAACTTTTTCCCTCTACTTTAGTAGGTATTGGTAAATCACATGCCGAGCATAGTGTTGGATAAATATCAATAAGCTCCACGAGAGCGTCTGTTTTTCTGTTTTTTTTCTTTTGATTAGGGATGCTGATAATAAGAGGAACTCTGGTGCTAAGTTCAAAATTATTGGCTTTAGTCCACAATCCTTGTTCACCGAGATGGAATCCGTGGTCACCCCAAAGACAAACAACCGTTTTCTGATCTAGTGAGGACTTTTTAAGAGTTAAGAGTAATTTGCCAATTAATGTGTCAATGTAGCTAACGCATGCATAGTAACCATGCTTTAACTTTCTCTTTTTATTATCCGGGATGGGCTCTCTTTTTCCAATGTCTGAATATCCCTCTAACTCCAACCAGCTTCGGGTAGCAATTTCTGGTGAACCTTTTGGGTGGCTGCCATTTTCTGGAAGTTTTATTAACTTTTCATCATAAAGGTCCCAATACTTTTTAGGAGCGCTAAAAGGTAGGTGAGGTTTACGAAACCCAACAGCTAGAAAAAAGTTTTCTCCAGAGTTTGCAAATTTTTCAATAGCCCTAATTGCATTGTTGCACACCTTCCCGTCTACATAGTAATCATCATTAATAACAGCGCTTTCGGTTGATGCTTCCTTATGAGAATTTCCTTGGAGATTTTTTCCTAAAGCATAGCGTAATCTTTTATCTCTTGCGTTATCATATAATGGAGGTAGTGACCATGAAGGATCATCTTTAGATGGTTTTCCATTACCATGAAATATTTTACCAATGGACTGAGTTGTATAACCATGGGATTTAAAGTGCTGCGGTAAGGTTACGGCATCCGGCACTGAATCTCTAAAGTGTTTTTTTAAGTCCCAGACCTTGGTAGAGTCAGGCCTCAGTCCGGTCATTAGTGATAGACGAGATGGGCTGCATAGAGCCTGTTGACAATATGCTCTTTTAAATAGGGTTCCAGTTTTTGCTAATTCGTCGATGTTTGGTGTTATTGCTAATTGATCGTCATAGCAACCGAGGGCAGGGCGTAAATCATCTATGGCAATAAATAATACATTTTTTGCATCTAGCCTAATGATACATAAAAAGAGGACTGGGATAATATAAATTAGATGGAGCAAGTTTTTTAATATTTATTTAGTCAGGATGAGTTTGTTGGGATGGATCAGATTCTAATTTTGCCTTCTCATCATTGTGTTTGTTTTTATGGTTAATTTCTTTTTGAAATTGGCTCAAGTTTGCAAAGACCATTAATAGTACTATTACAACTAGAGTGATACTGGCTATTAATGTGCTCGGTTTCCTAACAGGTTGATTTGAATTTAAAAAAAGATTATCACAAATATTTTCATTATTTAGAGAACAAGGGTCGTGGCGTTCTTCTTTTTGTATCTCATTTTTCTCAAAAATCATAACCTGCATTTAGTACTTTTTTGGTTTAGCTCTTATGACTAGATCGTGTGGAGGCATACAGAATTGCACAGTATTCTCATAGGGTTGAGCGAGCTCAATTGTTGGATTAGATTGCCAAAATAAAAAAAGTTTATCCTTTTGGTTTTTATTTATGGTTATGGTGACCTTGTCGCCAGGCTTCGGTTTTTTCGGATCGGCTTTTCCTCCGAACACTGAAAGTTTTACCTTTTGATTTTCATAAATGGCAAAGAGTTCAGAATCTTTATCCACTGTTGTATAGGATGTTCTTCTTGATTTAGGGTCCTCAAATTTGCCTTTTAATGAAGCCCACTTTAGAAAGCGCTGACCATTTTTGGTAGCTGCGGCAGTTATATTTATTTTTGTATTTGGCTCAAAAAAACCGTAAGTGCTCGTGTCACCAATGAATGGACGTTCGCCTTCTATTGCTTCTAATATGACACCACCTTTGGTTTGGACTAAATAATTGTGAGGAGTGTCGTAAGTTTGTGAAAGCATCCATGCCACTCTCATGCTTAATCCTTCGTCGTCATCACCTCTGGGCCTTTGAATATGACCCTCTCCAGGTATCATGGTGAATCGGCCGTATCCGCCACAATTTAGATGGTTTTTGAAGAGATCAATTTGATCAGAAATTTTGGATATTTCATCATAAGGACAGTGTAGTACCCAGACTGGTGTTTTTCTTGTCATACATGTTTCAGGAGTTGTCCCATGATTGACCCATTCACAACCCCATGCTCCGAGAGGCATCATGGCGGCAATTTTATATCCCAGACTTGATCCGCATCCAACTATCCATGTTCCTTGGCCACCCATGCTGAAGCCGGTAACGTAGACCCTGTTTTCGTTTATATTAACTTTTTTGTTAACATGTGTTAATAGGGCTTTAAACTTTTTTGCTTCCCATTCGTAGATTGCCTTTACTGGTGCAACATGAATGTATTCATGTAATCCATGAGCGTTGCCACTGTAACCTGCGCTTGTCCAATTTTGATTATCTATGAGGCGATCTGAAATGATGTTTTTCTTTCCATATGAGGGAAATTTTCTGCCGCCCCCACCATGTAGATAAAAAACCACTGGATATTCTTTTTTTGGATCATAATTTTTTGGTACCCATATGGAGTATTGATAAACCCCTTTGGGAAGATCCTTCGTTTTATATTCAAACTGCTTACCCGGTGCATAACCTTTGCCATTTGAATACGATGGACATCCAAGAACTATTAAAAAAAGAATTGAAGAACAACGTTTGATTAAATTCATGAGCAGCCGGTTAAAATTTATGGATTCAGACAATAGTTAGCTTGTAAACAAAGATTTTATGTTATGTTTTGTGATTTTTGAAATTATATCCTGATGATTTCTATTTTTAGCAAGTTAATTACGATTCTAATATTTTCCTTTGGATTCATTAGCTATTCAAATGGAGGCACGGTTGATTTTCAGAGTGATATTGAACCAATTTTTAGGGAGCGTTGTCTTGATTGTCATGGCCCAGAGAAATCAAAATCAGCTTTTCGAGTCGATCAGCGTGTCTCATTGATTAAAGGAGGTGATTCCGGATTGCCTGGGATAGTGCCTGGAAATCCAAATAAAAGCTTTTTGATGGAGGTTGTTCAAGGACATAACGCGGACATAAAGATGCCTCCAAAAGGTGAGAAACTCGGTGACAATCAGATTGAATTAATTCACAAGTGGATAAATGAAGGTGCATACTGGCCAGGGCAAATGAGTGAAGTTGAAAACCCTGATACAAACCTCTGGTCTTTTCAACCTGTCGAAAATCCCAAAATTCCCGAAAGTAAAAGTAAGCCCATAGATGCATTTTTAAACGATAAGCTCAAAGCCTCTGGAATTAAGCCAAACGAAATATCTGATGCTCGCTCATTGATTCGCAGGGTGTCTATTGTTCTGACAGGTCTTCCACCAAAGCCAAACGATGTAAAAGATTTTGAAATTAAATTCTCGCAAAACTCTAAATTAGCATATGAGTCTTTGGTAAATGATTTGATGGCCTCTCCACATTTTGGCGAGCGATGGGCACAGCATTGGCTTGATGCAATTCGGTGGGCTGAAACGAATGGGTCTGAAGCAAATCTATACAGGAAAAACTCATGGGTATACAGGGATTATGTAATTCGAGCATTTAATGAAGATGTACCGTATAACAAATTCATCATCGATCAGTTGGCTGGTGATCAGATTGGCGTGGGAGAAGCTACTGGTTTTCTTGTTTCTGGTCCACATGTTCCAGCGGCTACCGTTGGTGCAGAGCCTGTTGCGATTAGACAGGCAAGGGCAGACCGAATGGATGAAATTATTCAAACTGTTGGCGCCTCAATTTTGGGGGTAACCGTTAGCTGTGCTCGTTGTCACAATCACAAATTTGATCCTGTATCAATACAAGACTATTACTCAATGGCTGCAGTTTTCCAAGGTGTCGAATTTGGTGGCAGGTGGTCCGAATTGTCAAACGATCACCCTCGTAAACAACGTGCTGTTGGTATTTATGACAAGATTTCCGATAGCCGTCGTATTCTTCAAGAACATGTCCAGTATTGGGAGGAAGATTGGGGGGGGTATCGTGATCTTCATTTTGGTAAATTAAGCACTACAGCTCTCAGAATTGAGTTTTTTGGTGATAGCATTTCTATCGATGAGTTAGAAGTTTTTGGTGAGGGAGACGATAAAAAAAATTACGCATTAGCCTCCAATGGGACAAAGCTTTTAAGCGATAAAAAAATGACCAAGCCTCGAGGGGAGCTTTCAAAAGCTAATGACGGTGATTATGGCACCATGGCATGGCGTGCTCAATCTATAAACGGTGTCAAGCCTTGGGTAGAGATTTATTTTCCTAAATCAATAGAAGTTCAACGTTTTCGCTCAAGTTCTAATCGTGAATATTATTTCGATACAGATTATCTTGAAAAAAATAATGGTAGGTATTGGTCAAAAGGTTATCGAGTTCTTGCATTAAACGGTGATGGAGAGTGGAGAGAGATTGCCGATACATCAAAAGCTAAGAAACTGATAAACAAAAGCCAACTATTTAGAAAGACCTTTAATCAGCTGCAAAGTCATATTAATGAGCTTAAAGAGTATGGTCCGTTGCACAGTTTCGTCGGTAGGTTTATCAAGCCCAAAAAAACATTCGTTCTTCGTCGAGGTAGTCCTGAAAATCCTCGTGATGAGGTTATGCCTGCAGGGTTCAAAGCTTTGGGTGGAAATTTAAAAATGAGTTCAAATACACCTGAGAACGAGCGTCGGATGGCATACGCCAAATGGCTTATATCCACTGATCATCCACTCACTTCTCGGGTATTAGTTAATAGGTTGTGGCATCATGTTTTTGGTAAAGGAATAGTTGCTACTACTTCTGACTTTGGAAGGGCTGGCTCTTTGCCGACTCATCCCAAGTTGCTTGATTGGTTAGCCTACCAGTTTGTTTTCAATGATAATTGGTCCATGAAAAAGATGATCCGAAGGCTTGTTATGTCTGAGGCTTTTCAAAGATCTAGTTCGCCTAGTGATGAAAGTCTTAGCATCGATGCTGAATCATCTCTGCTATGGCGCTATCCACCTCGTCGTGTTGAGGCTGAAGTTATTCGTGATAGTATTCTTCAAGCATCTGGTAATTTAAATTCTGATTTAGGGGGGCGCAGCTACCGGATCCACAATATTAAGAAAACATATGCCCAATGGGAGGTGCTCGATAATTTTGGACCAAAGACATGGAGAAGAATGATATATCAAGAACGAATGCGCCGAGTTGATGATCAAATGTTCACTGCTTTTGATTTTCCTGATTGTGGTCAAATTCGATCTAGTCGTCCTAGTTCAACCACTCCGCTTCAGGCGTTGAATTTGATGAATAGTAAATTCGTTGTTGAACAGGCTGAAATGATTGCAAATCGTGCTAATTCGGTATCCATGAATAGCAATGCAGCTATCAAAAAAGTATTTGAACTAATACTACAACGCCATCCTGATGCCGATGAACTAGAGTTTTGCCGCAAGATTGATTTAGAAATTGTTGCCAGAAGCTTAATTAACTCGAATGAATTTGCTTTTTTACCATAAAAACCAACCCGATGCTCTAAAGTGATGAACGCTACATATGATAACAATTTTTTAAGCATATAAACGATTTGGTGCTAGCTACTAACACGAAGTAAAATTTATTAAAATGAATCAAGCAGAAAAGCTATCTCCATTCGGTCATCAACTCTTAGATAAAAGAAAGTTCCTTGGTAGTACTGCTGGGATGACGATGGGAGCATTGGGGCTATCCAAGCTTCTTGCTTCAGACAATCCAACTGAATTTAGTGGAAAACCACCCATCCGACCGAGTATTGACCCTAACAACCCATATGCATCGCGGCGTTCCCATTTTCAAATGCCTGCGAAAAGGGTTCTTGTGATTTATTGTCCTGGAGCGGTTAGTCATGTCGATACTTTTGACTACAAGCCTGAATTAGTAAAATATCATGGACAGAAACCCCCTGGTATACCTGCTGTAACCTTTGAAGGGCCAACAGGAAATATAGCTAAGCCATTTTGGAATTTTAAGCCGCGAGGAGAGAGTGGAAAAATGATTTCAGAACTTTTGCCTAATATGGCGGAACTAGCAGATGAATTTTGTTTTATTCATTCGCTCACTACTCAGACAAGTGCTCATCCACAGGGTGAAAACTTTATGAATACTGGATTTACAATGGAGGGTTTTCCATCGTTTGGTGCTTGGGTCACTTATGCACTTGGAAGTGACTGTAATGAGTTACCAGCATTCGTTGCTATCAACGATCCACGTGGCATGGCTCGTTCTGGGAAAAATAATTTTGGTAGTGCTTTTTTGCCGGCCTCCTTTCAGGGGACTGATTTTAATGCAAAAAATCCTCCTTCTAATCTGGCTCGTCCTGATAAATACACAAACAAACATGAGAGACAAACACTAGATTTGCTAAAAAAAATTAATTCTAAACATCTCGAGAAATATCCAAAAGACGCGAATCTTGCTGCTAGGATTGCAAGTTATGAATTGGCTGGTCAAATGCAGATGTCAGTTCCCGAGGTCATGGATATTGCAGGTGAACCCAGTTTTATTCATAAAGAATATGGAACAGACTCTGGTACAGAATTGAAGAGAGAATATGCAAAAAACTGTATACTTGCTAGAAGACTAATTGAAAAAGGAGTTCGCGTTGTTCAACTTTTTAACGGAAGTGATCCTAGTGGAGGTAATGGAATAACAAATTGGGATTCTCATAGTAACATCAAAAACACCCATGCAATGCAGGCAGAAATTATGGACCAGCCCACAGCCGCACTGTTTCGAGATTTAAAACAGCGTGGTCTTCTCGATGATACTCTCGTTGTATGGGCAACAGAATTTGGTCGAATGCCTTTTCTACAAGGTAACGGAACGGGACGTGATCATAATCCTGAGGCATTTACCTGCTTTCTTGCAGGGGCAGGTGTGAAAAAAGGATATAGTTATGGAGCCAGTGATAATTGGGGGTATAAGGCGGCGGTTGACCCAATCGAGGTTTATGACTTCAATGCTACAATTCTTCACTTGCTAGGGTTAGATCATGAGCGATTGAGTTATTATCACAATGGTCTTGAGCGAAGACTAACAAATGTCCATGGTCATGTTGTTCATGATTTGATAGTGTAAAAAAATCTTATCTCAATAGATTTCAATCCCATATTTATCATTACTGAAGACAAATATTGTTTTGTTCTTGAAACTTTAGGCTAAAAGTCGACTTTAAAAATGACCTTATTTCAATGCGTTATAAATAAAAAGCTGAAATACCAGGTCTCGTAGTTCATAAGTTTTCATGGAAGCTCCTCATAATGTAATATGGTTACTAATAAATGTTGCTGAGGCGTCTGATCGATTACGTGATGCTCGAAGTCAGCTCGAGGAACAAGATTTTAGTTGGCAAAGGTTAGATGCAGTTACACCAAAGAGTGATGATTTTGTTTATGAAAAATCAAAAACCAAATGGTATAGAGATTTAACTGATGGAGAGATCGCTTGCTATTTAAGTCATAGAAAAGCATGGCGCCAAGCCATTGATTCTAAAGCTGATTACCTGGTTGTTCTTGAAGATGATTTAATTGTCCAATCGCCATTAAAAAAGGTAGTCGATGAGTTAATAAAAACTGATTTATCATGGGACATGATTAAATTGTTTGAAACTCGCAAGAAAAGGTCGGTTGTTCGATCACTTAGTCATGATTTTGATATTGTAGATACTCCCACTGTTCCTATTGCAACGACTGGATATATAATAAAAGTTTCTTGTCTTGCTGAATTGTTAGATTCTACAAGTCGATTTACAAGGCCTATAGATGTTGAATTGAAATCATATTGGGAATTAAATCTTAAAATTTTTTCAGTTTATCCTCCGCCGATTAGAATTTCTGAAGATAACAATAGTACGATTGGTGTCAGACAGGGTGACCTTTCTCTATTTCAGAGGTTAAAAAAAATGAAATATAATTTTTTCTCCTCTTTGCGAGGTCGTCTTGGGTATCTGTGCAGAAGAATGAAACGACTTTAATGGCCCCGTAATGATATCATGAATTGTTTGCAGAAGTTTTAATTGAATATAGATATTATAATTTATGATTAATTATGAGGTGTTTGAGCCACTAGTGAATCACTTAAAATCCATAGGTCCCTTTCTTTTTCGTCCTAACTCAGGTAACGGTGGAGACGCAGTAATTGCTTTATCTTGCATGGAAATTTTTGATACCCATGGTCTTGACTGGCAAATGTATACACCTGATCGATATGAGAAATGTAAGTCAATTGTTTATAGCGGAGGTGCTACGTTTCCTCAGTATTTTTCATTATCTAATTTTGTTTCCTCTCATGATGATGATCTCAAATCATTTACATTGATGCCTCACTCTTTTGAGGGGCATGAGCAATTGATTGCCAATATGGATGATAGGTATCACCTATTTGCTAGAGAAAAAACAACATTTGATTACTTGGAGAACACCATTAAGGGGGCTCATTGTTATTTGTCGCACGATGTTGCTTTTTCACTAGACGTCAACGCATTCAAATTACCTACGACCTTACCATTAATGTTGCCGGGCCAGCCTATCAACTTTGACCTCCAGTGGTTATTCAAGCAAATTACTTTGCGTCGTTTTCTTAGAAAAGGAATCAAAGAATCTCTTTATTTTAGAACAGATTCTGAGTCTAGTGGTAATTTTAATTTTAATAAGAGCAGTGTGGACCTCTCCAGACTGATAAAAGGAAAGATGGTCACT
>NZSO01000023.1 GCA_002696885.1 Verrucomicrobiales bacterium | reverse complement strand
TGCTGCCCTCGCAGATGCACTATCAACAGCATTTCTTATAATGGAAGAAAAAGAAATAGAAGATTTTTGTATAAAGCACGAAGGAGTAAAAGCAATACTTCCTGATTAAGCAAAGAGTGACTAATCCTAAAATGCACAAAGCCATAAAATATATTTGTTCTGCATCTTTAAGTACTGTTCTATTTATTTTATGGCTAAATATTCAACCCAATGCCGAAACTACATTAGAACCATTAAGTTCAGATAAAAATTCCAGAGGCATTAATTTATCATTTCAGAATATATTACATTTATTTGTAATTTTTAGCCCTATTCTTGCCTTTCGTTTATACGACCGCTCACAACTTTTAACAAAATATATTGTGAAGGAATTTTGTGTTCCATTAATATTTTGTATCTTTGGATTTATATTAATTTGGTTAATAATTGACCTTAGTGACAACGGCACTGATTTAGCTAACAGCGGCGCGAATACCATTGGCTACATAAAATATTATCTTGTCCAAACACCTATGATGCTGGTTACCATTATACCAATATCTATACTTCTTTCTACAATTTACAGTGTTGGAAAAATGTCTAAATCCAACGAACTTATTTCAATCCAATGTGCGGGAAAAAGTTATCTTAATATGCTTTCTCCAGTATTAGTAATTTGCGCCTATTTATCGTTATTGTCGTTATCATTGAATTATCAATGGGCTCCAGAGTCAGAGGCTCAAAAAGAAACAATCTTATCATCATTCGAAAATGGTGAGGAGTATGCCAAAAACAAAAAATACAAAATTAATTCAAGACTCTATAAAAACAAAGCCAGCTTTAGAACTTGGTTCATTGGTTCTCTGCCATCTAATCTGCAAAGTGGTAGACTTAGAGAAATAGAAATATATCAAACAAATCAAGATGGAGATTTAGTTACATCCTATTACGCAGAAACGGCTAAGTGGTCAAAAGAAACAAAACAATGGACTTTAACTAGTGGAATGATAATTGATTTTGGAAAAAAATCTGAACACATCACGCAAAGGTCTTTTGAGAGTTTCCAAGTGGATGATTGGAATGAGACGCCTCGGAAAATTTATGCAGACAGCTTGATACCAGAGGAGCTTGGAATTTCAAATTTGTTATTTCACTTAAATAATACACCCGAAAAAAGCCTCAAATCAATGGCTCCATTTAAAACACACCTGCATTACAGATGGGCTTTGCCTTTCAGTTGTTTTGCAATTGCAATGATTGCGTGCCCAATTGGAATAACTAACTCCAGAAGCAACATTAAAGGAAGCGGTTCGATTGGTTTATTAATTTATTTCCTGATGATGCTTTTTAATAATTTATTCCTCGCTTTAGGTCAAGGCATGAAAATCCCACCCTTCCTCGGGGCCTGGAGCACTAACATCATTCTTTTTGCATTAGGAATTATTTTATTCTTACGAAAAGACTCTCACAACAAAACAACCTCACTTATTGGAATAAAGATCTTGAAAAGTATTCTAAAAAGGTATCCAAATAAGCCCCAACACCAAACCAAAGTTTAACAAAAAGTATATTTACCAAGTAATGTCAGCAAGCAACGCATGGAACATTCGACCTAGATCAAATCGCTGCTGCGTAACAGATCGTGAATTTGAAAATGACGAGATGTTTTACACAGCTATTTTCTTTAATAAAGAAATCAATTCCTACGAGCGTTCAGACTTTAGTGCTAACGCATGGGAACAAGCATCTCAATCAGAAAAAAACAGTAATCTGTTTTCATTCTGGAGGTCCAAATTTGAAAAAGAAGAGCCAATAACTGTAAAAGAAGTAGTAGAAAAGGAAAGCGCGGAAGTTATGCTTCGAAGACTGATTGATGAAAACGATCCTTCCAGCGAAAATGCCAGATATATTCTAGCGGTCATGCTTGAGAGAAAAAAAATTCTTCTTCCTGTAGATGTAAAAGAAGAAAAAAAATCAAAGATGCTATTTTATGAACACCATAAAACTGGCGAAGCTTTTATTGTTCGTGATCCAATATTGAAACTTGATGAAATTGACAATATCCAAGAAGAGGTCTCCGAATGGCTTTCTACCGAACAAAATGAAACCAAATGAAGCAATCCCACTTTCTAGGAAACAATCATAAGAAATATTTTTTTGAATGAGTTAATCCGGTATCTTTTTTCAACAACTCTAAAATTATCTTTTTTCATTTTAGTTAATAGAGATCGATAAATTTTACCCATGCTCCTTGCAGTCTTTAATGCTCTAAAATCTTCAGGAGGCAACTTTTCGTTTGCAATGTTGTAGAAAACATCAGCCCTTTCAGCCTGAAATTTCATCAACTCCAAAAAACTCTTACTCCCCGAAGATTCAACTAATGTATTATTAGAAAGTCCAAAACTAACAATCTCTTCATGAGGTAAATAGACTCTACCCAATGAGTAATCTTCTGCAAGATCTCTAATAATGTTAGTAAGTTGAAGTGCATATCCAAGATTGATTGCGTAATCCATGGACCTCTCGAAATTTGCACCAAATAATTTTAAACTTATTAGTCCAACAACAGATGCAACTCTATAACAATATAATTTGAGATCATCAAAAGTTTCATATGCCTCTCCATTTAAATCCATCTCCATGCCTCTGATCAAATCAATGAACAGCTCTCTCTCAATACCGTGTCTATTTATCAAATCTTCAATCCTCAGCTGAATCTCATTCGGACTTGAAAATCCATTTTCTATACCATTCTTCCATCTCAACAGTTCAGCTTCTCTCTCTTTTTTGGGTTTTTCAGTCTCATCGGCAAGATCATCAACAATTCTGCAAAAAGCATAAAACGTAACCATATCAGTCCTTCTTTTTTTGGGAAGGCCGTAGAGGGCAAAAGCCAAATTTGATTTTGACTTTTTAGTTATTTCCTCAGGGCTACAATCACTCACTAATCATACAATTTTATAAAGTCACTTTATAAAGCCCCAATGCTCTAAAGGCCAATAAACCATCATACCAGGACCCAAAAGGTTATCTTCAGGTACATTGCCCCACATTCTACTATCAGCACTATCATCACTATTGTCACCTAGGGCAAAATAACTGTCCTTTGGCAATTTTGTTTTGTTTATGCCCTGATAGTCTGGAACCCTTACTCTTCGAATTAAAGAATAGCCATCATACTCTTTAAAAACCTTAACGATACCATTCTCCTTAGCTGTTTCACCATTAACATAAAGAGGGCCACCATTTTCCTTAATTTCAAGGGAATCACCCGGAACTCCACACAAGCGTTTGATGTAATGCTGTGATTGGATACCTCCGTTAATTCCCTCAATTCCTTTGGTATTAAAAACAAATACCTCACCTCTGTCTGGTGTTCTGAAATGATATATCATTTTGTTCACTAAAACTTGATCACCAGTATCGCAATAACCTTGAAGCCTGAAATCGGAATCAATTTCCATATGCCTTCCTTGAACAGGAAAGACTTTTGTTGATTCTCTAGAGTAATTAAATGCTCTGGAAATATTCAATGCCGATCTCAAACCCAGCCCTCCCCTGTTTTTTTCCTGAAAAAGATTTTTCAGTGGAACTCCAACTTTTATCGTTTCATGCTTTGAGTCTAGGAAAGAAATTAAAGTTGATGTGAAAAATTTAAATTTCGTAACCTCCTCAAATTTATCAATCTTAGCTCCTGAAGGTATCTTAATATCAACATATGTTCGACCCTCTGAAAATTTTTCCCATAACGTTTGGATTAAACCAGGTTTTACATAATTAGGTTTCTCGGATGGTTCAATAACATTGCAAATAATCCCATTCAGCGTGGGTTGCATCGATCCAGTTGGTATCCTAAATGGTTGAAGACAATAAGTTCTAATACCAACGGCTATAATAATTGCTACGAGTATTACTTCAAGATTCTCCCTAATAATTGGATTGCTTGGAGGTGGAACAGAATTTTCACATAATGTCGTAAGCTCTTTAGCGACAACTTTAATCCGGTCTTTATCTCGAGATGCAATAGCTTGATCGAAATCCTCTAAACTACTTGTGATTTTTGAGAATAATTCTTCAGAAATTAAGTCTTTTTTATAAGACAGAAATTTTAAAACTCCTTTTTTCAGAAGCTTGGCTTTTTTCAAATATCGAGGTTTAAAAAGGTACATTAGTTAGATGATGATTTAAGAACTTTTATGAATGCCTCTTGAGGGATATTAACTTTTCCTATCGCCTTCATTTTCTTTTTACCCTCTTTTTGCTTTTCTAAGAGTTTGCGTTTTCTTGTAATATCTCCTCCATAACATTTCGCAGTGACATTTTTACGCATCGCACTTATTGTCTCACGCGCGATTATATTTCCGCCAACGGCTGCCTGAATTGGCACCTTAAACAATTGCTGAGGAATGACCTCCTTTAGTTTAGCACATAATTTTCTTCCATATGCTTGGGCCTTATCCGCATGCACAATCGAACTAAACGCATCGACTGGTTCTTCATTGATACGAATATCCATTTTGACTAATTTAGCTACTTGATATTCTGAGTGCTCATAGTCCATAGAACCATAGCCACGAGTCATGCTTTTCATTCTATCGTTGAAATCCACTAAAATTTCATTAAGTGGCATCACTGCTGTCAACATCACTCTAGAAGTATCTAAGGTCTCAGTATTCTCAACCAAGCCCCTTTTTTCCATGACAAGCTGAATCAAATCTCCGATGAATTCATTTGGAGTTATTATAAAAGCCTTAACCGTTGGCTCACTAATAGTTTCAATCTCAGCGGGACTTGGAAGGAAAGTCGGATTATCAACAGTAAGCTCATCTCCATTTGTTTTTTTAACCCGGTAAATTACGCTTGGATAAGTGGAGATTACATCCATGTCAAATTCTCTGCGCAGACGTTCTTGAATTATCTCCATATGCAAAAGCCCCAAAAATCCACATCTAAATCCGAACCCTAAAGCAGCAGAACTCTCAGCAGAAAACTGAAACGCAGCATCATTAATTTGTAATTTCCCCATAGCCAATTTTAGCTGCTCAAAATCATCAGTAGTAACAGGATATATTCCCGAAAACACCATAGGTCGTATCTCCTTAAAACCCGGCAGTGGTTCAGTCGCTGATTTTTGAACATCAGTAACTGTGTCACCAATTTTAACCTCCGATGAAGTTTTCATATTTGCAATTAGGTAACCAACATCTCCAGGCATGAGCCTGTCTCTTTTTTCCATTTTAGGAGTAAATACACCTACCTCTTTAACTTCATAGGTTTTATCCGTGCTCATCATTTTTATTCTCGTCCCTCTAGACATTGTTCCTGACACGACACGCAAATAAGAAACCACTCCTCTGAAGGAATCGAACACAGAATCAAATACAGATGCTCTTAGGACATCATCAGATGGAACCTTTGGTGGCGGAACCCTAGCAACTATTGCTTCAAGTATATCCTCGATACCAGTTCCCATTTTTGCACTAGCGTGTATTGCATCTTCGGAAGGTATTGCTAAGATATCCTCAAGTTGTTGATGAGCCATATCTAAATCAGCACTTGGCAAATCAATTTTATTGACCACTGGAATTATTGTTAAATCTTGCTCTAAAGCCAAATGTAAGTTAGCGACAGTCTGAGCTTCAACTCCTTGAGCCGCATCAACAATTAAAATTGCACCTTCACACGCAGCCAAACTTCTTGAAACTTCATAAGAAAAATCCACATGCCCAGGAGTATCCAATAAATTAAGCTTATAGGTTTTACCATCTTTAGCCTTATAATCCATTGTTACAGGATGTGATTTTATTGTTATTCCTCTTTCCCTTTCCAGATCCATTGAATCTAAAAGCTGATCTTGTTTCTCTCTTTCTGAAATTGTCTGAGTAAACTCCAATAGGCGATCTGACAAGGTCGTCTTGCCGTGGTCGATATGTGCAATAATTGAAAAATTTCTTGTCAGTTCTGATGGCATATTACTTAAAGAAATTTGTAAATTGATTGAAGCTGTTTTGATGACTTCATAAGAGAAAAGAACCCTAGTTCTGCTCAACCTAAATGTAAAGAGGATCACCCTCCTTGTAGAGGAGGCATTAAAGCAATGACTTGACCATCAACGACCTTCACATTTCGCCCTACATAGTCTAAATCCACCGAAACTAACATACTGGCGTCCCAATCCTTTAACAAAGGCCATTCAATGTAAATTTGATCCAGAATCGATTCAACTGTGCAAGATTCAGATTTTACCGAAAAATCAATTTCATCTTTTCCAACAATTTCACTCAATAATGAAAAAAATAATATTTTAACTTTCATTCTAGAAATGAGCCCCCCTTATTCTGTTTTCAAACAACATACATATGGCAAATCTCTATACATACCATTGTAATCAAGACCATACCCCACTAAAAATTCATTAGCAACATCTACACCAATGTAGTTAGGATGATAAACAGTTTCTCTTTTCTTATTTTTGTTCAATAAAACCGCAGAACGAACAGAGTTTATTTTTGGATTGGTTTCAAGTTCCATAGTAACTAAATCAATAGTTTTTCCACTATCATAAATTTCATCGACAATCAGAACATCACGGCAGTTTAGACGCGCCATGAATTCAGCCCCAAAAATTTTACTTTCTACCATTTGTTCCTTTCCAAAATAACTATTAACCTTCAATGATTCAATTTGGCAGGACACTTTCAGCTTTCTAATTAGATCAACAGCCATAAATAATCCACCATTCATTATTGGTATCATCGTTAAATTCATATTTCTGTAATCCTCGGATATGCTTATTGCCATTTTTTCTATTATGGACTTAATTGATTCTTCCGATAACACCACTTGATCCAAATCTTTATTCATATCGTTATTAAAATTTATATTCCATTTATCATATGTCAGACAGTGTAAATATAGATAAAATCTCTGAATTAAGAGTCTCATACAAAAAAGCCAAACTATCAATTGGGGATCTCAATTCAAACCCGATTGATCAATTCAAAGAATGGCTCCATAACGCAATGAAAGCTGACATTATCGAACCGACTGCCATGACTCTTGCAACAGTCAACAATTTAGGACAACCCTCCCTAAGAAATGTATTACTTAAAGGCATTTCAGAAAAAGGATTTGTTTTCTACACCAACTACGAAAGCCGTAAAGGGAGTGAAATTAATACAAACAACAATGTTAGCATTAACTTTTTATGGAAAGAGTTAGAAAGACAAGTAACCATCAACGGTCATGCAGAAAAAATATCTCAAAAGGAGTCTGAAAAATACTTCAAATCTCGCCCAATAGGACATCAAATAAGCGCTTGGGCATCAACGCAAAGTTCAAAAATTCCTAACAGAGAGTGGATGATCGAGAGGGAACAGAGTATGTTATCAAAATTTGGGACAGGGGAAATTCCATACCCTGAGTTTTGGGGAGGATTCAACATTACTCCTAAAGAAATTGAGTTTTGGCAAGGACGTGAAAATCGTATGCATGACAGAATTCAATACGTAAGAAACAATGAAGGTTGGTCCAAATCACGACTGAGCCCTTAGTACCGGCGGCGTATTAAATATAATTGATATAAACAATTTTACACCAAATATCATCACCAAAATCCAATTTCACCGTCGTTAAAACTTTTTCAGCAGCAGCCACATCTGAGCAAACAGCAAACATTGTTGATCCTGAGCCTGACATCAAAACAGTTTCCGTTTCATCTTTATCAAGCAACCAATTTTTCAAAGCAGGCAAAAATAAAAATTTTTCAAAAACGGGAACTTCCAAGTCATTAATTGCAGCTCCCCACATTGCTTGCTGAGGACTATAATTTACATTAGACAACATATTACTTTTTTCCCATCTCGAGTAAGCCCAAGCACTTGAAACTTCAAAATCAGGTTTAACCAAAACTATAGGTTTTCGCGTTAGCTCGCCCGTGTATGAGGACAAAAGCTCGCCCCTGCCTGTTATCAAACTTGGGATCGCTTCGATAAAAAAAGGCACATCGCTTCCCAAGATTGCGCCTAATCCTTTTAATTGATCAATTGATAAAGGCTTCCCAAATAAAGCATTCACTGCATTAAGAGTCGCAGCTGCGTCACTACTACCTCCACCAAGACCTGCACCAATGGGTATAAACTTTTCTAAAGTAACAATTCCCTCTATATCAAGACCCACAGTATTTTTAAATAATTCAATTGCCCTGATTATAAGATTATCTTCTCCCATAGATAAGCCAGGTAAATCACATAATAAATCGACCTTACCGTTTCCTTCATTGACCTCTACAGGAGTCTCATGGCCGCACTCTTGGCAGACCAAGACGCTGCGGGAGGGGGCGAACTTCACTTTATGAGAGCCGCAAAGGGCGCATTCAGGCTTAGGGGCCTCA
>NZSO01000022.1 GCA_002696885.1 Verrucomicrobiales bacterium | reverse complement strand
TGCCTTGAGCGTTATCGCCGATAAAGACCGAAGTCATTTCGTCTAAAGAGCACTTTATATCCTTAAAACAACGAAAATTACTCAACCTAAGCTCCGTTAACATATCCAAACTTTATGATCTCACACAAATAAGCTATGGGTAAAATGAATTTACTTATTTTCCATTTTACTGATTTGATTATGGTTCAATTAGATTCTACTACCCTAAGGCGATAATAAATTTTCATAGTTGTAGAAGGTTCTAATATATACGTTAAAACGACAGTCCCATCTCCATTATCGATAATTCTCTCTTCAGTCATTTGATCATCAATATTTACCCAATTACTTAAATCACTAGAAGCCTCTATTTTAAGATCATAGCCTAAAGGGTTTTTAACACGCTTAATTTTCAATTCAATAAGATCACTATCATTATTGCGCTTTGATATCAAAAAACTGCCTGATATTCCTGATTCGTTTTTTCTGGGATCACTACCAAGCAAATATTCAATAATATTTACAGTACCGTCAGCATCCGCATCTGCCAAAGCGGATGATATTTCATTGTTATCAAGCTCATCTGGAGAAAAGAATAATTCCCTCCAATCAAATTCACCACTAATGATTACCCCGGGAGAGGGCTCTGCTGCGATCCAATTAATAGGGTCTCCAGCATAATTATTAAAATTTTTTCTCTGTAAAGAACTTCCCTGTCCATCAGCTGCAAGAGGCCATGGAGATTTGTCATTGTATTCAAGTACATCAACTGAAACATTAAGAATTGGCTGGCCTTCAACATTGGACTGTTCAGGTATTTTAATTCTTATTCTTTCCCCCCCATTGTCCAACGATCCCAAATACGGCCCATATACCAAAACCTCATCAGGAATCGTGTATTCATCACGAAATAATTTAGGATCCTTTTTTGTTAGTAATATGACTTCACCTGCTTCAATAATTGATGCTGAATCATCAAATATGAAATCCACCCCACCAATTTCAACTCCCGGCAGTTCGATTGATGTTGTTCCTATGTTTTGAATTTCAATATACTCGGCCCCATCTTTAACCGGATTATACATTAATTCAGTAATTACTAGAGGCCCCGAAACTGGTTCAGAATTTCCTATCCCCAGTGTCTGCTCTTTCATCGGCAGGTATCGAACCCTACCAGTTGAATCGATATGTCTTCCAAAAGAGACACCTGATCCGGAATCACCAAAACGAAACCCATCGACGTAACCTAACCTTTGTTCCTCAGAGTCGACTGCAATTAAAAACACCTCCTCTCCGTAAGAGTCAAATTCAAAACTTACAAAATCATTTTCACTTAGAACTTTGTATCCATTTGCTGGAATTATTATACCCTCAGGTATTTTATAAATATTATCTCCTCGAAGATTATCTGCTAGAATCCAACCCGAAATATTTATCTCATTTGGATTAGGGTTATATAATTCTATTGTGTCCATTTGAGGAGACACAGGATTACTCAATATTTCGTTAACATAAATATTTGGTAATTTGCCTTCAGATAATTCTTCTATTCCTGGAGACCCCAAAATAGATCTACTTTGTCTCCACCCGTCACCGTCTAGCACCAAAGAAAAGCCTTTACTTGAATTTTTATCTGGATAAGAAAATGTTTGGATAATTTGACCATCAGCCGCAACTAATTCAATTTTTTCACCATTATTATTTAAGGCTCCAGAAAATTCTCCCGCTATCTTAAAATTTCTATTCTCTCCATAAACTTTTTCAAACCCCTCAACACTTCCTGTAACAATCGTTCTCTCACCTGCCTCAAGGGTTAGCCCTGGAAACGTAAACTCAATACCGTCATTAAATCTAACATCAGAGAGAGAGATTGGATTTGTCGATTTATTTTGCAGCTCAATCCATTCAAAGGAATTATTTCTGTCTTCAGAAAACCCAAAGTCATACGGTTCATACATTATCTCAGTGACAACCAAATTAGCAGCTGAGGCTTTATCTTCGTTGATAAGATACTCTACTTTTAGAGGGGCACTCCATCCCGTGCCAACTGGAGAATTTCCAGAGTTTGTGGAATTCCCCCCACCAGAATCAAACACCCTGGCAACAATTCTTGCGGTTTTTTGTAGTGTTATAGGACCATTGTACTTAAATCCATTAGTCCCTCCTTCTCCCGCTTTCTCATCAAAACCACCAATAAGCTTACACTGATTTAGGAAATCACTACTTGAGGTACTTTCGTTCAATGAATGAATCGCAAGAAGATTTTGACCCGCTTGAAGCTGACCTATGTAATTACTAACATCAAATTTTTGAAATATTGTGGCTGATCCATCGTCATGAGTTTGAGTAGCTGATGAATTCCAACTGAGATTGTTAGGTGCCTGTGCAGATGCGATGCGAGTCCCATTAAGATATGCGACAAATCCGTCATCATATCGCATTTGAAGATTCAAAAAATTCCAAGTTTCAATATCTCTTTGATCTAAATCAAACTTAATTCTTACATAACATGAAGTTCTTCCCCTCATCTGATCATCAACGTCTACATTGATGTATGGTTCATAGCCATTACTCCTCTCATACCCCACTCCATTTCGACCCGAAATCCATGAGTTGTCATTGAAATTCATCTCTCTATACCAAGAGGTTCCAATATTAGAATTTGGAACAAATACTTTTACTGCATTATTCTCATCGATAATTACTGTTCCATCTAGCTTATTAGATTCATCTGGGGGTCTTGGATCTGTACCATCAAGAGTATAATAAATATTCTGATTTGCTGTGAGGTTTGCATTTAGGCTGATTGTTGTACCAGCAGGATAAACTCCAGACGACCTGTTAGTTATTGGCACAGGGGCAAATTGCTTATCCATCCAATCAAGTCGGGTACCTAACCATTCTTTTAAATGATCAACTTCTCCTCGGTACCCCCCAAATCTTGGCTGATCAGACCATCTTCGAAAATTTCTAGCCTGAGCCTCGTTAAGTTCACTTGCCATCTGATCAATAATTGAATGAATATTTGAAGTGGCGAACGCCCCCCTTCTCAGCTCAAAATAACGGTCTATGTACACTTGCCAAAAGTTTTCATTTTCAAACAATGTACCCCACCATGGAAAAGTGAAATAAGCAGTTCCTCCTGACCAGGTTGATGGATTATTATCACGTCCATCTGTAGATTCCATTGAGCGGTCAAAATCCCAAATCGGACCAAATTCAAGTTTTGAATTTTTTTTCTTATGAAAAAAAGTCGATAGCCTTAATGCGTCCGCGTTAAGAGTTAAAACATTCAACAAATGATGATCAACCCAAGAAAGTGTATCAATGTAATCATCATAATTTTCAGTGCCTAAAGCTGAACTCATTTCATTGATGTAATTTCTTACCCAATCAACTTGTTCGCTAGTTACATCATCTTCCTTGGGATAAACCCACCCAAGTGTTTGTCCACCAGCCCTCAAACCTGAATCACCTGGATCAAGACGATCAACTTTAAGAATATACCCTCCTGTTATTTCGGGCTCTTCTGTTGCATTGTTTGTTAATCTCTCAATATCAACCCGTTCTTCATCGCGGGAAACTTTCTCCATGAAAGTGTAAACTCCGTCATAGTCATTACTATAACTTAAAGAACCACCATTATCGTTTTTGAAAAGCTCTACAAACTTTGTCCTTACAGCATATCTACCAACCTGATTACTTAATTCGTAAATAAATGCATTTCTCATCAAACTGCGATCATAAACTGATCTTGCATTAAGGATAAAATCCGATTCCTCGGGAAACCCAAGAGGCGATATGTTTTTATTTTTATTTAACTCATTCCATGCTTCGATCGAGTAGGCTTTTTTACTAAACCCAGAAGATGAAGAACCTCTAACCTTCCACCCTCCACGAGTTCCCAGGCTGTAAGCGGCATTTAGTGTTGTTCTACCTGTCTGCGAGTCAGGCTCAAAAAATGCAAAAAAAGTAAATGTTTTACCGTTGGCGGCTGTACTTCCGCCATTGGAAAAGCGCTCCATAATGACTACAGGTAAATTAGAATCAAATCTCTGTGCATCTGATGATAGCTTTATGTAACCAGCCTCGGACACTGGACCTGCCGTAAGCCCATCTTCAAAAGACCGAGCAAGAAGCATTGTAGAATTCTGAATATTAATTCCATTACCATTGAACAATGTCGAAGATTCAGTTGGCATTGAACCATCTGTCGTGTATCGAATTTTTGCATCAGCAGATTCTGTTGACAACCGAACTAAAAGATTTCCCGTAAAACCTCTGCCCGGCTCAGAGATTTCAACAGCTCCAGCGGGTAAACCTGGTTGGAAACCATTATTTTTTCCAGGGCTTGGCTCTTGAAAATAATCAAACTGAGCTGGTTGCGGTTCAACTCCTTCATCAGGTTCAATAATAAACTGAGCTTCAAGACGAGGCAAAGCTAACAAGTCAGAACTTCTATCGTCTCCGTTCATTAAATGTATAGCTAACAGGTTGTTACCCTGAGTAATAAGTTGCGATGATTGAGCCGAGAGATCAGTATCAACAAATTGCAACGCTTGGTCGTCTGGATGATCCGTTCTGGCATCTGAGTTCCATGCCGGTGTTGTTGGTTTGTTACCAGAAGCTATTTCTGTTCCATTGATGTAAGCAATAAAGCCGTCGTCATATTTCATTCTGAACACGAGACTGGATAACCCTTTTATTGATTCAACAAAAAATGGAATTCTTATATAGGCAGTGGAATTTTTATCATATGTTTCGTCTTCAATATCACCACCAGCGCCAATTAAGTTTTGATATCCACTAGATCTTTCATATCCAATTCCAGTGGTAGCATCTGACCATGTTTGATCATTAAAATTCAGAGTTCTCCATGTTGTACCTATATCTCTTGTTGGAACTAATATTTTGCATGCATCGCCTTCTCTCACTAGAACCTTGGAAAAACTGGTGCTGTTTGATTTTATTCCATATGAAAAATCCTCAAATTGAGGAGGAAGATCACTTATTTCTGATATGACAGTTTCACCGTCAGGGTCAACCAAACCAAGATACCCTCCTGTTTTAGAAATCTTGAAGTTAGCGTGAAGCTCTCCCTCGTCTCGGTCTTTTCCAGAAGCGAAAACAATCACATATTCACCAGATGCCAAAAGAGAATTCGGAAACCTCCACTTTTTTAAATCACTTTGATCATCCGTTAAATAATAGCCCTCAAGATTAATCGAATCTTTATTGGGATTAAATATCTCTATCCAATCTGATGATTCAGCATCTTCATCATAAAGAGTGGATCGATTCAATGCGACAACTTCATTAATAACGGGAGTTGAGAAAACATCGGTGATGTGCATCCAAAAAGAACAAATTAAAAAAAATGCACAAAGAGTATACTTAAGAAAACGACGTTCTTGTGGGCTAATAAATTCTAACTCCATATGTAAAACTTGTTGGTTTATAAAAAAACTTTAATAAGAGGTGGGGCAACCTAACTATAATAATTCGTTATGACTTATATAATAGATTCCTAAGTTAACCATTATCTGACCATAGTTAACTATTCATTAAATTATCGAAATATCAGCTTTGAAAGTGAGCTCTTCTGTCAAAACAGTTGAATTTCGTCGCTAATCATCCAACTTTGACGGCTACAGTTCAAAAATGGCTGAAAAAATACAAAGATTGCCAGGCTTTAGAGACTTTTTCCCTGAAGATTGCGCGGTGAGAAATTATATCTTTTCTAAGTGGAGAGATGTTTCTGCAATCTATGGTTTTCATGAATATGACGGTCCCATCCTTGAGCCTACCGAATTATACAAGAAAAAGAGTGGCGATGAAATATTAACGCAATTATTTCATTTTGAGGATCGTGGTGAACGCTCAGTAGCAATGAGACCAGAACTTACTCCGACACTTGCAAGAATGGCAGTTGCAAGACAGAGAGATTACAAAAAACCCCTTAGATGGTATGGCATTGGCCAATTTTTTAGATATGAAAAACCTCAAAAAGGGAGAACACGAGAATTCTATCAGCTTAACACTGACATTTTGGGGGAAAAATCGAAGGAGGCAGATGCCGAAATTATTTCATTCGCCATAGACATCATGCGTTCGATGGGATTTACAAACAATGATTTTGTAATAAGGCTAAGTGATCGAGAAGTATGGTTAGACTTTCTAAATTCTGAATCTATAAGCGAAGATTCTCAGGAAAGTTTTCTACAAACAATTGATAAACTTGAAAGGCAGAATCCTGAAAAGACTCAAAAAGATCTTCAAACCTTGGGCACTTCCTTAGAATCAGTAAACAACTTCATTAATACCAATCACGAAAAATCTCATTTCCACAATATTCTTGATAACCTCAAAGCCCGAGGGCTTTCCGATTTTGTTAAAATTGATTTAAACGTTGTCAGAGGCCTAGCATATTATACGGGTACAGTTTTTGAAGTATTCGACACCAAAAAGAACATGAGAGCAGTGGCTGGAGGTGGTAGATATGATAAGCTATGTTCGGTTATTAGTGATGGAGCAACTGACATACCTGCTTGTGGATTTGCCATGGGAGATGTAGTGATTTCAGATCTTATCAAAAGCACTAAAGCTGCCAATTCCAAACTGTTAAATCACTTGGCAGTGAACGATTGTGCCGATGTTTATTTAGTAATAGCCGACGAGAATAAAAGAACAGAAGCAATCAAAACTCTTCAGGAACTTCGAAATAGTGGTTTCAAAACTGTTCACTCGTTAGCCCAAGTTAAAGTTGCCAAACAGTTTAGCAGTGCCGAAAACCTGAAAGCTAGAACTGCAATCATCATTGGGAGAGAATTTCCTGAGGTTACGGTCAAAGATTTATTTAACAAGACCGAGCAAGTCGTTAACATAGACGACATTTCTAAAACTGTAGAGACAATCATTAAATCTCCTCTTGATCCCCCTTTATTTTCTTAATACCAATACATTATTTAAAATGCGAACCCACAACTGCAACGAACTACGTAAAGACCATATAGGCCAAACAGCCACAATAATTGGTTGGGTTAACACCAAACGAGACCATCACGGTGTCATTTTTATTGATGTTAGAGATAGAGAAGGTATCACACAGGCTGTTTTTAGAAGTGAAGAAGATGCTGAAGCCGCAAAACTTTCTCATACCTTGCGTCAAGAAGATATAGTGAGAGTCACCGGCATTGTTTCAGAGCGGCCCGAAGTTGAAGGTCAATCCACAGTTAACCCAAATATCGAAACTGGTGAAATTGAACTTGTTGCAAACTCCTTGGAGATCATTAATAAGTCCGAAGTCTTACCTTTCCAACTGGATAAAGAACTTTCCAATGAAGACATCAGACTCAAACACAGATATCTAGATTTAAGAAGGGAAAGAATGGCTCGTAATCTAAAAATCCGGCATCGAGTTGCAAAATCGTGCCGAGATTTTCTTGATGAGGCTGGGTTTCTTGAAATTGAAACACCTATCTTAAGCAAGAGCACCCCCGAAGGAGCTAGAGATTTTCTTGTTCCTTCAAGATTAAACCCTGGAAAGTTTTATGCGCTTCCTCAGGCCCCACAACAATACAAACAGCTTCTCCAAGTTGCGGGAGTAGAGAAATATTTTCAAATAGCAAGATGCTTTAGAGATGAGGATTTGAGAGCTGACCGTCAGCCAGAATTTACTCAAGTTGATATCGAGGCTTCTTTCGTCACCACAGAAGACATAATAAATCTTGTCGAAGGCCTTCTTCAAAGAAGCTTTAACGAATCTATAGAAGCATCGATCACCTTGCCTTTCCAACGATTAACATATGATCAAGCAATGAACCGATTCGGGAGTGACAAACCCGACACTCGTTTTGGAATGGAGCTCATCGATCTTGGTGAAACTTTCTCAAAAAGTGAATTTAAAGTTTTTAGTGGAGCCATTAAAGACGGAGGCGTCGTAAAAGCGATTAACGCAAAGAATTTTGCCTGTGTAACCACAGGTCAAATGAATCATCTAACAGAAACAGCTCAACTTCATGGAGCAAAAGGCTTAGCATTTATAAAAGTTGAAGACGGTGAATGGAAATCTCCAATTGTTAAATTCTTCTCAGAAGAAGAAAAAGAGGCGCTCTCAAAAGCAATGTCAATTGAAGAGGGAGACCTTATATTATTTGGAGCTGGCGATTGGCCAACTGTGTGCGAGGTCTTGGGAAGAATACGCTTAGAATGCTCCCAGTATCTGGAAATCACCAAAAACGACCCATCACTAAACTTCCTTTGGGTAACAGACTTCCCTCTCTTATCAAAGGACAAGGAAACTGGTAAATGGAATGCTGTTCATCACCCCTTCACAAGGCCCAAAAAGGAAGACGAACATCTGCTTGATGATGAATCAAAATTTGGAGAGATTCGAGCTGAGGCCTATGACGTTGTTTTGAATGGCAATGAGATAGGTGGTGGCTCAATTAGAATTCATGAAAGTTCACTTCAAAGCAAAATGTTTTCAGCATTAGGTATTGATGAACAACAAGCCTCTGAGGAATTTGGCCATCTTCTTGATGCATTTAGCTTTGGTGCTCCACCTCATGGAGGAGTAGCTCTAGGATTTGACAGATTAGTAATGCTAATAGCTGGAGAGGAAAGCATTAGAGAAGTAATTGCTTTTCCAAAAAACAACCGAGGCATTGACCTTATGTCGGCAAGCCCTTCATCAGTTGACTTCAAACAACTCCGAGAACTCTACATTAAGTCCACCAGAGAGGAAGAAGAGCAAAAATAATTGACCAAAATTTACTTTTTACCCTTTGTTTTTTTAACTTCCCCATTCTCAAGCACTACAGAAAAATCACCACCAGAGCGGTCGGCCAAATCCTTTAATAGATCTTCCGCTTTAGGTTGCATCATTGAGATAGTAAAAATTTTGGCTCGAGGCCCTCTCCTGTTCATTTTGATAACCTCATCAACCGCTTGTTGACCGTTACCTACAACTCCATCCGTAAGAAAATATACCACGTCGGGAGAAGGATCCATATTTAATGCCATCTTTAGAGGATGCCTCCAATCCGTTCCAAAAGACTTATTAACTAACTCAACTCTATTAATTGTTTTTCTGATATTTCTCTGGCTGGCTTTAATCCAAGATGAGGAGTACAGTTCTCCACCTGACTCTATATAATATTTGCTTGCTCCACCTTGAGTATTCCAAATATATTTTTTTCCCTCGTGTAGGATAGTATGAATCCTATTTTTGACACTTTGTTCATCATCAGCAAACCAAGCAGGCCCAGAAAAGAAAATAACTTGGTACTCCACTGATGGAGCCAACCTGTCAAGTGACTTAGTTAGTTCTTGCTTTATCATGCCAAATTGCATTTTAGAAAGCGATGCAGAAACATCGACAATGAATACCACCCTCTCTGCAACTGATCTTGAACCAAAAAAACCAATACTACCTCCCTTTTGACCTGATCCAAAATCAGCACCTTTACCCCATCCATCACCAAGTCCAAAATCTTGTAGAGCTCCATCATCTTCGATGGCAAAAACTGCATCATTTGAAAAAGTTACTGATGATATAACCGGAGCTGCATTTGATGCATTAGCAGGCTGAGGCTTTTGTTTTTTTGAGATCTGAAAAACTTTTTTACTGTTATCAATTCTAGACTCGTTAGGTCCAGACTCAAGAACCAGCTCGACCACCTCCTGTTTAAAAACAGAGATACTTATCAACATAAGCAAAAGCAAAACAGCACCATTCAACAAAAGTGACATTATAATTGAAAACACCTTTGCCCTTCTTCCAGATTTATGTGATTGCCCAATCCTCACTTGACCGGTAGGAGGAGTAATCATTTCCCTGGATATTTGATTCGAATATTTTTTATAATCCATCTAAGGAGGAAGATGTTCAAAGATTTAAAATCTAGTTAGATCACTTAATGTTTAAATAGATTTCCACTTAAAAAAACACTCGTTTTAGCAAAAAGTATACTTTTACTTTCATGAT
>NZSO01000021.1 GCA_002696885.1 Verrucomicrobiales bacterium | reverse complement strand
GGAAGGAATATACTTGCAGGCATCAATACCATTGGACTTCAACGCTCAAAAATGGAAACGACGAAAATTCAGGAAATAAAAAAAATATTCAAAACAATATTTTACTCCAAAGACTCATTTTCTCATGCATTGGATAATTTGAATCAACAAAACAATCCAGAACATATTAATTTATTGCTGAATTCATTGAATACACCGAGCCGAAAAGGAATTTGCCACCCAGATCGAAAAAAGGGATAAACAGGAGTTAGAATTGGAGCAAGCTTTCCTTTTCTGTTTTTTTAAAACTTTATCAAATTGGATAGGTTTTTTTGAAAGTTATTTCAATTTACTTTGCTTAAATATTAAAATCGGCTAATTTTTATAAAATTTTCGGCCTATATTTCACATTCAGTGCAAAATCTTAAAAACATTTCCATTGAGACCTATTTTTCTGGTTTTTTAGGGCTGATCCTCTTTTTTGGCACTCAAGTCTCAGCTCTAAACAATCCTCTAGATATTAAATTAGGCGATAGCGTAAACATTGAAGGGGAAGATACCTCATATGATAATCTAACTGGTATCGCCAAAGCAGTTGGTAATGTAAGAATTAACTGTGGTGATACTAATATTTACGCCGGGAAGGCTGAATACCACAATACTACTGGTGATATTTTTTTGGAGGACCAAGTATCAATTTATCAAGGCGAGTTAGTTCACAAAAGTAATGCCGCAATTTATAACATTAAAAGCGGTGAAATAACTGCAAATGAACTGAAAAGTGGACTGTCTCCTATCTTTTACAGTAGCGGCAAACTTCAAAGTGAAACCGAAGAGATTGATAAGATATCAATGCAGTCCTCTGTTATTACGACTCATGACAGCGTAAACCCTAATTATAAAATCAAAGCCAAAGAGGTAAGAATTGAGGGAATCAACGGACCAGAGGAAAAGCGTCGAATCATTTTTAACAATATGACGATCTACGCGGGCAAGATCCCAGTCCTGTGGCTACCTTATTTATCTCAACCCTTAGACGCCGAACAGAGCTTTCGCTTTCTTCCTGGTTATAAAAACAATTGGGGAGCCTTTTTAATGAATCAATATGGAATGATGATCAATGACGAGGCGCTGGCAACTTATCATCTCGATTTTAGATCCTCCAGAGGAATTGCAGGAGGATTAGATATTGATTTTAACCGTAATGACAAAAACTCAACGAAGACAGGAGGGGCTTTTAGGTCTTACTATGTTAACGACCAAGATACTACCCTAACACACAACAACAGAAAAAGAGATGAAGATTTAAGTCCGGACCGATATCGGCTTAATCTACAACATAGATTTTCTTTACTAGAGAAAAAATATGATGAACTCTTTCTAAGTGTAGACATTAACAAATTAAGTGATCAGTATTTTTACGAAGACTTTTTCCCAGAAGAATATCGTCTAGATCCCAAACCTGATAATATTATAGGAATCCAAAAAACTTTTCCTAACGCGGTCGCCAGCATCTGGACTCGCTTCCAAGCAAATGATTTTTACAGGACTGATACAAGATTACCTGAAATAGCATTTGAATCATCTACTGTTCCAATTGGTAAAACAGGAATGTATTATACTGGATCCACCACAGCTGGATTATACGAAAATAATTTAACCAAATCAGAAAAAGAACAACTTTCTAAACTCAGACATCATGCTTCCCCGACTAATCAGGACATTGAAAAAATTGATCCTGATATTCTAATCGGCCAAGGGAATATTCTAGATCGAATTAAAAACGCAGGAGACCTAGAATCAAATTTCACAAGATTAGACACTTATCATGAATTAAAAATGCCTAAGCAATTATTTGGTTGGTTGAATATCACTCCTAGAGCGGGGTTCAAGGGCACCTCTTACTCAGATATTAATGGCTCAAATAACAATGACACAAGAAAAGCTATTCACGCAGGTATCGATTCATCCTTTAAAATGTCTAGAGATTTCAACAACTTCAGCATGCCTCATATTGGATTGCCTGATTTGAGGCATGTAGCAGAACCTTTTGTAAGGTATTCCTATGTTAGCGTTGATGAACTTAACTCGGATATCGGTAAAATTGATAGGTTAGTATCAACTACAAAACTTCGACCGCTTCATTTATCAGAATTCACAGCAACTGACGAAATAAATGACTGGAGTATTATCCGCTCCGGTATCTCAAATCAATTCATCACCTCTCGAGATGGAGAAGCTCACGAGTGGTTAAGATTGAATAGCTATCTAGAGCATTACATTGATGATCCTGAATATGATAGAGATTTTTCTAACATATATAATGAAATATCTCTGACACCTGTTCCATGGTTTTCATTAAGTCATGAAATTTCAGTACCCCTACTTGCCGACGACCCCATGGATTACACTGAATCAAATACATGGTTCACTTTCATGCCAACTGACAACCTGGAATTCAATGTCGCCCATCGCTACCTGAAAGATCATCCAATTTTAGAAGAGTCAGATCTTCTAGATTTCAGAACTTATTACAGAGTTACTGATCGTTTAGGAATAAGTGCAAGGCAACGATATGAGTTTGATGATGGGACACTAGAATTTCAGCAATATTCAATACATTATGATCTCAACAGTTGGACAGCAGGATTAGGCGCTCTTATGGCTGACCACAGATCTGATAAAGACGAATTTGGTTTAGTTTTCACTCTTACTTTAAAAGATTTTCCTTCCCTAAGCCTCCCTGTTGGCATTACTCCATCACAATAAAGGCACATACAAGCTAGTGATTGTAATCACTTATTCATTAGGTAATGATTTAAAGCTGTCACATCAATTAAAATCCGATGTCAGTTCATAATATTCGAAAAATTTCACTCTCAATCCTAAGGGAATGGGAAGACTCAAGTAATTTTATTGATTCAATTCTCGATAAAAAATTTAGATCAAATAATTTGAGTCAACTCGATAAGGCCTATGTTCAAAATATGACCCTCGGGATAATAAGAAATTTATCCCTACTTGACTATTACGTAGAAAAACTTCGTAAGTCTAAAATGAGTTCAGAGACAAGACGAATACTCTACGTTGGCATCTATCAAATCCTACTCATGAGAACGCCCGATCATGCGGCTGTAAATGAAACTGTTAATCTTGCAAACGGGAAAAGTAAGGGACTAGTCAATGCAATTCTAAGAAGATGTATTAGAGAACGCGAAACTCTTCTAGAAGAAAAAAATAAAATGTCTCCTCAGGATAATTTTTCAATTCCTGAACACATCTACTCGAGATGGGAGAGGCAGTACGGAGAAAAAAAAGCGACCAACATTGCAAAACACTCAAACACCCCTGCCAGCCTAATAATTCGTTCAAATGAACTATTAGGGGGGATAACAGATGAAGATTTAAAGGAATGTAATGCAACAAAGATAGATGATTTCAAAGGCTTTTACGAAACTCAAAAACTTCCATTAAATGCCATTGAAGATGGACGATGTTATGTACAAGATCCCTCAACTTCTTTAGCCCCACACCTTTTAAACCCTAGTTCAAATCACACAGTTTTGGACGCCTGCGCATCTCCGGGAGGAAAAACTGCAATCCTTGCATCATTAATGCAAAACCAAGGAAAAATAATTGCAGCAGATGTTGAAGGCCCAAGATCTAAACGTTTAATAAACAACTTAGAAAGATTAGGCGTCAAGAATACTGAAATTTTAAGCGGTGACCTTAGAGCGACCAAAGGAAAACTTATAAATGAAAACATCATGTTTGATAGTATTCTTATTGACGTTCCATGCTCAAATACTGGGGTTTTTCGGAGAAGGCCTGATGCAAAATGGCGACTGATGCCAAACTTTACCGATGAGCTAATCAAGACCCAACTAGAATTAGTCAACGCAATCATACCGTTGATGAGGGAGGGTGGCCAATTAGTATACAGCACATGTAGTATTGACGAGGAAGAAAACACTAGGGTAATCTCTAAAATAATTGAAACACATACTCATCTAAAAAAAATAGACGAGGTACAGTTAGTACCCAACGAGATTAATGACGGTGCTTACGCCGCACTATTGGGCTAACTTGTTTCTAGTTAAAAACCAATTTTTATAATTAAAATATGGGAAAATTAATTTCACTTCTAATTTCAATTCTGACAAGCTTAGCCTTGCTCGCTACAATAGTGACCACTGTCTTGATTTGGACTTTGAATAAATCAACGAATTACGAAAGAAATTTCATCCAAACAGAAACGCCAACTTCAAATACAAAATTTACTAATTAATCACCAACAAATTCAAATTTATGAAGATAAAATATTTACAATTGTTGCTTTTTGTAACGTTCATTTCTACCAGCTTAGTCATTGCCGATAATCACTCAGCAATTAAACTTGAAAAAACTGATGGTAGTAAAATTGCCGTTAAAATTAATGGGGAACATTTTACTACATACCATTACGGTAAAGAACGAGCCAAACCCATTCTATATCCTGTTCTTGGTCCTGAGAATAAACGCATGGTTCGTGATTGGCCTATAAAGAAAGATTCACCAGATGAAGCTCACGATCATCCCCACCATGAATCATTATGGTACACACACGGTGATGTAAACGGCATCAGTTTTTGGCATGTCGGTGATAAAATGGGTAAAATACACCATCAGAAATTTCTCAAGTCCGGTAAGGATGAGATCATCACGGAAAACGATTGGGTCAGTCCGAAGGGAGAATTACAATGCTCAGATACGACTCGAATCAAATTTATGTCCCTACCCAATGGCGGTCGAGGAATTGACTATACTGTAACATTAAGAGCAACTAACGGTGATGTTAAGTTTGGTGATACAAAGGAGGGTTCAATGGGAATTAGAACCCATCCTGCATTAAGAATGAAAGGTAAAGTAGCGACCGGAAAAGCCATCAACAACAATGGTGTTTCTGGTGGTGGTGTTTGGGGAAAAGCTGCGAAATGGTTATATTACTGGGGTGAAGTCGATGGAACTCAGGTTGGTGTTGGAATTTTCGACCACCCTACTAATCCAAGGCATCCTACTACATGGCATGCAAGAGATTATGGTTTAATCGCGGCTAACCCCTTTGGGTACTCATATTTTCAAGGCAAACCAAGAGGCACGGGAGATCTCACATTGAAGGATGGCGAAAAAATAACATTTCGCTATGCGTTTGTATTTCTTGGAGGAGATAATAAGACCTCAAAAGTCTCGGAAATCTATAATGATTGGATAAAGTAGAATTCTCTTATTATCGATAAAGAAACCGCTAATGAAAGCAATACAATCAATTTCAATCTACCTATTGGTCATTATCGTTTCTTTATCTTATTCTTACTCTGATACTCCTGAATTTGAAGATAAAAACCCACTTGATTTCTATAATAGTGTTTCATTGATTGATGGAGATTTACTAGATCGTTTCATTATACGAGAAGTATCTGAATCATTTAGAATATTGCCCAATGTATCAATTTCAGATTCCGTCGATTCCGGATTTCTGATTCGGGGAATTAATGCAGAAGGAAATGGTTTGTTCTCGGGAAAACCACTTGCAAATATCTATGTTGATGGAATATCTCAATCCATTAATGGCGCAAGACGAGGTTCTCTGGGAACATGGGATCTTGAAAAAATATCTTTGATGCGTGGGCCACAGGGAACCGCAGGCGGAAGAGTTTCTGTCGCAGGTCAAATTAACTTGGAAACCAAAGACCCAACTTTTTTTGAAGAAGGATCTCTACTTCTTGGCCTTGGAGAAAACAATCTCTATGAAAGTGCATTAATGATATCTGGCCCGATTAACGAGTATCTGGCCGCTAGATTTACGGCAGAGATGTTAAACCACGACGGTGAATTTAATTATCCTTTATCTGGTGGATTACCAAAGTTATCAGAAAGAAAAGACGACAATTATTATCAACTTAGAACTAAAATACTCTATCAACCTTTTGGCAAAGATGGATTAACCGCCAAGCTTACGGCTCTACATTCCTATGATGCACCCCAATATCAAGATGTTGACGGCCCTTCAGCAGGGGTCCAGTGGGCCGATAGGATATGGGGATTGCAAAGTCTTCCGGCGTTCATTCCTGCCTTATCCACTGAGGTTTCTCAAGCTTCTCTCTCTATTTTTAACCCTATCAATGAGCACTGGAGTATAGAAAGCCTTACAGGAGTCATTAAAACATATACTGAAATACCCTCTATTGATCTGTCCAAAAAAGGTGAGATTAATGAAAAAAATCACTCAAGACAAATTACCACTCATTATAAAAATGGCCCAATTAAGAGTAGCTTAGGAATCTATTATTTGGATTCTAAAACCAATCAGAATTACGATCAAAAGCTCCCATTCAATGATTTTTCTAGCCAAAGCTACGAAAATAAGGAATTTGAAAACATAGCATTTTTTGGAGAAGTGCACTTTCAAATACTCCCTCGATGGTCATTATTCGGAGGGCTTCGTTATGATCATGAAAAACTCGATTTCAATAGCATTTTTCGCGAAGTAAAGAACAACCAAATACTTGCATCAAAAAAATATTCCAATGACTACTCTGATGATGCCCTATTACCAAAAATTGGAATTAATCATAACATCAACGAAGACACATTAATCACTTTAGGAGCCCAAAACTCCTATCGATCGGGTGGACTTGGTTATGATTATTTAAACAGTAAGGAATATTCTTATGATGATGAAAATGTATGGAACTATGAATTTTCATTGTCAGGAAAAATGCCACAAAAGAATATAAACTACTCTGCAAGTATTTTTTATATGGATTGGAGAGATCAGCAATTATCTATTCCGCAAATTCCTGGAGACACCATGTCCTCATTAGTTATGAATGCAAAAGACTCTCATGTATATGGAGGAGAATTTGAAATCCAGGCTAAACCCTCAAATAGTTTGTTGTTGTATGCTTCAATTGGTTCAGCAATTACAGAATTTGAAGATTTCGAATTTAGTCAGTTGCAAACTCAAACTAATTTATCAGGTCAAAAATTTCCACGAACACCAAATTATTCAGCCTCGGCAGGATTAGAATATCAGTTCGAGGGAGGTTACTTCATTGGGGGAGACATCAATTATAACAGTTCAAGAATCTCAAGATCAATTTTCGAAGGCCTTGAGAGGGATGATCTTGCCTCTTATACAACTCTCAATTTCAGAATAGGTTACAAGACAGATGAATGGACTATAACAGCATTTGCAAATAACCTCACTGATGAAGAATATTTTCTTTATCGATATGATACGCCCAAGCTGCAAGTGGGAACATTGGGTCTAGGACGTTTCTTCGGTCTTAGGGCTTCCTACAATTTCTAAAAACGCCCCAAATCAGTTTGATGCTGATGATATAATATATTAAATATATTTTCACAATTTCATGATGATTCACAGCCTCATTATATTTGTAGTACTAGTCTGTAATCTACAGTGCTACGCTAAAAAAATTCAATTTAATCAAAGCATTAAACCCATACTTTCAAACAACTGCTTTTCATGTCATGGTCCAGATGAAAAGGAAATCAAAGGTGGGCTTCAACTTCATCTGAGAGAAACAGCAACTTCGGTACTTGAAAAATCTGGTGAAAGAGCAATTTCTCCAGGCGACCGAGAAGAGAGTAGCCTTTGGCATAGAATTAATTCAACAGATCCAGATGATCAAATGCCACCTCCAGAATCTAACCATAAATTAACTCGTGAGGAAATAGATTTAATTGGTCAATGGATAGATGAGGGCGCTGAGTATCAACGTCACTGGTCATTTGAGCCTATTGAACCTATTGAGGGAACCATTGACGAGCTCATTGAATCTAAACTTAAAGAGGCTGGATTAAGCCCCTCCCCCAAAGCGAGTAAAGATATATTAATTCGACGTCTCTATTTGGACTTAACTGGACTACCTCCTTCTCAAGCAGCTATCGAAACGTTTGCCCAGGACAATAGTTCGGATGCATACGAGAAATTAGTCGATCAATTAATTAATTCGAAAGCTTTTGCTGAAAGACTTGCGGTCAATTGGTTAGACGCGGCAAGATATGCTGATACTAACGGTTACTCGATTGACGATCACAGGGATATGTGGATTTGGAGAGACTGGGTTGTCTCTGCTTTTCTTGAGAATAAACCTTACGACCAATTCGCACTCGAACAAATCGCTGGTGATTTGATACCAAAGAGTTCAACTCAACAAAAAGTAGCTACAGGTTTTCTCCGAAATAGCATGAACACGCATGAGGGCGGAACAATTCCAGAAGAATACAGAGTAACCTACACGGCTGATAAAGTTGATACCGTATCCACTGTTTTCATGGGACTAACCATGAAATGTGCCCAATGTCATGATCACAAATATGATCCAATTACTCAAAAAGAATATTATCAATTTTTTGCATTTTTTAATACTTCAAGTGAACCTGGAAGCGGAGCAATAAACGCCAATACAGCCCCCCTCATAGAAGCGGAATCTAATCTCTGCTCAATCGAAAGAGTAAAAAGAGATGCGAATAATAGAATAAATGAACTTCGTCAGAAAAGAGTCACTCCTGAAATTCATTTAACCAATCTTAGAACCCAATGGGAAAAGAAAACATTAGACTCCCTGAGCAAACAAAGACCAAATTCAAAAAATAAAAAGAATTCAATTACAATCGATAATTCGGTAAAATGGATTTGGTCTAAAAAAGAAGGAGACTCAGCTTATGCTAAATTTCGTCGAGCATTTAACTTAGAGAAAGCTCCAAAAAGCGCTTCCATGTGGTTCACATGTGACAATGAATGCAAGATATTAATCAATGGCAAGCATATCGCATCGCTTGATGATTGGACGAAACCAAAAACCATCGAAATTAATAACTTAAAAAAAGGAAAAAATACAATTGAGGTTGAAGCAAATAATGTGGCTGGGTCGAAGGCTGGATTAATACTAAGTTTACAAGTACTGGATTCATCTAATGAAACCATATCTATTGTGACCAATTCCGAGTGGAAATCTCAAACTCAGAAAAACAATCAATCCGAATGGAAAGAAGCATTTGAGATCGCTAATTACGGTGACAGTCCCTGGGGAGCGATATATCAAACAGGTGAATCGAAAAGTTTCGATGAAAATCTTTTTTCAGCTTTAAATACCCCAACCAAAAAAAGAAACACCACGCACTGGAACAAAATCAATGATTCTTTCTCTGCTGTTTCTGGAGCTTTCAAAATATATATTAATCAACTTAACCTCGAGGAAAAAGCCATTAAGAAAACCGCGGAAACTGGTAAGTCGACGGTAATGGTCATGAATTACAAGCCAAGGAAGACTCATATCCTCATACGCGGTGCTTATGATCAACATGGCGAAGAGGTAAGCACAGGAACTCCATCTGCACTACCTCCCGCAAAAAGTGAAGCGGGTCAGACTTTAACAAGATTAGATTTAGCAAAGTGGCTCATTAACCCTAAACATCCGCTAACCTCCAGGGTCATAGTTAATCGGTATTGGCAGATGATTTTTGGTACTGGATTAGTCAAAACTGCAGAAGACTTTGGAGCTCAAGGTGAATATCCCTCTCATCCGGTCCTTCTTGACAGACTCGCGAAGGACTTTGTGGCAAGTGGATGGAACCTTCAAAAACTAATCAAAAGAATAGTCATGTCAGAAACCTATCAACAGGAGTCCAAATTAAGAAAAAGCAGTTCTTCTAAAGATCCCTACAACCGACTATTATCTCGGTCACCAAGGTTCCGATTAGATGCTGAATTCGTAAGAGATTCTGCACTTTTTGCATCTGGACTTCTTGATCTGGAAATAGGTGGACCAAGTGTATATCCTTATCAACCAAAGGGTCTTTGGGCTGATGTCAGTCATTACGGTTACCCATCTGGATTTACATCTCAGAAATATTTACCTGGTTCAGGCCAATCAAACTACAGAAGAAGTATGTATACTGTCTGGAAAAGAACTTCTCCTCCTCCATCAATGACTATTTTTGATGCACCGAATAGAGAAACATGTGTGGTTAGAAGACTTCAAACCAATACTCCTATGCAGGCCCTTGTCCTTCAGAATGATCCTCAATTTTTGGAAGCTGCCGCTTCACTAGGAAATATCATGTCTGCAGAATCTTCCATAATGGAAGGAATTAACATTGGTTTCATGAGGACTTTAGGAAGAACCGCTCAAGAAAATGAACTGAGAATACTGAGTAGCTCTTTCAAAGAATATATAAAAACTTTTGAGAATAAACCAGAGAATGCTGTTTCTCTTATAAGAGCTGGCCAATCTTACAATCCTAAAATAAAAGATCCAAAGACGGTGGCTGCCTGGACCTTGGTAGCAAGCACACTTCTCAACATGGATGAATTTGTTACAAGACAATGAACTTTTTAAATAATATCAATTCATCAGCTGATTTAATTAATAGACGATGTCTACTCGGCCAATCTGGTATCGCTCTAGGCTCCTTAGCAGCTTCATCGATGCTTAGGGCAGATAACACAAGTTCAACCAATAATGGTATTCCTGGACTGCCTCACTTCGAAGCTAAGGCAAAAAGAGTAATTTATATGTTTCAATCGGGTGGACCTTCGCACATCGATTTGTTCGACCACTCTGATAAAATCAATAAACTTCACGGAACAGAGCTACCAGACAGTGTAAGAGGAGGACAACGACTAACGGGAATGACCGCTGGTCTCAAAAAGCTTTTAGTCTGTGCTCCTGTATCGCCCATGAAAAAAAGGGGTGATTCTGGAACATGGATGAGTGACATGGTCCCTTACACTGGGGATATTGCTGATAAAATTACTGTCATCAACTCGATGCATACTGATGCAATTAATCACGACCCAGGAATCACATTGATTAATACTGGATCTCAAATACCTGGGCGGCCCAGCCTTGGTTCGTGGGCAAGTTATGGATTAGGTAGCACTAATTCGAACATGCCTGCATACATAGTTTTAATATCACAAGGAAATGGAAAAAACCCAGGACAACCCATTTTTTCAAGATTATGGGGAAGCGGGTTTTTACCTAGCCAACATCAAGGGGTCCTAATGAGAAGCGGTAAAAATCCACTCCTGTACCTTAACGATCCACCAGGCATTGAACGTTCGACAAGAAGAAGAATGCTAGACGACCTCGCCCAATTGAATAAAGAAAATTACCAGAAGTTCGAAGACCCTGAAATAGAAACTAGAATTGCTCAATATGAGATGGCTTTTCGAATGCAAACCGCAGCGCCTGAAATTGTTGATATCTCTAAAGAACCAGAGAGCACGTTTAAACTTTATGGTGAAGAGGCGAGAAAACCTGGCACCTATGCTTATAATTGCCTTTTGGCAAGAAGGCTTGCTGAACGCGATGTTCGTTTCATACAATTATTTCATAGAGGGTGGGATCAACATGGAAGTCTAATCCCTCATCTGAGCTCTCAATGTAAAGATACGGATCAACCGTCAGCTGCATTGGTCAAAGACTTAGAACAAAGAGGATTATTAAAAGATACTTTAATTGTTTGGGGTGGTGAATTCGGTCGTACTGCATACAGTCAGGGCGCATTGAAGAGTGGCAGAGATCATCACGGGCGATGCTTTAGCATATGGATGGCAGGAGGTGGAATAAAGAAGGGGTACGTACATGGTCAAACCGATGACTATTGTTATAACATTGTGAAAGATCCTGTTCATACTCACGATATGAATGCCACGATCCTTCATTCTCTTGGCATCGACCATGAAAAATTCACTTTCAAATTTCAAGGTCTCAACACCAAGCTGACAGGAGTGGAAGAAGCCAATGTTGTAAAAGAGATATTAGCATAAGAAATACATCTCTATCCTAATAACACCATTTACTCATTCCCGCTTCTGAGAAAACATCCAGCTATAAAATTTAGGAGAAGATAACACCAACCGCTTTGCTCCATGGCCCTCATTAGGGTAAACTTGGATATTTGATAATTGACCTCCTGCTTTTCTAATCTCAGCAATCATTCTCTCTGACCTCTCTGCTGGTACTACCCGATCCTTTGCCCCTGCATAGGCATACACCGGAATTTTCGCTAAATTCTTAGCCCACTCTTCCAATTCCGAGGTGACATCTTTTGGACCATTGGGACCAATACCACCAACGATAGGAGCAATTGCTGCAAAATGCTCAGGTGAATTCCCACCCCACATCCAAGAGCCATAACCACCCATACTATTCCCCATGAGATAAACCCTCTTGTCATCAATAGGCAGGGTTTTCTTTATTTGCTCTAACCACTCATTTAATTCCTCAAATTTCCAACTTCCTCGCCCTCCTCCTCTCGCTTCTCGGAGACATTGAGGAGCAACGACTATACACTTCTCATCAACGAATTTCTCCAAACCACGTAACAAAGGTATGACCGAATTTTTAATTCTTTCAATATCATCACCTCTACCCCCTGCTCCATGAAGATAAATTATAAGTGGAACTTTTTGTGTTTGTTTCAGACTGTCTGTAAACACCAAAAATTTTTCATTAATTGATGTCGTTTTGTCTTTAATCTTGTCATTCAGTAAATAAATTTTTTTTGTTTTTTTTGTACCTTGAATGACTTCAGTTGAGTCCTTAGCAAAAGACAAATTTAAAAAACTAGTAATTAAAAAAATAACGGAAAAGAGGTAGGGAATTCTTTTATTCATCTAATTGATAATGCTAAAACCATTTGGCAATAAAGCACTATATTTTCCATTGGCTTCTTTTATTAGAAAAACTTTAACTTTGTCTCCTATTTCAGGCAAAGGATAGTGCCCCTGAGGCCCAGGTATTGGAGGAACCCTAAGAAGAGGTCGCCACGCTTTGATTGTAATATGCTGATTAATTTTAACTCCTTCACCTTTGGAAACCTTAGTAACTTTGAGAGTCACATTAAAAATTTGATCTCGATGAATACCAAAAGATTTTTCAATTTTAGATTTTTGATTTTTTTTTAAAATATTAATCACCGTTCCCGATACAATAAAATCAGATTTTTTGTTTAAATTCTTTGGCTCTAACGGTGCCACAGCTGCAAACACACTTACTCCCTCAAATATCATTATTGTAATTATGATAAAAAAAATTGAGTAGGGAATCTTTATGACTTGCATCATGATAGTTAATTTAATTATAAATCACTGTCAAAACACTAACACATGAAAAAAATTATCTTATCATTACTATCAATTAGCTTATTCTTCGCATCTACACTTTCTGGCGAGGAAAAGTCCTACCTGAAAACTAAGGACGCAATATCTGAAAACATTAAAAAATACTTTGATTCGTCATCTGACGAGCAGCCCTCTAAGTTTGCGGAAACTTTTTATTCCGATGATGTGGAGGTTCAGATTAATGATGTGATTATTAAGGGCAAAGAGAATTACATTAAAAGACTGAAAATGATTCATCAAGAACTCATTAAAGATATGAAATTTGAGAAATTGCACATTCACACAAATTATTTTTCGAATGAAGCGATCGCATGGGACGGTAAAACTTTTGGAGAAATACGCCCAAACGAAAAAACAATATGGACAAATGCATGGGCTACACTAACGGGCACCGGCAGAGTTACTAAAAAGAAGATTTCATTCAATATCCATATGGATTTTCGGACCTCGAAGGGAAAAGTAGTTCAAATGCTTGCTTTCTATGATCCGTCTCAAATGAATGAGGAAATTAAAGCCCTCGAAGCATCTAAATAATTTAAAATTTGTGAGCCATAGAACTTGAGGCAATTAAACAATCCATCTCGATCACAGGAATAACATATTTAATTTCCCCAAGACCAATTTCTATTATTCAATTTTTTATAAATCTGGAAAATTGATTATGATTTGTTGGGCTGTAAATTATCGGTATGAAAAAGCCAATAATAATTGCATTGCTGTATTACGCCTTAACAAATCTAACATCATTTTCTCAAGGTCAATGGATTGAAGAAAAGATTGATCCAGATACCGGTTTAAGAACTGGGAAAATTGAAATCAATGGCGTTATCGCCACTATTAATTCAGGTGTAG
>NZSO01000020.1 GCA_002696885.1 Verrucomicrobiales bacterium | reverse complement strand
ATTCAGAGGGTGGCTCATTTTTGGGCCACCCTTTTTTTATGATCTTTTAGCGTGCAACTAGTTTTAAGAACGCTTTTTTGGCTTTCTCTGATACGATTGAAAAAACAGTATCTCCTACATCAATGACATCATTGGCGCTTGCAACTTTGGCATGAATTCCCTTGATCAAGGCAATGAAGATGGAACCCGCGGGAAGAGCAATTTCTTCAATTTTCTTTCCAGCCACTTTGGATTTTTCGCGGATGGTGGTTTCAATAATTTCACCGGCCGGGATTTTTTTAACAACATGATACTTATCAGAAGTGATAAATCTCATCAGCTCTCTTCTTACTGTCTCTCTGGGGATTATTGCTTCTTTAATCCCAAGTTTGCTTTTTGATTGGTTAACTGAATTAGCATAATCAGTACGATGGATGAGAGGAAGGCAGTTTTTAGTGCCTAGATTATGAGCTTGTAGGCATGTCATGACATTATCCTCATCGCTTTGAGTTGTGGAAATAAAGAAGTCCGCTTCTCCAATTTGTTCCTCACGTAATTCATTAAGCGAGGTTGCATCGGCATGGATGACGGTTGCTGTTCCTGCGAGTTCTTCGGCTAACTGTTCTGCGAGATCTTGATCTTTCTCAAAGATTCTTATCTGACAGCCCCATGAGCTAATCATCTGGGCAAGAGAAATACCATATTCTCCTCCTCCTAGAATGACGATGTTAGTTGATTTTTCTTTCTCGTTTTTACTTCTTAAGGATGATGCTGTTTTGGAGAGCTTACTAGGATCACCAAAAAGAGTGACCTGGTCATTGGCCTGAATTATTTCTTCAGCGGTTGGAATAAATGATTTTTCAGCTCTTTGAATCGCGGCAACTCTTACTCTTTCTGGAAGGTTTAATTCAATTAAAGATTTGCCACAGGCATTACTGTGATCAGGTATACGAACTTGTTGAATTTCAATCCGACCCCGGGCGATTTCCTGAATAGCAATTCCATCAGGATTTCTAATATGTTTTGATATTTCTATTGCTGAGAGTCTTTCAGAGCTAAAGATGTGATCTAAAGAAAAATTAGCTCTATAATCAAAAATCCATTCTTCTCTGACGAGTTGAGGTGAAACCCTGCATATGGCTTTTTTTGCTCCTAATTTTTTTGATATTTCACATGCTACAAGATTTGTTGCATCATGACTGGTCAAAGCAAAAATCAAATCGGCCTCTGAGACTCCAGCATCGAGTAACAGCTCTACTGAGGTGCCAGTACCATGTATGACTCGGCCATCAATTTCATTCGAACAAGAATCTGCGAGTTTTTCATTACTTTCGATTACAACGATATCATGAGCGGCACCGGATAAGCTTCTTGCAAGATGTAGGCCAATCTGACCAGCCCCTATAATAACAATATTCATGAATAGATCGTAATTGGATTACTCCGTTAATTAAATTGTTGGATAGATTTGAAAAGAATTTGCTAATGTTTCCTTTAATTCAGCAATGGGAAGTCCTACGACGTTAGTGTAAGAGCCAGAATATTTTTCGATGATGAGTTCTCCGTGATCTTGAGCAGCGTATGCTCCTGCTTTATCAAGTGGGTTTATTACTTCGAGGTATTTATTGATATCGGCATCAGAGACAGTTTTAAACGTGACCTCCGTATTAATATAGAAGTTTTCATTTTTTTCTTTTTGGAAGATACAAACTCCTGTAGTTACAATATGGGTTCTTCCTGACAATCTCGCAAGCATCTTAGCCGCTTCTTCCATATCTGAGGGTTTTCCGAAGATTTCATTATCTAGGGAGACAACTGTGTCAGCTCCAATGACGACTTTATTAGGATTGGCTTGAGCGACTGGGGTTGCTTTAATTTTAGCATTCTGAACCGTAAGATCCCAAGGAATCATGAATTTTTCACTGATTTCTTGGGCATCAGTCACAATTATTTCAAACTCAAAGCCGGCCTCTCTCATGAGTCGTTCTCTTCTAGGGGAGGAGGAAGCAAGAATCAGTTTAGACATCTTTAATACTTGCACAAAAATAGACTATTCAAAAACATATCAACATATCATAATTTGTTGATATATTGAAATATTAGGCTATTTTCAGTCAATTTTGCAAATATGGAGGAAAATATCCATGCTGAACTTAAGAAACTTCTCGATGAACGCATTGTTGTTCTTGATGGAGCCATGGGTACAACCATTAGGGAATATGGATTGGATGAAAGTGGCGCAAGAGGGGAAAGGTTTAAGTCAGTCAAAAAAGAAATACTTAACAATGGTGATATTCTTTCACTCACTCAAAGTGAGGTCATTGGAGATATTCATCGCAAATTTTATGAAGCAGGTTCTGATATTGCGTCCACTAACACATTTTCAGCAACGACTTTGGCACAAAGTGAATTTTTTGTAGAAGATCCAAGAGACACAGGCTCTGGTATCAAGGATCAGGATTTTTTTCAGAAAATAATAGAGGATAAATTTCTCAGAGATTTGACCTGGGAGATAAATTTCAAATCTGCACAGATTTGTAAAAAGTGGGCGGATAGAGTTGCTAATGATTGTGGCGAAAAAAAATATGTAGCAGGATCAGTGGGTCCACTAACCGTTTCTCTTTCGCAGTCCCCTGACGCCGATGATGCAGCGTTTAGAATGGTAAATTTTAATCAGGTCGTTGCTGCGTATTCTCATCAAATAGAGGCCCTAATTGAGGGAGGTTCTGATCTTTTGTTAGTTGAAACTATTTTTGATGCGCTCAATGCGAAGGCTGCTTCGGTTGCCATAAAAGAGGTCAGAGAAAAGTTAGATATCAATATACCCATTATATATTCTGCGGCAGTTGGAATGGGAGGAGAGACCATGATATCTGCGATGAAAATCGAATCATTCATTAACTCCTTCCGGCACATGAATCCATTGGCCTTGGGACTCAATTGTTCATTGGGACCTGAACCTATGCGTTCTTTTCTTTCTGAACTATCTAAAAAAACGGATGCCTATGTTTCGGTTTATCCAAATGCGGGTCTACCCAATCCATTAGCCCCGAGCGGATTCGACCTCCTTCCTGATGACATGGCTAAATTTTCAGGAGAATTCGCAGCGAGTGGAATGGTAAATATTGTGGGTGGTTGCTGTGGAAATACACCTGAACATATTTCTGAAATCGCTGAGGAGGTAAAAAAATACGAACCTAGGAGGATTCCCAAAATTGATCCATGTATGAGGCTTAGTGGATCAGAAGCCTACAATCATACCAAAGAAAAAAATTTTTTAATGGTTGGGGAACGTACCAACGTTGCTGGTTCTCCAAGATTTTCTAAGCTTATCAAAGCGAACAAACTTGATGAAGCAACCCGTATAGCGAGGCAACAAGTAGAAAACGGAGCCAACGTGATCGATGTCTGTATGGACGAAGGTCTCATTGATGGTGTTGAAATGATGGGAAGTTTTTTGAGGCTGATTGCATCTGAACCTGAGATTTCAAAAGTCCCGATAATGATAGACTCGTCAAAGTGGGAGGTTATTAAGGAGGGTCTAAAAAGTATTCAAGGCAAGCCCATCGTAAATTCAATTTCTTTGAAAGAGGGGGAAGTAACTTTTATAGAGCAGGCCAGAGAAATTATGAAGTTTGGTGCTGCTGTGGTTGTGATGGCCTTCGACGAAGAGGGTCAGGCAGCTAGTTACGAAGATAAGATTCGTATTTGTGAAAGGGCATACAGAATACTTGTTAAGGAGGTAGACTTTAATCCAGAGGATATAATTTTTGATCCTAACATTCTTACGATTGCAACCGGTATGGAGGAGCATAATAATTATGCTCTTGATTTTATAAAAGCCACAAAGTGGATCAAAGAAAATTTACCTGGAGCAAAAGTTAGTGGTGGTGTCTCTAATATTTCATTTAGTTTTCGGGGTAATAATGTTGTTAGAGAGGCGATGCATTCCTCATTCCTCTATCATGCCATAGAGGCTGGAATGGACATGGGTATTGTCAACGCTGGTATGCTCGAGGTTTACGAAAACATTCCTCAGGAGCTTTTAGTCAAAGTTGAGGATGTTATTTTTAATAGAAACTCCCAGGCAACAGATGAATTAATTTCTTATGCCGAGCAATTCAAGGGGACATCTGGTAAAAAAACAGAATCTAATCTTGAATGGAGGAATGAGTCCTTGGAGGAAAGATTGAAATATTCTCTGCTCAAAGGAATAACAGACTATATTGAAAAAGATACCGAGGAGGCCAGAATTCAATACGGAAAACCAATTAAAGTTATTGAAGGGCCCCTCATGGATGGAATGCAGATCGTGGGAGATCTTTTTGGTGAGGGTAAAATGTTTCTACCTCAGGTAGTCAAATCAGCAAGGGTAATGAAGAAGTCAGTGGCCTATCTTGAGCCCTACATGGAGAAGGAAAAAAAGCATTCTGACTCTGCAGGAAAAATAGTAATGGCTACAGTCAAAGGTGATGTTCACGACATTGGGAAAAATATCGTTGGAGTGGTTTTAGCCTGTAATAACTACGAGGTTGTCGATCTTGGAGTCATGGTCCCGTGCGATAAGATTCTTTCCAAGGCTAAAGAAATAGGTGCAGATTTTATAGGATTGAGTGGTCTCATCACTCCAAGCCTAGATGAAATGATCAGTGTGGCTAAGGAAATGGAGCGTCAACAAATGAAAACACCATTATTAATAGGAGGTGCCACAACGAGTGCCGCTCACACTGCTATTAAGATTGCGCCTCACTACAGCGGGCCCGTGATTCATGTGCTTGATGCTAGCCGAAGTGTTCCAGTAGTGACTTCGTTAATGGGGAAAGATAAGAGAGATGTTTTTATTTCTGATAATGAAAACCGGCACGACGAATTAAGGCAGAAGTATGGTAGTGGTGAGGTTAAAAATAAGTTATTGTCGATAGAGGAAGCCACTAATAATGCTCTTTTATCAGATTGGCATCAGATTGATGTTCCTCAACCTAGTAGTACTGGTGTCCAAGAGGTATTTCCTGAAATAAAAGAACTTATTCCTTACATTGACTGGTCTCCATTTTTTCATGCATGGGAAATTAGGGGGAGATACCCGAAAATCTTTGAGGACTCCAATTGCGGAGAAGAGGCAAAAAAGCTTTATCATGATGCTCAGGTGTTGTTAGAGAAAATCCTCGAAAATAAAAGTCTTTTAGCAAAGGGTGTTTGGGGCCTTTTTCCTGCCAATTCAATTGGTGATGATATTGAGATTTATACTGATGACCTGAGAGAAAATGTCAGATCTGTTTTTTATACGCTTCGGCAACAAATGCCAAAAAAAGATAAACCTAATTACGCGTTATCGGATTTTATTGCGCCGAAGAGCTCAAAAATTAATGATTATTTGGGTTGTTTTGTGGTTTCAATCCACGGGGCTGATGAGCTTTCTAATTCTTATCTAAATAAAAATGATGACTACTCTTCCATAATGGTAAAGTCTATTGCTGATCGTTTGGCAGAGGCATTTGCTGAAAAATTACATTCAGATGCTCGACATTTTTGGGGATATGAAATGAAGGGTGAATTATCTAATGATGAGTTAATTAAAGAAAAATATAGAGGCATTAGACCTGCTCCAGGGTATCCAGCTCAACCTGATCATACAGAAAAATTGACACTTTTTGATTTATTAGATGCAGAGCGAATAGTCGGGGCTTCTCTCACTGAAAGTATGGCAATGAGTCCTGGATCCTCAGTGAGTGGATTATATTTTGCGCATCCAAATTCTAGATATTTTGGTGTAGGAAGTATTGGTAAAGATCAGATTGTTCAATACGCCCAAAGAAAAGGAAAAAGCGTTCAAGAAGTTGAAAAGTGGTTAGGTCCATGGCTTGCCTATTGATAATTATTTCCTTGTTGCGGACCTTTTATGCCCAATGCATTATGTCATAGATGACTTTAAATAATCTGTTTCCACTACTTGGATTTTTTGTTGTTGCTTTTTTATCAAGTTGCTCCCCAAGTAAGGTTATCAAAAATCCTGAAATTGAAACAGCCAAGTTGGTTAGAGCTCAAAAAATAGCAGCTGAACCCCGAGGTGATTTTTATATTGGTCGCAGGTATTACGTTGATCGAATGAGGTTTTGGGGATATTTGCGTAGGCCTGGTCAGCCTTGGACTGAGTCGGCTCTTGTCATTATGAATGAGAGAGTCAAGTCCGTGCCAGATCGACTTCCTGAAATAATGGAATTTGAAAAAGAAGAATTAGGTGATGATCCTACCAAGTTGGAAAAGGTTAAGCGCTTCGGCTATGATCATAATTATGAATATAAAGTGAATGGGAAGTTTTCTGGAAGGAAGGTTTATGACCCCAATTCAAATCTCTTGTTAAGAGAATTTATATTATCGGATTATAGGCTAATTAATCCCGATCCGGGCTGGTTATTCTCACCTAGTGAGGTTTATGATTATAAGGTTTTACCAAAAAATCTTGGGAAATCATCATGATGAATAATCTATAATAATAGTCGCTCTTCCTTGACCTCGAGGATTTGACGAAGGATAATTAGTTAAGGGTTATGTCGTAAGATTGCACCCAACTCCCCAACATCAATGTCTTGCGTATCAAGTCTATTCAATAAAATTTCACATCTCCATTATTCCCTCCTGTTTTTTCTGATGGGAGTCATTCCTTTATACGCATCCTCGGATGTTATCATTTCAGAAATTCACTATAACCCAAATGGTCCGGATGAAGCTCGGGAATTTGTTGAGATTAAAAATATTAGTCAAGAGGCTATTGATATTTCAGGATGGGAATTCACTAATGGTATTTTATTCACCTTTCCTGCACAGACTTTCATTCAGCCCGGACAATGTCTCGTTTTAGTGGCCAACGCTCAATTTTTCGCAACACAGTACCCTGGTGTCCAAATAACTGGCCAATATATTGATGACGATGGAGCAGGAGCTGGTCGCGCTGGACTTTCAAACCGAGGTGAAAGAATCACTCTTAAAGATGGTCCTGATGATACCGGTACGACTGTTTGTTCAGTGAGATATTATGATGGCGATGATGGAGGGATTCCTGACCCTCCTGAATTACCAGAAGAGGATGATTTGGAAAGAGCAAGATGGCCAAGCCAGCCAGACGCTGGTGATTATTCACTGGTACAATTTCAGAGTAATAGAATTGTTAATGAAGATGATTTTAGATCTTGGAGACCTAGTATCAATACACATGGTTCCCCAGGTGAAGATGAGCCATTACCTGATGAATTTAAAAAAATCTTTATTAATGAGATCAGGACTCGTGATGGGCTTTTAACTAATGATGCTATTGAGGTTTATAATCCAAATGACGAAGATGTTGATATCAGTGGTTGGTATATTTCGGATAATCTAGATAGGCCACAAAAGAGTCCTCCCATTACCGAGGGTACAATTGTACCGGCTGGAGGATATACAGTTCTTGAAAACGGTGTTAACGGGTTTTCAATTAGTCTAAGCTCAAAAGGGGAACGTGCTTTTATTTATTCTTCTGAGGGTGGTTTACTGACTGGATGGGTTCATGGCTTTCATTTTCCGTCTTCTTCAGATGGTAAGCACTTTTCCAGATTTTTGGATGAATATGCCAACGAGTATCTAATTCCTGATGATCCTAGCCTGGGAGAGGATAATGGATTGCCGGTTTCCTCCAATATTAAAATTGTGGAGATTATGTATTCACCCGGATATGGGTCTTCAGTTGAATACATTAAGATAGAAAATAGTAGCGTAGAGGATGTTCTCTTATACGACCCTGAGTCTTCAAGTGATAATCTTATTATTAATGGATTTGGAATGACATTGCCGGGAGACAAGCCAATTTTGCGAGCTGGTGAATCTGCCTATATTACCAATGTTGGAGAAGCACAGTTTCGTGCTGCTTACAATACTGGAGATGATGTGACCGTTTTTGCAGATATAGAAGCAGGTTCTTTGGACGGTGGAGGAGAAAGAATCGAAATAAGGCTACCTATTACGATTGAAGGTTTTCAGAGAGATGCGCCGGGCTATCCTCGTTATTATGCCATTTTAGATTCGGTGGAATACGATGATGAGTTACCATGGCCTGTTGAAGCAGACGGTCAAGGTTATAGCCTTGTAAGAAGTCATTTAAATGGTTCTGGATATCGTGCTTCTGATTGGGAGCTCAGCGCGAGTCGTGGAGGATCAGCTTTTGGAGGTCCAATCGTTGTGATTAATGAAATTCTATCACATACTGACCTTCCTCAAACCGATGTTATAGAGCTATATAATACTAGTTCAGAGCCTGCCGATATTGGAGGATGGTATTTGACTGATGATTCACTTACCCCAAAAAAATATCTTATTCCCAGCAATACAGTGATTCCAGCAAAAGGATACTGGGCGGTTAACGAGGATAATAATGCGGATCCTGGTGCACCAATTAATTATTTTGGAACGGCATTCTCGTTGAGTTCAAGAGGGGATGAGGTGTTCATATTTTCTGCTGATGATAATGGTCAGTTCACTGGTTACTCTCATGGTGCAAAATTTAGAGCGACTCAGAATGGTGTTTCTATCATCCGATACATTAATGGTGCTGGTAATGAGGTATTTGTTCCTCAGTCAGGGTTACCATCTTTTGAAATAAATAGGTTCCAAGCTTTTCCAGATGGATATCCTAATAATCCACCGCGAATTGAAAAGGCGGTCATCAGTGAAATTTGTTATGAACCATATTTGGGCGGTACTGAATATATTGAAATAACCAATATTAGTGATGGTGTCTTGCCACTTTACGATACGGTTTCTCAACAACAGGGTGGCGACCCAAACAATAATTGGAGGCTCGATGGTGTTACTTTCACTTTTCCCGGAGACCAGCCTAAGCTCCAAAAGAATGAAAGAGTCTTGATCATTCCAAAGGGGGTATCAGTGAGTGAATTTAGAAATGAATATTCAGTGCCTGAAAATGTCAGAATTTTTGGGGATGTAGATGGCTTTGAAGGAGCATTAAATAATTCGGGAGAAGAAATCGTTCTTTTACGACCTGATAAACCTGATTTTGTTATTGGCCAAGGAATAGTAGTTCCATTGATTGAAGTAGATGCTGTAAAATATGATGGAGGTATTCATTGGCCCGAAGGTGAGGGAAGAAGTATCGAAAGAATTGACATTTTTCAGTTAGGAAATGACTCAACTAATTGGCAAGCCTCATTGAGTGAAAAAGGCACGCCAGGTTCCGAAAATAGCAAACAACTGGATGGATTTAATTTATGGTTCAAAAACGAATTTACAGATAATGGAATAGATGGAGAAAGAACTGGCCCAGAGGAAGATTATGACAATGATGGTATCAGTAACTTAGAAGAATATGCCTTTGGTCTTGACCCAAGAAATCCCTCCACTTTAACAAACAAATTATCTATTTTGCGCGGTCAACTAAACGGCGAAAGAAATTTATCAATCCAGTTTAGTTTTGATAGGCTACCGGATGATATTGTAGTTACGCTTTTATCATCCAATGATTTGAAGAATTGGTCATCTGTTGAGGACTTGCAGTTAGTTGAGGGACCAAATGGTCTAGTGACGATGGAATTCAATCAGTTGAATTTTGATCTAGAGGGCCAATATTTTTATCGTTTTCAAATAGAGTTACGCGCCAAGTAGTAAGTACTCTGAAAATAATTTATAGTCTTGTTTTGTGGAGTGATTTATTGATATAATTAATATTACTTTAATATTAGTTTTTATAAATATATTCAAACCACTTAACAAAATGTCTTTTTCATTTAGAGAATTGTTCAACAAACAGGAAAAAGAACAAATTGATCCTGATAAGCTCTCTTTTATTGAATCACAGCCCGACGATTCTCAGGCTTTTTTTAACTCTAATGAAAATGATGCTCAACAATCCAGTCCATTTGAACTTGTTGATGATACTGAAAGTCAGAAAGTGCCCGAATTTATTCCGAATAAATTTGAGGGTAAATCCAAATCCAATGTTAAAGATATCTTTTACTCAGATATTGATAATAATGATGAGCTAGAGGGATCTGGATTTATTATCGATGATGATATTGATCATTACTTTAAGCAATCCGATGAAGTTGAGCATCAAAGCTCTGAGGTGTTTAGAGAGCGAAATTCTCCTCACAAAGTTCATAGATCAAGAGGTAAAGTGAAGCCTCTGGAGGAACTGGATCCGATTGCTAATTCAGAACGAACAAGGAGTGAAAAATATGATCAACATATGGGTGATCAAGAATTGTTGTTTGGGGACAACATGAAAATTAAACATTTCCTTGATTCAGTTAATAATATGATTGGTATTAAGGGTTCAGGTGTTTTGTTTTATGATAATAAACCTCCAATTTTTTCTCCTACTGATACACCCGAGGATCCTTTCAACCAGATTAATGAGTTATCTGAATTCATAAAGAATAATAGAAATCAATTAAGGAGTATTCATTGTTTGAATTACTCATTAAGTTTCATTCATTTTTCCATCGCTCAGCTTGTTTTAGTGACTGACCATGAGTTGAAGTATGATGAAATAAGATCGAAGATAATGGTGTTATATGATGAAATTGCATCTGATAGCTTATTTTACTAACGATATTTCACAATATTTCCTGAGTATCATATAGTGCCCTTTACTATTTGCAGTATTAGTGCGAACTTAGGCTACCGATATTTTAAAAAGCATTATATTAGAAAAGTATGTTCGAGATGATTAGCAAAGGAGGCCCATTGATGTGGCTTCTTCTAGGTTGCTCGATTGTTGCAGTAGGCGTTTTTCTTGAGAGATTATTCCTATTTCACCGTTCCACAATTAACGTAGGAGAATTTCTTCAAGGTCTGTCTAATTTAATAAGAAAAAAAAATTATGCTGAAGCTCTCCAGGTTTGTGCTGTCACTCCAGGGCCAGTTGCCAGAGTGATGCATTCAGCAGTTATACGCCATGAATTACCTAGATCTGATCTTAAAGAGATCGTTCAAGAATCTGGTCAGCTTGAGGTTCCTAGGCTGGAGCGTTATCTATCAGTTCTTTTAACCATTGCATACATCGCGCCATTAATTGGTTTATTGGGAACTATCCTCGGGCTAGTTGATACTTTCGTTCAATTTAATGTTATAAGTGGACAAGCCACTATAGGCGACCTCTCTCAAGGAGTTTATCAAAGCCTGATTACATCAGCTGCTGGGCTCGCTGTAGCTATACCAACTTTTCTCCTCTACTCATACCTAGCTGCGTTTGCAAGAAACATTATGCACGATATGGAGCGTGGCGGCATCGAGGTTGTAAATATTATT
>NZSO01000019.1 GCA_002696885.1 Verrucomicrobiales bacterium | reverse complement strand
TTGCTAGACTAAAAGCTGGATAGTTGTTGTAGCGAGTAAAGCATCCAGCAACAATTATCTTGTAAGGATCGGTTGAATAATCAATTTCATCTGACCAACCTTTTTTTTGAATGTCTAACCCATGAACCCATCCATTCTGATCGGTGTGTACCCCCCTGCCAACATTAAATGTGGAGTCAAGTGAACCGTCAGAATTAAGTCGCGCCAACCCCATTCTATATTGTCCGTTATATTTTTGAAACTTCCCTCCCACCACAATTTTTCCATCGGGTTGAATCACCAATGCTAATACATCATTGTCAAACCCCTCACCGGTCACGAACGAAAGATCTATTCTGCCATCTTTTTCAAATCGTACAATCCTATTTGATTTTACACCATTCGCCATCGTGAATTCACCACCAACTATGAGCTTCCCATCACTTTGCAGTGCGATTGCTTTTCCAGAACCATTGAGACCGCTACCTGGATTGAAAGAAGCATCAACTCCTCCAGAAATTAAGTGCTGGCGAATGTTGTGATATGTAGAAACAGACATTCTATGAAACACTCCACCCACATAGCCTTGCCATTCTGGAACGATCCACTTATTTAAAGAAAATGACATGGGAGGACTTGGGCTAAACCAGTTACCAAAGCCAGAGGGGCCATAAACTCTTGCTCTAACATCCACCGTCTCGCCACTAACGGTACTAAGATCAATTCCACTAGCGTACAACTCCCCGGAGACCGGCTCTCCAAAACTATCAAAGCCCGGATCTACGCCATTTGTCGTGTAATAGATCCTCCAAGCTTTGGGCAATGCCCCGTTAGCGTTGTTTGGAAACAATGAAATAACTTCATTTGAGGAGGGAGAGGCATTATTCCCAAAATCAGTACTAGGTTGTTCAAGTTGAAGCTTTTGGATGCCAATTGAGAGCTTCTTAATTTCAGAGTCATTAAAGATTGAAGCGTTTAAACTTCTTGCAACGACCTGAAATCCTAATTCATCTTTTCCCTTCCATGTATTGATATCATGATGAACACGTTTACCCAAAAATCCGTTAGAAAATTTATTTACTGACCCCTCCTCAGAAAAAGTTGGATCATTTTGAGAGAGTGACCAAATAACATTAAAGTTATCAGAATTAATAAACCTTAGCGGAATATTGTCAGAATTTTTTAAAGATATAAAAACGTTAGACCCAATCGTAGACTCTTCACCCCCACTCTCCATTTCACCACCCATCATCCTATAATTCACCGGATTATCTTGGGCTATTAAATCGACCTCTAACTTTACTGGATCAACAGTATAAGTATTGAGATTCACTTCACTGTCCAACCAAGAACTAGAATCCATACTGGCCGAAATCGCCGCAAAAGTCTCCCCAGGATCGACTAGAATCGACTCACCATTGTAAGCGGACCAATTATTCCCATCAGATGTATAGAAAATCCTAGAAGAATTCTCAGGATTAGGATTACTTATCAACAAATTGGCGTCAGCAAAGAAATCAAGTGAGTATTTTCCTCCGACCATAGAAAAGGAGGGCATATTGAGCTCCAATGGGCCATCATAGATCTCCGAACTAAGCCCGCTGAAATCATCAGCCTCGACTAAATTCACAGGAACATTCTCCCCCGATGTCATTAGTTTGGAGTCTTCATAATCCCAAACCCAATTACTCTTTTTTGCTAACTTTAAATTCGAATTTCTTGTTTCTTGGACAGGAACAATATTAGCATCATCACCAATCTCGAATGCCTTTATTCCTTTGCGGCCTGTACTAGAGAATCTGAACTTCTTCCGATTGTGATCCCACAAGGCTCTAGGATTATTCCCTATAGCATCCGAGTCAGATTGCATGACGATTTTCAATCGCCTATCAATCATTGATTCGCGTAACCCTATAATTTCTTTAAAACTCTCCTCAGATGCAACTGTTTTGAGTTTAGCAATAACGCTTTGTGGAGTTTCATTCTCATTGATGTCACCACCATGAGCTTCGTAAACTCTCAATGCATTATTAACAACAGCTATGTCTTGCTTCAACTTAGCCGCTTTTGAATTGGCTTGTACCTTAACAAAGCCAACATATCCAACAGAGGCAATTCCCGAGATCAAGGATATCGCCACTAATGATTCTACCAGGGTGAATGCCCTCGTAATTGTTTGTTTGTATACTTTTCGCATCTTGTCGCTTGGTTTAAAATCCTCCTCGCAACTTGTGGTTTGTATACTTATTATGGTTTTTATAATCTTAATCAAGACAAAATTATAATATTTATAATTTTATCATTTAATGCTTCTAAACAATCAATTAATCAATAATTAATTAATCACCGAACGCTGAGAGATTTCTTATATTGAAGAGGGATAATCTCCATGTTGAATCAGTGAAAGAATTGCCTTCTGAACCTGCACCTTGTCCTCCTGGTAAGTTACCCCAAACCACTTTTCGGTTGTTTCTAAAACTTCAACTGTGGCTGTGCCAGACTGAATTAAATTATCAACAGCAAAAGGAATATAAAATTCTGATGACAAGACATTGAGATTTTGTTTAAGAAATTCTGAAAAGAGCCTTTCTAATTGTATGAACACTTGGGGGCTAAACCCCCACATATTCATTGAAACAACTTCATCCCCTGTGAGAGATTCTTTTTCTCCATTAACCTCATTAAATATCTCAGAATGTTTTTTTACAATATGTGTCAGTTCTCTAACAGAATTAAGTTTATCATCTTCTGATACTGAGCATATGCCTCGAGACACTGAACCATGCTCGGAAAGGGTATTTTTAAGGGGATATCCAACCATGCAATAATTTGCAGGCAAGGCATCGACGGGGGTTTCAGATAAATAATTGTATATTTTTTGGTAAGCTAATTGACCATAAAAATCATCAGCATTGATAACAGCAAAAGGATCTCGAACAGTCTGCATCGCTGAAAGAATCGCATGGCCTGTCCCCCATGGCTTTGTCCTATCATTGGGGATTGTATATCCTGGAGGCAACTCATCTAATTTTTGAAAAGCGTATTCGACCTCAATACGGTCTTGGAATTTCTCCCCGATAGACAATTTAAACTCTTCTTTAAAATCCTCCCTGATAATAAAAACCACCTTATTAAATCCAGCACGAATGGCATCAAAAACAGAATAATCAATAACAGTCTCCCCGTTGGGCCCCACAGAATCAAGCTGTTTGAGTCCTCCGTACCTACTTCCCATTCCAGCGGCAAGAACTAATAAAGTCACAGAATTCATATTGTTTAGGGGTCAGCTTTAAAAAAATTTAAGATATATAAAATTTTAAATAAGTAAAAGAAAAGAAAAACTGGCGAAAAATTTTACTTATGACGCTATATCATTAGAGATTCTCGAATACCCTACAGTGCCAGATAATGATCTATCAGATAAATGGAGAGATTGGTTCCAAGAAAATGGAACCCGACTACTGCTTTTTGCTAGGGGAAAAACTAATAGTGAACAGGACGCTAAAGATGTTCTTCAGGAAGCTATTTACAGACTCTGGAAATCATACTCATCCAAAGAAGATGGTACATTTGACCCACCTCCATTGCCTCTAGCCTTCACCGCTGTAAGAAATACAGCTATTGACTTTGCGCGAAAAACAGGGAGGAGAATAAAAAGAGAACAAAAATCTGATCAAATAGCCTACAATAATGATGAGGTCGCTGCCTGGTTTGAAGCAGATAATCTAATAGAGAAAGAAAGGGCCCAAGATATCGAAAATGCGCTGAAAAGAATTTCAAGCAAATATAGAGAAGTGATAACTCTAAAAATATGGGGAGAATTAACATTTTTGGAAATCGCTGAAGCTTTAGACATACCCTCTAATACAGCCGCTTCTCGATACAGATACGGACTAGACGCACTAAGGAAAATTCTTAAACCAAATATTTATTAAGGAACGCTATTAAAGATATCCGAGTGATGGAAAACAAAAATAAAGACTTAGAAGACTTATTGACGAAGTACAAACCCTCAGGCTTGGACGAAAGCTTCAATCATAAAATTAATTCTATATTTTCTAAAAATTCCGATGATGATCTTGCTCCTTCAGAAAATAAGATCATCCCATTCCCATTTATTCAAAAAATTGCAACTGTTGCTGCAATCATAATTGCATTTATCGGGAGTTTTTTCGCATTCCTTAATGACTCCAATAACAGTTCAAAAAGCACCACCTCTACAGCAACGAACCCTTCTCCCAAAAAAGATAATAATCAGTTCATTCCAGTCCGAGCCGAAAATATCTTTGAAGGATTAGCAGAAGATCAAATCATTCTCTCCCAAGACAAAATCCCTTATCAAGGATTGCGTTACCAATTTTCAGATTCATTCATCTGGAAAAACAAAGACGATGGGACCATTATCGAGATGAAAGTTCCAAGCCAAAGACTTTATTACGTGCCAATTAAAACAGACTAATTGAAATCATACCTACCGCTAATATCATGAAGTTATCAAAAATTAATGCGAAAGCCTCAATATTATTGTCATGTGTTGCGTTAAGCTTCACACCTTGTTTAGGAGAGGAGAAAAAAAAGCCTGCATGGCTTGGAATAGTAACCTCTAAAGTTGATCCCATTATCTCTTCCCAACTTGATCTTCCGGAAGGTGTTGGCGCAGCAATAAAACTCGTAGTTCCTGATAGCCCTGCCGAAAAAGCAGGATTAAGAAAACACGACATCATTTTTGAAATTAACAATACTTCAGTCGAATCGCCTGCCAACCTTAGTGACCTTATTGGCTCTTACAGTGCTGATGAAAATGCTGAACTAGCAGTTATCCAAAAGGGATCCAAAAAAACTATAACTGTCAGTTTTGAGGAACGTCCAAATCATCTAAAGAACGTTGAAGAAAATGACAACCAAATATTTGGCAACCAAATTGATTTTGGAGATCTCGGAGGCATTAACTTTGACATCTTACCTTTTGGAAATGATCAAAACTTACAAGAACAGGTTCAAAAGATGCAGGAGGAAATGAGAAAAAACCTCCAAGGGATGTTCAATCTTCAAGAGTTCGATAACTTTCCTGGCATAGCTCAAATGTTCGGCTCGTCTAGTCAGACAATGATGTTTAGTGACGATCAAGGCAGCATAGAAATTAGAAAAGCTAATGGTAAAACCACGGTCATAACAAAAGATCTCAATGGAAAAATCACTTTTGAAGGTCCAGCTAATACAGACGAAGAAAAAGGCAAGCTCCCGGAGAGAGCCAAAAATCAATTGAATAAATTTAAAGGTTCAGGCTTAAGCTTTGAGGGATTTAATTTTGGAAACCCCAGTCTAAAGGTTCCAAATTTAAAGCCTGGTAAAAAGGTTGAGCCAATACCACCTGCTAAAAAAGACGGTAAGAAAATTCAATTATAGTTTTGCCTTCATTTTTCAATATTAACCGAAAACATACAGAATTATTGAGTTTTTTGATACAAGTCTGTAACATCAGCTTGAGCAAGTTCGACATAAAAAGAGGCCAATTTTTGAGACAACTCATCTAGTAGTCGCTTTCCTTTTTCCGCCGAAGATTTTGATGGATTTCCAGAACCGGTATCATTAGTTGCCTTTAACCAATCTCTCTGTGCCCAGGCCCAGCCTTCTCTAATCGCCGATATTTTTGAGGGGTTTGTTGACCCATCCCCCGCTAACTCCAAATCACCAACAAGATCAGGTGCTATATGCATCATTAAACTGGTTTCAACCTCGTCAGCATGATCACCTGGTTCCTCAAAAATACTATTTGGGTCTACGACTTTGAACCAATCAACGGTTGATAAAAATACAGAATTATATCTGGCCTGAAGCTCTCTAAGCTGTTGCCGAAAGTTGTTACCACCATGACCATTTAGTATTACAATTTTTTTTATCCCTTGGATCTCAAGTGAGTGAATTATATCATTAAGGATCGATGTTTGAGTTGAAGGGTTAATATTTATGCAAAATGGTATATCGAGTTGCCCTGTATTGACTCCGAAAGGGACGCACGGAAGTACTGCTACCTTGACTCCATTGGTCCATGCGTTCCTTGCAGACTCGGTTGCAATTGCCTCTAATTGAATATTATCAGTGGCATAAGGTAAGTGATAATTATGAGCTTCTGTTGCTCCCCATGGAAGTACTGCTAAGTCAAAACTCTCAGAGCTAATATTTTTCCAATTATTTTCTGCAATGATATAAGGCCTTTCATTTTTCATAACTAATTTAATATAAAATAGCCAAATGAAGACAAAAAGCCCTCTTTATTTTTAGATTCTAGCTCTCAGCATCTTCTGATTTTTTTTCAAAAATCAATATTCCTGAATCAACTGATACATCGATAATGTCTCCAGTTGAATAATCACCATTGAGTAAATTCAAACTTAATGGATCTAAGAGATGCTTCTGAATCGCTCTCTTGAGAGGTCTTGCCCCATATACAGGGTCATATCCTTCAGAGGATATAAAATCAATTGCCTCAGGACTCATATTTATTTTAAGCCCTTGTTTGCTCAATCTTCTATCTAGATGCTTTAACTGTATTTTGACTATTTCAAAGATATTTTCTTTATCTAACCGGTCGAAAATGATTTTTTCATCTATTCTATTGATAAACTCCGGACGGAAATATCCACTTAAAACCTCATTAACTTTTTCCTCTCTTCTTTCAGGGTTATGTTCATTTAGAATCGCATCGCTTCCAAGATTGCTTGTCATAATTAGGACAGTGTTTCTAAAGTCCACTGTTCTACCCTGTCCATCAGTAATCCTTCCATCGTCTAACACTTGAAGGAGAACATTGAAAATATCAGGATGGGCTTTTTCAACTTCATCCAATAGAATCACTGAATAAGGTTTTCTTCTAACGACCTCACTTAATTGCCCTCCTTCTTCATACCCAACATATCCCGGTGGGGCCCCTATAAGCCGAGCGACACTATGCTTTTCCATGTACTCACTCATGTCTATTCTCGTCATAGCATTTTCATCATCAAACAAAAATTCAGCAAGAGCTTTACTGAGCTCAGTTTTTCCAACGCCTGTGGGCCCCAAAAATAAAAATGTACCTATTGGCTTATTTTCATCGCTCAGACCTGCTCGCCCTCTTCGAACAGCATTTGACACCGCTTTAATTGACTCCAATTGTCCAACAACTCTCTCAGAGAGCCTTTCTTCCATTCGAAGCAACTTATCTCTTTCCTCCTCTTGCAGCCGATTTACGGGAATTCCTGTCCAAGCAGCAACCACTGCAGCAATGTCTTCATCATTAATTTCTTCCTTCAGTAGCTTTAGCCCTTGATTTTGTAATTGATTTAAAGCATCTGATGTTTCATCAAGCTTTCTTTCAGCCTCCGGAAGAATCCCATACTGAATCTCACTTGCTCGAGACAAATCTCCGATTCTTTGAGCCCTATCAAGTTCATTCTTTAATTCCTCTATCTCCACCTGAAGAGCACTTGCACCATCAATAACTTTCTTCTCATTCATCCACTGCGATCTTAATGTAGAAACTTTTGCTTTTAGATCAGCCATCTCATTATCGATTACAGATATCCTATTACTGCTTTCTTCATCACCTTCTTTGTCTAGAGCCTGCCTCTCCATTTCAAATTGATTAATCGATCTTTCAAGCTCATCGATTTCTGTTGGCATCGAGTCCAACTCTATTTTTAATCTGGAGGCTGCTTCATCCACTAAATCGACAGCCTTATCCGGTAAAAACCTGTTTGTAATATACCTGTCCGAAAGCTCAACGGCCGATATAATGGCTGAATCTTTGATCCTTACACCATGATGAACCTCATACTTTTCCTTTAATCCTCTCAGAATCGAAATCGTGTCATCCACACTAGGTTCATCAATTCTAACCGGCTGAAATCTTCGTTCTAAAGCGGCATCTTTTTCAATATGTTCTCTATATTCATCCAATGTGGTTGCACCTATGGTGCGAAGCTCTCCTCTAGCGAGTTGAGGCTTAAGAAGATTTGATGCATCGACTGCACCCTCCGATGCACCAGCTCCAACAATTGTGTGTAATTCATCGATAAATAAAATCACTTCACCGTCCGATTCGGTCACCTCCTTTAAAAAAGCCTTGAGCCGTTCTTCAAACTCTCCTCTGTATTTTGCACCCGCTAACATTCCTCCCAAATCCATCGCAATTAATTTTTTGTTTTTTAACGAGTCTGGAACATCTCCAGAAACAATTCTTTTTGCAAGACCCTCTACTATGGCTGTCTTACCAGTGCCTGGCTCAC
>NZSO01000018.1 GCA_002696885.1 Verrucomicrobiales bacterium | reverse complement strand
TATATTACATACTTTACCCAAAAAGAAACTTATATATGTCGAAAAATTTTATCCTGATATTAGAAGACGTATTGCTATTTCAAAAGCCAAAAATAAAAATAAGAGAAAACCTCCACCATATAAAAAACCTAAAAAAGTTAGATTTGGCAATAAGTATATTAGAAAATTATGAATCTAAATATATTATTTTGCTAAATCTATTTGTCAATTTATTTACACTATATTCATACAAATCCATGTTTGTTTGAGTGCTTTGCCACTTATAAATTTGAGGAAATACATCGCTAATCAACTTTATCGATACACTACCCTTACTAAAAAACGGCATATTATCTTCAATTTGATTTGATGAATTTAATATTGTTTCCATTTCTCCAGTTAATGTAAAAAACAAAGTATCGATATATGTATCAAAAAACTCAAACATATTAGCACGTATTTGTATTGATTTATCCTCTATTTTTATTGAAATTGCTGATTCTAATTCTCCATTCTTATATGGTATTTTTTTATCGGTTATTAAACCACTACTATTATATCCATCTTTAAACAGAAAGAAACTCTTATTATCACTATTTATCAATCTTGCAACATAGAGGTTTGTCCTACCTATATTCTTGTGACCCGAAATATATTTATTAACAAACATATCTCCAGTACCCAATTTAACATCCATTCTATTTTCCTCTTCTTCTGGTTCTTCTTTTGAATATTTCACAATATTTACAAATTCACTACTGGTCTTATTTAAAGTCAAATTATATAAATCCAAATTAGTTTCATTAGTAGTCCATCGATATACTTGCATGCCCGATTCATTAACATCTTCATTAATTAAATTTATACACACATTTCCTTTAAATAAATCATCACTACTATAATTTGAGTTATTTAGTATTTTATATGCTTTACTATTTATTGTAAAATACAAATTATCTATAAATTTATCTTTAAATCTATCATCTACTGCCTTTACTTGAATCAAATGCTCTCCAGTTTCATTTTGTTGAAATCGAATAATAAAATGATTCTCTATCTTTCCATCAATATACTCTATTTTTTTAGTACCACTATAATATCCATCAGTCATTAATACGTATTTTCCTGTTTTCTTGTTCTTTCCTGAAGACGCCTTTACGATCTGAAATAAGCTACACACATAGCTACTTGTATCTTTATATGATATCGTTTTATCCGTTTTTTCTGGGCTTAATTTTATTTTATTTGAACCAAGCGTTATCAATGATATATCTTCTATTTTAGTATTATCTGAATTAGAATCAACATTTGGCTTTACTCGAAAATATACACTAGAATTTAATGGTGTATTGTATACTTGTTCTGTATTAGATTGATTGTAAGATTGGCTGTAACCAGGTATAATATTCGAGACTTTTGGCAATAATCGAAAATTTAAACTTTCATAATACTCACTTTCTATATTTCTTTTTATTAATTGAATATTTGTTTGTAATAATTGAGACAAAGCATTCCTTTCTGCTTTTAATATTAAATATCCTTTCATATTATCTGAAACATTTAGTTCATTCCAATTACTATAATCTTTTAATACATTCTCTCGATTTAACCGAATATAATTGTAATCACCCGCAGATACTTCATCTGAAAATGTTGGAATTGGTATTCCATTTCTTAAAAAACAACCTAATGTATTTCTATCTCCTGGTCTATTTCTACTTCCATCAAGTATCAGCTGTATTCTTATAGCATCTGTCATATTATCTGAATTCCATTGTGGAAATATGTCATTTACACTCTTACTTAATTCTATATAGTTAAAGAAACTCATATTATTATTACAAAATATATTCTAAAAAAATGTTCTAATCTCTTTGCATATCCAACGCCTCTCTGATAACAATACTACTTACTTCGTGATTCATTTCTCTACCAGAAAGAGAAAGGTTAGGAGCTGTTCCCCCAATAACAAGACCATTATGATTCTGGAGTCTTTGATCATCCGAAGTCGCAGCTGGCCTGTTGGTACTGTAAACCGTGCTACCGGTTCCAACTCCTCCTAACGTGGAGCCAGTTGACCAAGCAGCACTTTCATTCGTTGTAAAATTATCACCTCCCCCAGTAATATCATTAGCCCCGAAGGATGTCCAACTATTATTTGAACCATGTATTCTGTAAGAAACTTGAACACACGTTTTAACAGTATTCGCTTCTTCTACTTTACTTACATATATCACTTTCCAATCGTAGCCAGAGTTAAAATTGGTATTGGTACAAGCTATTTTAAATGGATGATTTGTTCGGAGATTATATTGCCACCAAGTATCTAGGGTAGCATAAGCACCGTTAATCTCCTCATCATTAACCAATTTTAACCGAAGACTGTGTCCAAATTTATATTTAACGTCTTCATGATTACTTATGTCGATTAAATGACGGCCGTCACCATCAGGACCATTGTCATCAAAAATATTTATGTCAAAATCATATATAATTACACCAATAGTAAAATTTATTGGACCGTAAACTGCAGGATAGTAAAGAATACCATTCAAACCTGCAGCATCCAAGTGGTGGTATGGCGAAAAATTCTTTCCAGATTCATTGTACGCAGTAACACCACTATTCGTATCTCTACCTTCATACCTCTCTTTTACAGAAGAATAACTACCTTTTAACCATCCCCAATTTTCCTTATCTAATTCAGCCCATGTAATGTTTACAGTTGTTAGTTCTTCTACGGTATTTACCAGATTATTCGCTTCCCATATAATTTTATATTGATTTTTAGAATCATTAACATTTAGACTAACTCTATCACTTGTTCCACCAAAAACGAACCCACTTGGATTATCAGTACTTTCGGGTAAAATGCTATAATATAATTTTACTACATTTTCAAAAAATCCACTTGGATCCTCTACAAAAGGAGGGACAACTTCATATGTTCCAGAACGAGTCCAACCTTGCTCACTAGACGCAATATTTATTATTCGTTTTGAATTATTATTAGACTGGTCGCCATTATCTCCTCCAAATATAATATTAGGTACAGTGCTTGGAATAAATGCCAAATTCTTTATTTTAATTTCAGATGTATCATTTAATTCTTCAAACACAAATCTATAAAATGTATATCCCGTTTTTTGTTCAACATTTACAAGATCTATAATAGGAAGTACGCGAGTCGGAATATTATTGGTAAAATCAAATTTTGAAGACTCATCTCTATATTCGTCGCCAAAATAATTCTCAAAATAATTCTCTGTACTATATACAATATTGTTTGCTTCAGTAAGATCATTATTCCATTTACCAATATTATTTACATTAGAACCAATAACTACAATTTTTTTGAATATATAGCCATCTACACATTTGAATCCAAAATTTTTCCAACCTACGTCTTCAATACTGCCATTTTGAAAGCTTTTGTGGTTACTCGAAGTATTTATTTGTAACCAATGCCCCCTAAATGACCTTGGTCCAACATATGAAACGTAAGCATATTCTGCGTTATTGCTTGTACTTATTCCACCAGCACTAGTATACGGACACTCTTGTGGAAAAGTATCACTAGAATCAAACCCTTTTGTTGCCCAGAAGGAGTTATCATTCTTAACAATATTTTCTGGCATATTTGTGTCTGAATAAATTCCTGATGCAGTTATATAATCTGAATCATCACCTGCTACATATTCAACATAAGAAATTTGAACAGTTTTATATGAATCATCAGACGAACCACCATGTATCTTTTCAAAAACTATTCTATAATAATCATACTCTTTACTACTTCCTAAATTAATTGACGGTGAATAATATTTACCAAAAGAAGTTACACTTCCATAATCATACCATATCATACCTGTAATTCGAGTAAGTAATATACTTTCTGTTGTTGAACTAAAATCATCACTGTTACTTCCTATAACCGCTACTGTATATGGAAAATGTGGTGCGTTTCTATTTGGGTAAGGAGCTGTCCATAATCTAATATTTTTACCATAATGTGACTTAGAATCATAATCATCCCACCAAAGATTCTCATTGAACTTATTAAATTGAATCCATTCACCTCTTAGAGTTAAATGACCTAAATTATTAGTCCTCCATGCTCCGTCTCGTACATAACTTAAAGGACAATTTGCGTGTGGAAACATTGGGCTTTTATTATCTGTAATACTTGAACCATACGAACGATTTGGAAATTTTTTAGTGCTACTGCCATTTTTATCAAACAATTTATATAAACTCGAATTATATAAACTTGGTGCATCTTCCACATCACTATCTACTCTTGATTCAGTTACCCAACCAAAGTCACAATAAACATCTATTGAAGATTCAGCGGTGTTCGGCGGTGTAGCGTTATCTTCAATTATCCATGTTATTTTTGTTGTTCCAAATCGGGCATCGAATTTGCACTCGTTAAAAATATTACTCCAAACAATGTCAAGTTCCACATCATCGTGTTCAAATACACATTTAAACGTATTCGTGTACTTCAAACCACTTCCCGTATCTACCACCTCGGAAGGCGCTTCTACAGTGACACGTACAGTTTTCTTGATTATACCATCCTCGTCTAGATTCATATTATCATTTAATCTCGTCGCTGGATTTGGAGAATAATTTCCTGTCCAAGTGATTTTTGGAGGTGTCTCATCTTTAACATTTAGTTCCGTTGTACAATTATTTTCATTTTTATTACCCGCACTATCGCTTGCATACCACTCTATTATATATTCACCTGTTTCTAAATTATTTATAGTATGTGTCCTTAAATCTCTAACTAAATTACCACTAGAATCTTTGTTTGTAGCCACATTTTCATTTTCACTATGAGGAGAGCCATTACGATAAAGTTCATAACCAACTACTTCTAATAATCCATCCACATTATCATTTACCCATGGTACACTTATGTCAACATTCATTGTTGGGCTATCGGCGGGTAATATCGCATTAATAGACGGAAGTACAACATTGGCATTGTCAGTGAGGTCTAAAAAATTGGGGCCATATTTATCTATAACATTAAATTTTTGTTGTTTCTCTGTCCAATTAGAACCAGTAGCGTCAGTTACTTTCCATGTTATAATTCTTTCTACACCACTTGAATCCGTGCCCTTTTCACCATAAAATTTGAAACGAATATCCTTATTCCAATCATTCTTAATAACTGTAGTCCAAATTTCATCCGCATCATTAGTTTTATATTCAAGTACATTTAAATCACTGTCTATGTTATCTTCATGAGTTGGAGGCTTGATAAATTTTTCCACATAGTCTTGGTCCTCAGTAATTAAGACGTTGATTTCGCCGGTGTTAGAGTCACCCCCCCACCCGCCAGTTGGTGGATCTACAAACCAAGGATCGATACTGTCAGTAATGCGAATATTTTGTACTTTTGTCTGTGATTCATTCCCCGCTTTATCAATTGCAAACCATTCTATTTTTAAAGGTGAATCCACATAATGTAAACTTAGATTGTCCAGCTCACCAGAAGGGGATATCCATCCGTTCGGCGAGTTCTCCGGATTAAAATAATATCCTAAATAACCCCACGATCCTAATTGACCAGATGAGTCATAGGTTGGTTCTTCATTATTCGTTTTCGTAATTTTCCATTTAAGTTTTAGTTCACCTGACCCATCATTGCTTGAATAATTATCATCAACGGATGGAGCTTGTAAATCAAATGTAACGAATTTACTATTTGCATATACCGGCATTGATTGAGTAATATCACTAACATCTCCAATAACAGGACCCGCGTCATCTTGCACCCTTATTATTGTGTTATTATTAGTATTAATTCCAATATTATTACCATAGGAGTCTTGTACATATTTAGAACCAGTTCTTAGGTGATTCTCCGCAGCGTCTTTTGCATCCCATTCAATTATATAAGGTTGTTCTGATATCTTCCAGACGTATTCAATAGATTCGCTCGCAATGTCTGTCGTCGAAAAAGGCCCTTGCAAGAAAACTTTTTCACCAGAACTATCAGTTCTATATAAATTCCATATTAAACTTACATTCGCCAGGTTTGGATTCGCATCGTTTATATCATCTTGTACGTTAATTATGAAATCAGTTACAGGAAAATTCTTAATCAGACTATCACCCTCATTTAACATCACTGTTACATTTGTGGACGAATTTTTCATAATAATCTGTGGTGGCCAAGCATCCTGTAAGAAGACTCGCGTCTCTCTAATTAAGGTACTACCGTATAAGGCGCTCCACTCAGATACCTGGTCATTAGTGAAATTGCGGCCTGTAAAATCAGACGCATACCATATTATTTTATACGGTCTTTTATTATAGTCAAAAGTATGTTGTACTTGTGCTTCAGTTATGTAACCACTATAAGTTCCATTAATATCGGTGCTTGAGTTATATACTAAATCATATTCTCCGTTTTCAATATTACCACTTGTACCGCGTATCTCCCAATAAATTGTAGGCACATCTCGATTAACTTCAAGTAATCCATTATTATTCTGAAGTTCTCCAACGTTATCCTTTATACTGTGTACTAAACTCTGTACCATTAAAGATTTAGTTTTAGTAGTACCTGCATTATCAATATATATTGTGACAGAATTTTGTTCAAGACTCGCATTCCCCTCAAACGTGAGTGGATCGACTAAAGTAATTATAGATGGAAATGCATCAATAACCTCTATCACTTGATCTTTCTGTTCATCATTTCCAAAAACATCTACGACCTTCCACGTTATTTTATTTGTCTTATTACCATCCACTATTGTTTTACAAATTATATTGAAAGCTTTAGGAGTATCTGGGCCAATTTGGCCCTCTTCAGTCTGCATACTCTCCGCATCGTAATAGCTATAATTAATATCAGTTATTGCTATAGTTTCATCACTTACACTCGGAGATGTTACATGCACCACCGCATAGTTAACATCAGACAAAATCTTCGGTATATTTTCGGGATAGTGTAAGGTTAAACTTGGAGCAACAATATCTCCTTCAGCCTTTGAAGAAGATTTATGATAATGTAATATATTTTCATAATAATCAGAATCAAATTGATAACTAGGATCCATCGAAAGGGCTTTTATACTTCCATTTTCAGACGATTCTGTATGAGATACATTAATGATTACAGTCCCATAATAGTACTCCTGGTAGTTTTCCAGCTTTGAATGCGAGGAATAAGGTACATTTATAAAATCCGCCTCAAATCTTATAGGAAGACTTTGGGGAACATCAAATTGGTAAACTCCTTTGAAATAGTCCCCTGAAGAGTCAGGATTAGGAAAACCTGAATTGAGACCTATTTTATCTTCGATTATTATTTCGTGTTTATCAGATGTTCCAGTATCCGAATCCCACACATTTTCTACCTTTACGTTTGCTATGAAAATAGTATAGTCACCATAATCTGCCTCAGACATATTAGTGATTTTTAATGTATAAAATCCAGACGAGTAAATAGTACGAGCTGCAAGATCTTTATAATAAAATTTGTTTTCATAATCATCATATGGAGGATCTATCATCTCTTCATAAGGTTTTTCTTTATGATCTCCAAATGTGACTTTACAAGGTATAACTTCTTGATCTTTATCGACGGGGTCCGGCTGCGGTGGAGCTACAATCCAAAAACTAAGTTTATATTGACCAGGTGTAGGTATATATACTTCTTGACTAATAAATGGATCCCCCCCTACAGATTTTATAGCAATAAAATATTTGCCAATAGATAATTCTGCTGGTACTTCTGGTGAATTCCAATCAGAATGACCATAAATTTTACCTTCACTGCTTTCTTGTACTATAACCGCATGAATAGTATCAACATAATTTAATGGAATGTCCCAACCATCTATTTTTGTTACATCAGAAATTCCCCAATCTTCCTGTCCTCCAGCAATAGAACCATCCTGAAATGCTCCGTTATTTACTAAATTTGGCTTTTCATCAACCCTAAATTCATAGCTCACTGAGTTATTTTCTGTATTAGTTTTAGTTTCTAGTTTTATTAATACGCCTTGTGGCAATGAAGTTATAAATTCTCTTTCTGGTTCAGGTTCTGGCTCAGGTTCTGGCTCTGGTTCAGGTTCTGGCTCTGGTTCAGGTTCAGGTTCAGGCTCAGGTTCTGGCTCTGGTTCAGGTTCTGGCTCAGGTTCTGGTTCTGGTTCAGGTTCTGGTTCTGGTTCTGGTTCTGGTTCTGGTTCTGGCTCAGGCTGTGGTTCTGGTTCAGGCTCTGGTTCAGGCTCTGGTTCAGGTTCAGGCTCAGGTTCTGGTTCAGGTTCTGGCTCTGCGTAATCGGTATTTATAAATATAGTTACATCTCTCTCTCTTTCTTTTTCGCGTCCGTCTTGCAGGGTTGGGTGTGTAATTCTTAAAATTACTTTATAATTTCTATTTTCGTCTATGGGTTGCGGCCATCCATACAATCTTGGTTGACTTTGAATTGTATCATCCCAAATAAGCCAAGGTATTGGATGAGTAGTATAATTATTATTGAACTTATCTTCGTCGATTGCGTCCACATCAGTTGCTGAGTAATTAGTACCCTCCGTATTAGAATTTATTGGTGTGTTCGTAAATGAATCCTCATCATACTCTGTTTTATAAGAATTTTTTGCATATCCATCCAATGTATTACTATCTATCCCCTGAGTTACATCTAGCTCACCTGTTTTAGGATACACAAGTTCAATACTGGGGTTGTCAATTTCAACTCCATTCGAATCATAAACTCTAGGCACAAACTCAAACGGAAATCCTGGATAAATTTTATCTGTACTCGGAATATTTCCTATATGAATCTCAGTTTCGGGTTCTGGTTCGGGTTCTGGTTCAGGTTCTGGCTCAGGCTCGGGTTCTGGTTCTGGCTCAGGCTCGGGTTCTGGTTCTGGCTCTGGTTCAGGTTCTGGTTCTGGTTCAGGTTCTGGTTCAGGTTCTGGCTCTGGTTCAGGTTCATGTTTACCACCCGCCCCTATTATATATAGAAATCCTTTGCCAGTTGTATTATCATTATAATAACTTGCTACAATAATTGAACCATCTGAACTAATAGATAAGCTTTTGCCCTCGTAACCCAAAGTATAAGGTCCCAATTCGACTGTATCTGTAATATGCAATAAGAATATACCGTTGTCTTGAAGTTTATATACATAAATTATCCCAGTCTCATCTGGATAATAAATAAAAACATATTTTCCATCACTTTGTAATTGAGTATTTGTTTTTCCCGCCCCTTCAATCGGTATTTCGTGACTTTGATTCCAATCACTTCCATCATATTTATATATTCTTGCACTATAAAGGACGCTTTCATTATATTCTTCTATTTCTTCCTCTGTTAATCCGTGCGAAATTGTATTACCATCATCTTTACTGAATCCAATATTGTTGTAACCAAGTTTTTGATTATTAAAATATCCTAATATAGTTTCTCCATATTTAACCCAAGAAGAATCGTTATATTCATAGGTATATATTGCCCCAACCTTTGAAAGACTATTTCCATTATCAAGAATTTTTGTATAGTGGGGTGCTGTAACGCAAATTCTGGTTCCATCATTAATAATATAAACTGTATGTCCGAATAAGGTATTATCAGTTTGATTTTCTCCATAAATAGTATCACCTACTTTACTCCAACCATTATGGAGTTTCTTGAATACGCGAACTATTCCCATATTAGGATAACTTTCACCAAAAATTACGTATTTACCATCACCACTAATATCACATACTGGGTGATTTGCGTCATTGGCTTCGCCCTCTGCCGTAATTTCATTTTCAACCAGACTCCAAGTATTGCTATTTTCATCAAAATCAAACACTTTTAATGTGTCTTTTGGGTTATTCGCATTGGATTTAGTTCTACTTGTAACAGCAATTCTATAACCATCACTGCTTAGTGCGAAATCATATCCAAATTCGCATTCTGTATTTCCTAATATTGTATCTCCTAATTGACGATATCTTGCTGGCCCTCTTTTATAAATCATTACAGCTCCCTCTGGATCTCCTGTATTACCTGGTGTGGTATAACCAATATCAGAAACAGCGATTATAGAGCCATCATGATTTGTTTTAGTTTTCTTAGCAAATTTATCACTGGTATTGTTATCACTATGAATACTTTCAATATGTAGCCAATCTGGAACGTGTTCTGGTTCTGGCTCAGGCTCTGGTTCTGGTTCTGGTTCTGGCTCTGGTTCTGGCTCTGGTTCAGGAGGGAGTTGAAAACAAGATTCTGAAAACTTTAGCCTTTTATATCCACCTAAGTAACCATACTTCTCACCAGAACTATTTAAAGAATGATAACTAATTACTCCAAAATTATCTTCTGATGTATTTATTTGGTGTGTGACTCCGACATCGTCTGTTCGGAAACCGGGTATTGTTATAAATATTTTTCCAGTATAATACGTAACCTCTGTATCTTCTATGCTAAAAGGTCCATATTCAACTGCGTCGCCGTCATGACGAATTTGAAAATAATCTGGTTTATCTATAACAAAACCGATTGGATTATTGGGTGGTATATTTATACAATATTCTCCTATATTAACTCCTATATAATCATATAAATTATATGATACTGAGTTGAATTCTATTTCTCCAGATATACTCACATAATTCTCAGTCAACTGACTCAAACATTGTACAATAATTGCTTCAGTTTCTGGTTCACCTGTAGTCCAATTTTCTCCGCGTATAAAAGAAACAACTCCAACATGCGGACTATTTTTGTCATAAACTATATGATCAACATCAATATTTTGAGTTTTTTCAATAGTTATTTCAATATTTTCCAATTGTTGTCTTTGTAAATTTATTGGAAAATTATCTGTAATAGTAAGTTCTATACCATTTCCTAATTGTATAGCATCACTTAAATTTGTTATAAAAACAATTCTTTTTTCACCAAAACCGCCTTCGGCTTCAGAACTCCATAAAATTTTTAAATCATTTGTACTAAGTCCTTCTGTATTCGCAATAAATCCAATTTCTTGTCCATCAATAGTTGTACGATAACCTGTTATCTCACTGATCCCTTCGGTCCATGATACACCAGCTGAATATATAAAGGTAACTTTTGATATAAAAGCATATTCTGTGTTAAAAATATGGTGAGGAGTTTTTAATGTAATAGTTGCTGGACTTAAATCATTTTCAATATCATTCTGAGTCATTTCAAAATAAAAAGACTCAATTTCTGGTTCTGGTTCTGGTTCTGGCTCTGGTTCTGGTTCTGGTTCTGGTTGTGGTTCTGGTTCTGGCTCTGGTATAAGCCCTCTA
>NZSO01000017.1 GCA_002696885.1 Verrucomicrobiales bacterium | reverse complement strand
GGTAACGCCTTTCATTCCATCCCTGAATCTCATGTGATAGTACCATTCATCATTAATTTTGAATGGTTTTACTCCATTAGCCACAGGATGATCTGGGAATGTTTTAAATTCTGGTGTCCAGTGAGGATTAACTGACCAGTGTGCTTCAAAAAATCCACCCATCCAATCGAGGAACTTGTCACCCCCTTGATTACCTTTTGGTATTTCAACAGCATAGTGAATAGAGCCAACTCCCATACCCCTTTTCTGGTGGTAATCTATTTGTCTTAAATGGAATTTTGCAAAGTGAGCTCCACCTCCAGTGCAGAACATAATTAGTGCATCTGCATTTTGCATAGCAGTTGGGTCCTTTGGCCAACCATCTTTATATAAACTAGTGACGATTTTATCTCCATAATGAGCTCTTAGTCTCTTGGCCAAAAGTATGTTTCCTGCATTGTGCTCATGTGCTCCCCACCCGTGAGATCTTGTGCCGGCGTAAAAACAAATCTTTTTTGCATCTGTAAGTTTAAGTCTCTTTAACATAACGTCTTTGAATTGCACGGTCATGGGTGGGCCTGCATGAAGTTGAAATGCAAGTATTCCCTGCCTTCTTTTTTTAGGGCCATTATCTGTGACCTCTGCCATGAGTTGCCCATTAATGGACTGCTTAATGTTGTAGCCTCTGGCAATAATGTGATACTCGTTCCAGTCGCCTTTTTTGATGGCGTCATTTAATTTTTTAGGATCACCAACGGCCTCACCTTGTGTTTTTTTACCTTTGTCATCTATATTAATACGCTGCCCTCTTTTAGCAAAGACACCACCAAACTGTTCACCATATAAGGTTCCGCTCCAGGTGTCACCTGCTTCAAAATCAGCTTGGTATCCACCAACTCTCCATTCGTCAGGACCATTTTCTAATTTAAAACTTCTGAATTGTATGCCTGAATTGCCGGCACTAATTTTGAATTTTAATTTAAGTTCAAAATCATCAAGTTCTCCTGGTTCCCAAATAATAAACGTATTTCCACGAGTTGGGTTAGCTGCTGTGGTTTGTCCGGTTATTGCTCCATCCTTGACGCTCCAAAACTTCGGATCTCCGTTCCAATTTTTTAGTGTCTTCCCATCAAAAATTGGAATAAAATCATTATGGTCTTTTGCGTGATCATCAGCGAATAGGCTTGATGTTGTTATACTTAGAATTGTGAGTATTGTACAAAATTTCATTATTTTTAAACGTTAGCGTTCTATACAGAGCTAATCAAGCAATCTAACATACGTTAGTACAATGGTAGAAGAACAAAAAATATCCCCAATTTCGAGCTCAAAAGACTCAGGTCTTGGGGTGATGATGTTTGATTCTCTTTTATCACATTTTTCCGGCAATAATTTACCTGAAAATATTGATCCTGCGCTTTTGAAGCAAATGCGTAAAGAGTTTGAAAGCAGCGAGTTTTTTGGGGAAGATATGCGTAATCTTTGGCTAATACTGGAGAAAATTCAGATTAAAGAAAATATTCGTCCTGGACGTGATAAAGATCGCATTCAGTTATTAAATTTAGCATGTGGATATTGCGAGGAAGGCGCTATTTTGCCCGCCTTCTGGGGAAGAAATGGTACCCAGGTGCAACAATATTCGGTTGACCTCAGGGATGCTGAAATCGACAAGGCCAAGAGAAGGTACGCTGCTACCGAATCGATTTTTAAATCAGCAATTGATCCTAAAATTGTAAGCTCTGGTGAAAACGCCCAAAGAGTTGAATTCATTGCCGATAATGCAGTCAATCTGAGTAAGTACGGTCAAATTCCATCTAAATTTGATGTGGTCTTTATTCGACATCAAAACTTGTGGCATGATAGAGCCACTTGGCAAAAAATATATGATTACGCTCTAAACTCTTTATCAAATACAGGCGTGCTCATCATAACTTCATACTTTGATAGAGAACACCTTCTAGCTTTGGAGTTAATCAAATTGCTTGGTGGCAAAATTATTGCAACTGAGCGTAATGAAAGATCTAGACAATTAGATTACCCAGGGAAATCTATCGACAGACATGTAGCTGCGATCTCTGTGTCCTAAAAGAACTATGGTTAGGGGTGTCTACCTTTGAAGGTAAGTTCTGCCACACCAGACTTATCAAGTTCTCCTTTTCCGTCTTCAACCAATTTATTAAACTGCGAGCAGGTAGCATCATTGAGTGGTAAGTTTAATCCAACCTCCTTAGCAATATCGGCTGCGATCCCTGAGTCTTTAGCCGCATGCTCCGCGCTAAACCATGCTTCATGATCTCTGGCAATCATATCTTCTGCATCAGTTTCAAGGACGCGGGAATTAGCGCCTGTTTGTGAAAATACCTCACAAACCATCTCTAGATCTAAACCTAGAGAATCAGCTAAGCCAAGGCCTTCAGCTAGGCCTGCTGTATTAATATTCATGACCATGTTAACAAGCGCTTTAACTTGAGCGGCCTTACCAATATCTCCAATGAGCTTAAGATTTATACTCATGTCCTCTAAAATTGGTTTCATTGTATTGAAAAGCTCTTCTTTGCCACCGATCATTAGATAAAGCTTTCCTTCTCTGGCTTGTGGGATGCTCGAAGCCATACAACCTTCCAATGCTCCGGCACCAGCATTCTCAGCAGCATCAGCAACCTCTTTTTGGATGCCAGGGGATAATGTTGCGCAATTAATAAAAGTTTTGCCTTCAGCACTTACCAAGAGATTATCATTATCGGAAAAATAAATGCTTCTCATTGCCTCATCATTCGTGATCACTGTAAAAATGATGTCTGAAGATTCAGTGACTTGAGCAAGTTCTTCGGCATGAAGGCAATCTAATTCCTTTGCCAATTCGGCAGCAGCCTCCTTGTTTACATCATTGACAGCGGAAATTTCATATCCTCTGTCTTTTAAATTTCTCGCCATATTGGCGCCCATACGTCCAACTCCTACAAATCCAATTTTTTGACTCATAATTCTTAATTTTATATTCGGGGTAAATTTTGCTTAGCTCCGTTGTTTATTATAAATATGTGAAATTCTCAGTCAATTCTTTTAAAGGTTGGCAAAAGAGTCAGAGCTTTTTTGTTTGTAGTAAATAATGCTAAATTAATAATATGGCTGAGGATAAAAAATATCATAAAAGGGTGAATCCAGTTGTGTTTATTTTTTATCTTGTTGTTGCGGTTATTCTATTTTTTTTGTGCGTCTTTGGGGTCATTATGATTATTCTACAAATCAGCAGTTCCGTGTAGTTTTAATAGGTTTCAGGATTATTTGATATTACTTTTTAAATTCGGGGTAAAAAGGGTTCATTTCTTTCTCTTCTTTAACTGATGTCATTGGTCCATGTCCGGGGCAAATGACTGTATTATCGGGAAGAGAAAAAATGTGCTGCCTATTCGTTTTTAATGCATCCTCAAACGAGACGGTGCCTCCTCCCATAGAGCCAGCGAAGAGAGCATCACCAACTATTGCGATTGGACGATCTAATCCTTGTATGAAGTAGGTGAGCCCACCTTTGGAATGACCATGAGTCAATAAGGCTGTTCCGTTTAGGGGGCCTATATTAAATTCATGTCCGCAATCAATTAAATTTGCCCCTTCTATTGGTTCTTTTGATGAAGTGTATAATGTAGCATCAGGAAAATTTTTTAGTAATTTTGGAAGATCTGCAATATGGTCTCCGTGAGTGTGAGTTAGAAAAATAGATTCTACTTGGAGTTTTTTTTCTTCTACGTCGGCAATTAAAACTTCGCAGTTTGCTCCCGTGTCAAATACAGCCGCTGAGCGGTTTGATGGATCCCAAACTAAAAATGCATTAACATACATGTCACTCCATTGTGTATTGTATATTGAAAGTCCATTCAGAGTAACTTCCTTGGGTCTCCAGGTTTTTTTTCCTGATGCAATTAAGGAGCCTGCATCTAGATTTAAATGAGGGGCTATTGAAGTAATAATTATTTCGTCGAATTTTCCTTTCAATAGCTCTTCAATACTGTCTTTAGGTACATTAGAAAGTGAGGATAATTGATCTATAGAAATTCGATTTCCTCGCATTGCTTTTCCAACAATGTCTTCCATAAAATCTTCGATACTGATCATGTCATAAATTCGGTATATAAAATTAACTATAAATATTCATTGTCTGATCACGAAGAAAACCGATTAAGTTTTGTCCGGATTTTTTTGCAAAATCAATTGCAAGAGAGCTTGGTGCAGATATTCCTGCTACGGTTGGTATGCCAGCAGCTAAAGACTTTTGCATTAACTCAAAAGATATTCTTCCACTTAGTAAAAGTGTGTGTTTTTTTAAAGGTAACATCTCGTTGAGTAGTGCGTATCCAATCACTTTATCTAGGGCGTTATGACGCCCAATGTCTTCACGCATTACTACAATTTCACCATTCTCATCAAAAAGTGCACTAGCGTGCAGACCTCCTGTTTTTTTAAATGTTTCTTGGGATAACAATAATTTTTCAGGAAGTTTAAATATATTACTTGGGTTTACTTTCTCGGGACTATTAATTTTTTCGAATTCCATCATTACCGACTCGACTGTGGCTTTACCACAGACTCCACAACTTGAGGATGTGAAAACATGTCTAGTGAGTTGTTCAAAATTAAAATTTGAACTGTCTGTTAATATGACATCAACATAATTGCCGGTTTCGTTGTTATTTGTTGATTGATTGATGCATTCAGATATTTCGAAAATATCTTTTAAGCTTTTAATGGCTCCTTCGCTTAAAAGAAAACCGGCCGTCAATTCCTGGTCATGCCCCGGGGTTCTCATGACAATTGCAATGCTTTTGTTTTCAATTCTTATTTCGAGAGGTTCTTCAATGGCGACAAAATCATCAGTGCTCTTGGATTGACCTTCGCGGTGCTTAATGATTTTGATATTTTTAGAATGATTTTTCATTCTTATTTTAAAATTTCTTATAATTGAGATTTTCAAAGAACGGTATCTCTGAATCTTTAATGGGTCTCTCTTTTAGAAAGCCTTCTTCAATTGCCTGAGTGGTAAATTTCTGCATTTTTAGGGAGCCTGATCTCAAGCTTTCTTCGGCTAATTTGATTAAACTTTTAGGATATACTGCAGCTAGAGGCTCTTTCATTCCATTTTTATGAACAGGTATCGCTCCGCAGCCTGCGTAGATTAATTCTCCGAGAAAATTGATCGGCATATTCGGCATGTCTACCGCTAGCAGGAGCATTCTTTCTGCATTTGTTGCATTTAAACAGTCAACCAACCCTCTCAGTGGACCTTCATCATCATGCGAGTCTCGTACGACTCTTAATTCAGTTTCAAATTGTTGATTCTGGTTTGCTGAGATGATTATTTCAGAAGGCATTAGTTGGCTGAGTTTATTTGTCTGAAATTTCCACATCGGAATGGATTCAATGATGTGGAATGCTTTATCCTCTCCAAACCTTTTTGAAGTTCCTCCTGCTAGAATAGTGGCTGAAAAAGATCCGTTCATTCAACTAGTGATTGAACTTTTTTTGAGGTTTCCATTAGTTAATATACGAGCTCTTAATCCTCCTCTTCCTTTCATTGCCTCTTCGGCGCCTTCAGCCACCACTCCATTCATCCAGTAACAAGGCGCTGCTTCTTGTGTGCCAAAAAAATTGATCCCTTGTAAGTTAAATTCGTTATCAATGAGTCTGTTTAGATCAATGCCGCTTATAATAACATTACGTCTAAATACTGAGGGCTTAAGGTTTTCGATCCCAAAAGTTTTACATATGTCCCTGTAGACTTCGAGCGAAAAAAAAGTGATTTGGCCTTTATAATTTTCTTTGTAGCTATGAAATCTGTCACCCACAATGCCTTTTCCTGCCTCACAAACTGCCTGATCAACTTCAATCATAGGGGTTTTCCCTGCAGGTTTTCCATGGTGGCCATAAAAGTTATGATCTTCTGAAATGTAAATATGATGTATTACGGCATTATCCAAATTAATCATACTATTAGAATGTTTGACTCCCTATGTTTTGATTCTCTTCATTCATCTTGTTGATATTCATTTGAATATTATCCTCAAGATCTTCAGTAAGTTTTGAAATTGAGTCTCTATCAATTTTTCCATCTGAATTCATTCTTGTTCTTAAATCGATGGGTTCTCCTATTTTTGCATAAACATTTCTTTTCCCGATGGGCTTTTCTAAATTTGAGTGAATATCTTCAGAGAGTCGAATTATTGTTTCAGTTATGCGATCAATGTTGGGGTTTTGTTTTGCATAACCGCCAGAATAGCCAAGAATTCTCAGAGCTAACATTGCTTCATCCCCTGTGCTTTCAGGTATTTCGTCGAGTGTTGTGTCTGGTTTGTCGATTCTTGACGCATGAATTCTTGATCTAATTGTACGAATTCTAGACATGAGAGATTCCTCTGATTTATTTTTTATATTAAGTTCTTCTTCGAGTCTTTTAATGATTTGCTCAGAGGAATCATTAATTAATCTTTCCACATCAAATTTTTCCTCAGGAATATTATGTCCATGATTATTTAAATGCTCCGCAAGAGTTAAGACGCTGATCCTTGTGATTTCATCCATTATTGGTTTCTCAGAGGACAAATTTGAATTAAATTTTATAGCTATTGATTTTAACTTTTCTGTTACTTTATTACGGACATCCTCTATGTGGGTATACTTAAGTGATACTGTAATTATGTATACTGGATGATCGTTTCCTAATTTCATTTGTGATCGAAGTGCTATAAATGCGGCACCTTCAGCAAAAGGCATTACTCTATCATTACAAAGATAAACATTTCCCTCTGGAAAAATTACGAGTGGATATTTTCCCTCCTGTAGGATTTCTCCAGCGCATTTCATGGCCTTTCTATCACTTGCTTCTCTATCCACGCTAAAGGCTCCTACTCTTTGCATTACCCAAGAGGTAATTTTACTTCTTGCGAAAACATCATATGCAGCCATGAATGCCGGCCTCACATTCATTCTTCTACATATTTCATTGATAACTTGAGGGTCACTATGAGTCGGATGATTGCATACAATAACGTATCTCGCTTTCTCATCAGCACGTGTTTTTAAAAAATTCTCTAAACCATCAACTTGAATTTTGTTTATTAAATGGTTCTTACTTGGCAAACCAATAAAGCGGTTTACGAATCTTCCAAGGCCAATAATGAAATGGTTTGGCTTGGGTGGAACAAATCTATAAGGCAAATCACTAAATTCTAGCATAGCAATAAATTAACAATTAAATAATTGATTACAATTTTAGTTTTTGGTGCAATTCTTGAAGATAGGCGATTAGTGGATTGTAATTGCTAAGAGTTTCTAATTCATCAACTCTTGTTGAAACTGATTTTCTCCAGTCTGCAATTTTTACAAAATCACTCACTAAATTGGTATTTTTAACCAATAGATTAAGTTCGCTCGCATAATTCATGGAATAAATGGATAGATTTGCTGAACCGCTCATTACTATTTCTCTGTCAAAAATAAGCATTTTTGAATGGATCATTTTTTCTGAAAGAAAAATTCTTGCTGAACTTTCTCTCATTATCTTTTCAGCCCTTCGGTAGTTATTATCATTGCCTATGTTGGCTTGTTTAGAAATGACAATGTTTACTTTCAATCCCCTGTTAGCGGCTTGAATCACGGCTTCATCAATTTCGTGATCTCCAATATATGCCGCTTCTATGTATATTTCATTTTTTGATTCTTTAATTAAATCGATGATAAGTGGTTTTATTTCAAACCGTCTTTCATTGTTCATTGATTGATTAAAAATAAACTCAATGTCTTTGTGTTTTTGGTAATTTGCATTGCCCTCAAGTCTTGAGTGAAAGTGTTCTGAAAGATTTGGGCATTTGATATGAACCATGTAATCAAAATATTTTCTGTGCCGATCCTCGATATTAATGCTTCCTGTGATGAGTTCTTGGTCGTCAAAAAGATAGTATTTTTGATGAGTCTTTACTCCTTTAATCCATTCAATGGATACGGATTTCTTTTTCAATAATTCATTTCCAGCTCCGCAGACAAAATCATCTTCCACAAAAGTTTTTGGAAAAGTGGGTCGGATCGTTTTCCACCACAGTTTTGTCAATTTAGAGGGCTTAGACGGGAGATAAGATTTTTGATTCATCTCAATCCATTCATACATCATTGCAGACAAATCTTTTCTAATGTGAATTTTTACACCGCGGTCAGCGGCATTGCATAACGCTTTTCCTATTGCGTTTCCAATAACATCAGAGCGCCAAACATACATATGAATAAGAATGTTCTTTTTGGCAGAATTAATTAATTCAATAATCTTGCTAAATGTTTTTTCGGCTCCATCAGTTTCATTTAGCTCGTGAAGAAGGGTAGCTTTCATTTTTACAGATTCAGTGCTGTAGTTTTAATATTCTTCCAACTTCAGAAATCGCTTTGGAATTTTTATGTAAATCGTGCCATGCGGCGACTGTTAATTCAGAATCTGCATTCTGAAAATGTGCGCTATTATAACTTACTACAAAATCATCGGTAGTTTCTAATTTTTTCCACCAGCTTAGACGCCCAATTCCAATGATACTATGTGTGGCGATATTTGAATTAATTGTGGTGGATTGCAGTGACCTTATAAAATCAGAATTTGGTCTGAGGTTGCTTATGCTTTTCATTCTAGAAATCAACCTTTGATCTTTGAGTGAAATGTCAGGATTTAAACTAAAGGTACTTATGAAAGAGTCTTGAATTTCTAAAGGTATTTTAATGATTGTATTAAAAAATCTGGCAATGCTCGATGATGCCATTGCTGTTCCTTTATGTGGAGTAGCTATAAAGATTGCTCGGCTGATATAAGGTTCGGCTTCGAACTTGAACATTTTATGAGCTGATTGATTCTCCATTTCTGATTCAGATGGTAACCATTTGCTGAAGCTATTATTGCTGTTTGAACTCAGTAGTCTAGCGATGATTCCTCCCATGCTATGTCCTACTAAAACCATTCTATTCAGATTTGGATTCACGCTGTTTGGGTCATAAACCTCCCTCATTTTAATAAGGTTTTCTCTTAACCTCATTGCTGAGTAAAGAATTGGTATTCCAGTGGGATAGGTGAAGGTCCAAAACTGATATTTATATCGAATGTCTGGGTCTGATTGTAATTGATTGATAAGTTTCACCCAAGATGCGGAGTTGTCTTTGAAGCCGTGAATCAAAATGACTGGAATTCTATTAGGATCAAATGGTGTGATCCTATGAAGACCAATATCGCTCATGTATCTATTGGTGTTAACTACAGCTGTAATCTTTGGTATTAATTTTGATCGTCGAGTTAAGTAATTGATGGGGGCCGTGTAATCTTTTGAAATGTCCAATGAAGAGTTTTTTGGATCAAATAGGTCATAAATATTCAACCTGTATTCATTGTTTTCTTTTTCTACTTTTGCCGTGACCGGCAAAACTTCGCCCGCGCTCATCAAGAACTGATCTTTTTTATCTTTTTTAACAAGTATTAAAGAGGTTCCTTCACTCTTAGTTTCATTCCAATTATTTTTCCAATTATTACGAATGATTGCATTTGATCTAATGACTTTGTTGAATTTCTCAGGATCAATTCCTTTTCTACCTTTCCATATGACCTTGTTAGGAAACTTTTTTTTGTTTTCAGATATAACAGTGGTTGCAACGATTCTCGCAATCTTACGATCTTTAGCCAAGATTGAATCGTTTGTATTAGTGACATCTGATAGAGCGGAGCTGATAGATTCGACAGATTGATATGGTTTTGCAGATCGATCTGCTAATGAACAAGAACTGCATAATGAAAGGCATAAAATACAAAGAATAACGTAATCGTTGATTGCTTTTTGAAGCCTTTTTTTCACAGGTTTATCCTATCACAATTAATGCGTTAATTCAGTTTTTGTTTTTCTAGCACCTTCATGGGCGTAGTCAGATATTAAAATTTATGATGGCGACATTTACTTTCGGCTTGATTTGTGGAGTGTTTTTTATTCATATGTTATCCATGCAGCTCTCAAGACTCTTTTCTACACTGTTTTTTATATTACTAAGCCTTAGTCACATATTGGCGGGAGAAATATCCTTTAGTGAATCTCTAACAGACGATGAGAGTACGGGTATAAGTCAATTTAAGGTATACACTCATACTATTAGTGGAGGTGCAGAGACGACGATAAACGGTGTGGAATTTGATAGGCTCGATAATAGTCAGACTCCATCTGATTTCGAATGGGAAGTGTCATCTGTGAAAAATCAGTTAACGAACAACAACGGTGGTTGGGATCCTTTTTCAGGAGGTGTAGAGGGACCTGGTTTACAATCCCTTCTTGGATCATTCACATTCAATAATAACGGGGACCCTGGGTCGAATCAAACCTTCACTCTTTCTGGATTAACACCAGGTCAGGAGTACGAGGCAAAACTCTATTGTAGAAAATGGTCTGACGGCTCAGAGAGAACCCAAGAAGTTACATTCACTGCAGGCGATCAAATTAGTGATTCAGTGCTTTTTGCAGAAGATAGACCTGAGGAAGATCCCATTCTAGTCTCTAGTCGAGATAGTGCGTACTATATTTCTTATACCTACACAGCCGATGCTGCTGGTTCTCTGTCTATAAGATTTGATGTTACTGGAGCTCCGCAAACTGGTAGTTTTCATATGTACGGAATGAGCAATGAAGTCATTGGAGATCCAGTATTTCTGATAACAGCAGATACTGATGAATTTGTTTATGAAATTGAGGAAGATGGGCTTGTTTCCAAACTTATTGGTAGTTATGACGGCGAGACTGAAGAAGCTGAATTTACTTTAGTCGAGGGGGACGGTGACGATGATAATAGTTTATTTAAAATAGTGGATGACGAATTGAGGGCGGGAAGTTTTGATTTTAGTTCTGCTGATGACGGGACCGAGTATTTCGTTCGAATCAGAGGTAAGGGATTAGAAAGTGAGGAGTCTGGTGAAACTCAACTCATTTTTCGATTGATTGGCGAGAAAGAGCCGACCCCATTCACATTTGTAGGACCTCTAACAGATGATGAAAGTAGTGGGATAAGTTCAGAAAATGACTATACTCATGCGATAAGTGGAGGAGGTGCAGAAAACGTCAATGGTGTTGAGTTTGAGCTTCTCAATGCAAATGTGACTCCGGATAACTTCTCATGGGAGGTTTCGTCCATAAAAAACCAGCTGGATAACAATAATGGCGGATGGGATGTAGGAGCAAGTGGGGTTACAGGGCAGGGTTTGTTGGATTTATTAGGTTCTTTCACTTTTAATAATGATGGAGCGGTAGGCTCCAACCAAACGTTCACATTGAGTGGATTAGAGTCTGGAGCGACTTATGAGGTGAGGCTTTATATGAGAAAATGGGATAATGCTACACAAAGACAGCAGCTTGTTGAGTTTACTTCTGGAGATCTAACAGATTCAATCACTTTTAGTGAAGACCACCCTGAATTAGAGCCTATTGAAATGCAGTTCAGGGACGAAGCTTTTTATATGTCATATTCCTACACTGCGGGTGCAAGTGGTGAGTTGAGTATAAAATTTAATGTCGCTGAGGATGCAACTCAAGGAGCTCCAGGTAGTTTCCACATGTATGGTTTAACGAATCAAGTATTACTTCCATCGGATGACGATGATAACGATGGATTACCGGATGTATGGGAAGAAAAGTATGGAGTTGATGATCCAGAGGGAGATGATGATAATGATGGATTAACTAATGCAGATGAGTACGAGTATAAGACGAGACCTGACTAGGCTGACACAGATGGTGACGGTTTGAATGATTCCAAAGAAATTAATGATACTGAAACTAATCCATTGTTAGCTGATACTGATAAAGATGGTTTGAATGATGGGGTTGAGACGAACACCGGTAGTTTTGTCAGTGCCAACGATACTGGAACTGACCCTAATAATGCAGATACAGACGGTGATAATTTCAGTGATGGATATGAAATTAATGTTAACAGTAATCCAAATGATGCCGAAGATTTACCTCAACTACCAGAAGGATTTTCAATGGCAGTGTTAACAGATGATGAAAGCAGTGGTATTGATGCTGCCAACGAATATACTCACGCGATTAGTGGTGGAGGAGTAGAGAGCGTTAATGGAGTAGATTTTGAATTGTTAAATAACAATTCAACGCCAGAAAATTTTGAATGGGAGGTTTCTTCTGTTAAAAATCAAATTGATAACAATAATGGAGCTTGGGATACAGTCGGTGGAGGAGTGACTGGAGAAGGTTTACTGGGTTTGTTAGGGTCATTTACATTCAATAATGACGGAAACCCTGGTTCTAATCAAACTTTCACGTTAACTGGTTTGGTGCCGGGTGAAACCTATGAGAATAGGCTTTACATGAGAAAGTGGGCTGACAATACCTCTAGAACACAAGAGCTGACTTACACGGCTGGTGATCAAGAACCAAATTCAATAATCTTTAGTGAAGATCACCCGGAATTACCACCATTCAGTTTTCTAAGTCGAGATGTGGGTTGGTATTTGGGATATACTTATACTGCGGATGATTCAGGAACATTAAGTATCCGTTGCGATGTTTTAGCGACTCCTGACGGGGTGGAAGGGGCCCCTGGAAGTTATCATATGTATGGAATGACTAACCAGGTGAGCTCTGCACCGGTCCAACTTCAAATTACCGAAATATTGTACGACGCAGAATTACCTCAAATATCCATTAAATTCAATTCACGTCCTGGAGCTATTTATGCCATTGATTTTTCAACTAATCTCAAAGACGTTGACTCTGATGGAGGATGGGCAGAATTGGATGATGGAGTATTTTCTGAAGGCAAAGAGACCACTTTTGTTGATGACTTTATTGTTGGAAGTGAGCGAACCGTTTTCTACAGAGTTAGGGAAGTAGAATAAAAATCATTTTTGATTAGATATTTTGCTTTTATAGGAATTAAGTCTGATTTTGTAATTCTCTGAAAGGCTTTTTTTGCCGTTTGAATTGAGAATAGCGATGGCTTTCTCTAGTGTTTGAACGGCATTAATAAATTGACCATTGGCCGCAAATGCTGCAGCCAAAGTGTCTAAAGTATCAGGGTTTTTATGATTTGTATCGATTGCAATCTTTTTGGCTATCGATAATGCCTGACTAGCATCTTTAACGTTGTTGTCTGGACTAGTAGCCAGTAACCATGCTAAATTGTTTAATGCTTTGATATTATTGGGTTCAACCTTTAACCCTTTCCTGTAATAGTTCACTGATTCATAATTGTTCCCTTTTTTTGCATATTGAGCAGCAAGCTCGAAGATAGCAGGTGCAAATGTTGGACTTTTCTTATGAATGACTGAAAGAGTGTTAAAAGCCTTATTGTTTTCTCCTAATTGTAAGTAGGTTTTCGCGAGAAGAAATTGTTCATCATTTGAAATTGTATTGTAACGCATTGCAAGTTCGATGCGTTCGGCTGACTTTTTCCATTGTCTTGTTCTAATGTATAGCTTGGCAAGTCTTAGCTGGGCAACAGTGTATTCTGGGACAAGTTCAGTTGCCCACAGATAATGATCCTCGGCACCTTTAAGATTACCTTTAGTTTCTTCACTTGCTGCTCTTCTAAATTGAAGTGAGGCTGCCTGAAGGTCTCCTGTTTTTATCGCATTGGGATGTTGAATCGTTATTCCATCAAGGGCTGAACTTTTGACAAAGCGGTCTGCACGTTTCAATTCAGAATGTCCGATGTCCTTTAATATTGTGTCAATACTATGACTGCCTTTGTAGATTACTGAGGTTCTTCCTTTTGAATCCATTAGAAAAGCTGCAGGAATTGGTAATGGTTTGCTTAAGCCTACATGGATATTATGATTTTCTTGTAGAGAGCTTAGTAACTCTTCATTCGCAATTGCATTGGCAAAAGGAAAATTCATGTCTTTAAGCATTTTTATACTATCTTTAGACTTGTCTGATTTTTGACTTATTTGATCGACATTAAGGGCTATAATTTGAAGTCCTGCTTTTCGTATATCTTCACTCCTTTTGGTTATTTCATTAATTTTCTGAATACAGGCACCACACCAGCTGGCCCATATAAAAACAAGTGTAGGTTTTCCATTCCCTGTGGCTAACACTTCGCCTTCAATTCCATTGATCTTTAGCTCTGTCCCGCTCATTAGTGGAACAATAGGTACCCTTGCTGCTCTAGTTTTTGTTGTTTTTTTAATTTTAGAATGAGTGAAATCTGGTACTGGAGGACGCTTTTGGATGAGAAGAGTTTCTCCTGTGCCTTGTTGTAAGGTGTACCTATTTCCAGTTGATAGCCCTCTAAATATTTCTATTGATGCGTTTTTATTTGGCCATCTGACAGTTGCATTAATTGATCCTTTTGCGTCTTGGAGTCCAAAGTGAATGAACTTAGAGGATTGCGTTAAGAATCCTTCTCCTGCTCGGGAGCTTTTAATTATTTTTTTCCCGTTGACCTCAATTTCTACCCTCGCACCTATTGCATCAGTATTACATGAATCGCCATTACCTTTAAGATTTATCAGTAATGATTGTGAGGGGTCTTTATAGTTGTTTTTTAGAAATCTTAATCTAGGAGCATTTCTGTTCGATATGAATAAATCTAAGTCTCCATCATGATCCCAATCAACACTGGCCACCGATCGACCATCATCATCAAAGTCCAAGCCGCTTGAAAAAGATACGTCAGTAAATAAGCCGTCATTACCGGTATTTAGGTATACGCAATTTCTCTCTTTTCCACTGAATGATCTGCCTTGTTCGATCATTCTAGATAATTGCGCGTGAGGAACAGGGTTCGCTAACTTGGTGTCTTGGTTATTATCAAATGTTTGTGGCACGACCTGCCGCCAGAAAAAACTTCATAAATCTCCAGTGTCGTCTTCATCAGAGCTGAGATAACCATTGGCAATAACGATATCTTCCCATCCGTCATTGTTGGTATCTACAAATTTTGAACCCCACGCCCATCTGCCCATTGTTACTTCGGAAATCACACTGCGATCAATAAATTCGTTGCGTTTATTGCTAAAAAGAGTATTGCCTCTGGCGAATCTTTTGAAACGACTTCTTGTTTCTAATTTTGTTGTAGGTTTGAATTGTTTTTGTGTGGTAATTCTGTTTCCGGCCGATGAAAACATATTAGAAACGTAGATATCCATTAGACCATTAAGGTCATAATCTCCCCAAGTTACTGACATTCCAGAAGCACTGTCTTCAACACCAATTTCTGCGGCAATATCTGTAAATTTCCCAAGGTCATTTCGGTAAAGATTGTTTCTTCCGTAATCGTTAGCCACATAAAGATCAGAATCTCCATCATTATCGAAGTCCTCCCAGCTTGCGGCAAAAGACCATTTATTATTATTTTGGTTCAAGCCCACGACTTCAGTGACATCTTCAAATGATATTTCACCTCCTTTTTGGGTGGTGTTTCTTAGCATGAAATTTTGTGGTCCATTATTATCATCATGATAAATGAATCGACGAGAGGAGCCTCCCATAACCAAATTTGCATTAGAGTCAGAAACTTTGTTTGGAGCATAGCAACAAACATAAACATCTAACTTTCCATCTAAATCAAAATCTGCAGCTGCTAGCGAAGTGTTCGATTCGTTGGTGGGAATAATCTCAATTAGCTTGAAGCCTTTATTCATCCCAAGATTCTCTGCAATAGCCACATATCCATACATGGCGACTACTAGATCTCGATGACCATTGTTATTTAGATCGACAATTAATGAACTTCTCGAATCCTCTAGCCAATTCACACCAAATTCCTCTGAAGAATCCTTTAACTTTCCGTCCTGCATTTGAATGAATAGTTTATTTGGGATCCCAGGCTCTTGGCATAAGTATAAATCTTCTAATCCATCATTATTGACATCTGCGATAGTGATTCCTGGTGTTCCGAAGCGATTCAGCATTGCGTATGCAGGGAGACGATCTAACCAATAATTTACACCCTTCAATAACTGATTTTGATAAGACTGATTGGAGGATAAGAGAAATTCGGTGCAATCGGAAAATCCTTTTTCCAGTCCTGCCTTTTTAGTTCTCTCAAACTTTTGAATTTCGATCTTTGTAATTAATAATTGAT
>NZSO01000016.1 GCA_002696885.1 Verrucomicrobiales bacterium | reverse complement strand
GGCAATTCACTAACAACTTCCCATTCATGAGATTGCGTCGGCACTTCTTGCCAATTACCTGCAAAGTCCTGACCTATAACCTCTATTAAATGGGTCCCAATCTTAAGATCTTTTAAAATAATTTCACCCGCCCTGATGGTATTTCCCTCTGGTTTAAAACCATCTCCAATCTTTATTATTTCACTCCATTCACCATCTTTAAATCTCCACCGATAAGCAAAGTAACCTGGCCCTCCAACATTGAGCTTTGCACTGCTACTCGTTGTCATTGGATTAGGCTCTCCAGAAATAAATATTCCAGCTGGGATAATTGCCCCAAGATCCTGACCAAATTTTCCAGAACCTTTTGCAGGTGAACTAGATTGAAGTCTAAAATCATTAGCATCAGGATTAACAAACATTGGGTCATCAATTGTGTTACCCTCCCCGAGATCAAATATATCAAGCCCTTGATGATTTCTTCCTATTTCAATATCTGATAATTGTGGATCTAATAAATTTCTATGTAACTCCAAAGGAGTGACAGGATATGGGGGATTCTTTGCATCATCAGCTCCACTAAAAACTCTAGGAGTTACCAATATATTATCAGAAAGGTATGCACCCTTACCGTGAGTGGCTCGAGAATCAGTATCTGTAGGTATAAAAAGATTTACAACTGATGCAACACTCGGGTTGTCAAATCTATCATTAAAATCGGGATGTATCTTATAAACGGTATTATTTTCAAAAATTGTTGAACTTTGTATTTTTAAACTAATCGCATGATCTACATCAGCAAAAATATTCCGTGATATTGAAAAAGTCGCATCCGGTCCAACATCACCTGTGGATATGGCATTCGCGTAACCTCTATCCGAAGTTTCATCATCTTTGAATACATTTAGAAAGATATTCTCTGACAAAAACACATCACCTCCCAAGTCACATAGCTCATCACCAGTTCCCGAGAAATAATTACCTATAATCTGAAGTATTGGATTAGGTCTCCATCCACTATCAACATCAATCACATCGTTGTGACCTTTGTTACTTCCAAAGAAATTATCTCTAATGATATATCTACCTCCAGATGGTATCTCTCCAATCCCCTTGATGTGTTCACTAATGTTATCGAGACCCAACTCTGCAGGACCCTCACTTTCAGAAAACATATCAGGAAATTTTGTATTTCTAATGATTACAGAGGCATCTTCAGTATAAATCATTCTTATATGAGTCCTGTTAAATGACACATCATCAATGATGCATTGAGAATTAAGAACACCTATAGCGCCTTCTTCATCTTGAGCACTGTCAAAGTCTGCATGCTTTATTATATTATCCTCATCAAGTGTATTTAGTAGTTTCAACCCCTTCCACTTGGGCGGCGCATCAGGAAGCCCTCCATTGCCAGCATCATCATTTACAAATTGAGAACCTGGAAGGTGTGAAAAATATATTCTTCTATTTAAATCACCTTCTACGAGAGCCGTTCCCTCGACCTCAATTTTAAGACCTTCATTTACATAAATTGAAACACCAGGTTCTACCTTAAAAACGACCCCGTTTGGTATCTTAACATCATCAGTCACATGATAAGGTGATCCTGTTAACCCCCAAACAACTTCTCCTCCAACTGGTCTGTAATCATAAAAGCCGAGATCACGATTAACTAAATCATCAATATCTTGTTTTATTGCTGGTGATTTATCAGATATTCTAAAATCTCCAGAACCTGGATCTCTGAAGAGTGGATCTTCATTGATATTATCTTGCCAGCCTCCCTCTATGATGGAATCAGCGATAGCGATGTCATCATCATCATAATCTGTCGCAATTGATTCTTGATTACCCCAAAATATAGAATTGGAAACCGAGTATCGGCTTGGCTCATCATCTCCATTCTTATTTTCAACCTGTATCCCCACTATTGTATTTCCAGAAATGGTGATATTCTTGAGAGACACATCGGCATCATCTTTAGCTGAAATACCGATAGAGTTATTGACCAATAACGCCTCATCTAGTTGAAATTCACCACCCAAGACACTAATTCCTTTATCTGCACAGTTTCGGCTAATAATTCCGCTCGCGGAAATTTTGGCATCAAGTGTATCAATGCCATCATCATCCATGTAAGCGACTGTTAAGTTCTTTAGAATCAAATTCTGATCAGAATTGGATTCATGCAGATAGATAGCATCATTATCATCAGTTACATCGTCCTCTCTATAAATTCCAAGCATATCTGTTATAAAGGAATCCTCCACAAGCATACCACTATCAAATGCTTCAAAGCCCATCACGGATCGAGCCCAATGACATCTACGAAAAATTAGATTACATCCCTTTCCATTACGAGAATCTGACTGGCCAATCTTTCCTCTATTATCTGAAATTGTGCAATCCTCAAATAAAACGTTTGAACCAAGGACTCTAAGAACTCTTCCATGATCAGTATGACCTCCTTTGGGTGAATGACCTGCCTGATGAATGTTGGTATATTTGAATACAGCACTTTCAGACTCATCAAATAAAATTTGACCCCATGTATTTCCGGATAATGATGATGTGAAAGTTATTGGATTATCATCAGTACCAGAACAATTTATACTACCGGCAATAATCAGATCGGCCCCCTCATCACTCTGAGGCTCGGCATCACCATCTAGAAGAACAACTGTTCCGGGAGCAATATTAAGTTCACTTCCCTTCGGAACCGTCACGTCTCCAACAATCCGAACAATTCCAGACCAATTAATCACTTGATCTCGTAACACTCCAGATAAAATGGTCGGTGTCGTATCAGCCCCTAAACTTGTGATACTTTTACTTATTTGACTCTGACCAATTCTAACATTCAAATTGATATCGCCAGGGTCAACTGAGGGACCAATTTTAATGGCTCTCAAACCAAGATCAAAACTGATATCAGAACTTCTGTTATCACCTTGCTTGATTTCAACCGCAATTACATTTCTTCCGACTACAAGCGATTTTGCTGAAAGCTTGGTGAAGTTCTGAAAATTTTCTGAAGGTGTATCATCACCATCAATTGTGTAATCATCATAGGCCATTCCGTACTCCATGTTAGAAGTCTTAAAAAACTCTTCTCCATTGATGTAAACGATTGCACCGTCATCATACTTCAACCTCATCTCAAGAGCAGCAATTTCTTCTATCTCATCAAGATTAAACTCAGAGCGAAAATAAGTTGTTGCATACTTATTCCTAGAACTAGGACCGAAACTTAATTCTGTAACCTCATCCCCATCCCCATAACCTAACTCACCTCTCCCTTTTTCCCATTCCGTATCATTAAAGTCTCTACCTTTCCATATAACACCTTGGTCTGATCCATCATCTAAATAAGCCCATTCTGAACCCTCACTAATTAATTCAACTATCTCCTCTTCTCCTCCTCCTTCTACATTCACCAGAGCACTTCCTAATCCATTTCTCAAATTGACCACATTTGGGGTAATTCTTATACCAGGGGTATCACTGGATAGAGTGGCTGTCTCGTCCCATATTTCTCTTATATATTTTCCATTTTTATCTCGCAAATCAACTCGGACAAGAAATGGAACCTTGGGAATATAAGATGATCTCGTTGTTAAAAAGATATTCCCACTAAAGTCATTACCCCTGAGCACTCCAGAAACCTCTGTAACCTTCCCGGTATCATTCCATAATTTTATATACTCTTCATGGAGCAATTCATCATCGGATTCTCCATGAAATGTGACTCGCAGCCGATTCACACCTGGTGTTAGGAGGCCTCCATCGTCGAATGATCTCAAGTTTAATTCCCAATCACCCGTTCTCGGATTAATCACAGCCTGTGTACCGTTAACTTTAATTGACTTAACTTTACCAACATGGAAATCACCAGTCAGCTTAGCCTCTCCATTGGTTGTTCGAAAAAAACCATCATTAGATTCATTTAAATCCACATTTACTGAATAATCAGTTTTGATCTGAGCCAATACTCCACGCCTACGGTCAACTATATATTCTTTCATCTCATTAATAACACGCGTAGGTATTATTTCTGTGAGCGCCCTATCAATAATTGGATTAATAAGTTCGGGTTTGTACTTATTCTCAAGAATATCAATAAACTTTTCGTAATACATGCGGATGATATCTGGATGGGATAAAAGTTCTTCCAACCCGTCAACATTCCTGTAGGTAAATATCGATAAGTTTGGATCTCCCGAACGACTGCCTTGGTCGAGAACGGTATCTAAGTCATGCGGCACCAACTGAAAGCGCTGGTCTTTTTCACCTCTATACAAAGCATAATCATCACCCTTTCCGGTAGTCAGACCGCCCTCTCTGTTTCCAACAAGCGAATCAACTGCCAAAAAGTGCAACCATTGATCGATGTCGATCACTTCAGAAATTTTTCCGACGAAGTCAGGACTATCTGAATCATTGAGCACCCTTGTTAAGTTGATGATGTCGTTCCAATCATCCACCGATCGGTTTGTTTTTTTAAAATATGTATTTCTATAATTGTCAGCTTCATCCCCCTCGAATTTTAAATCGCCTTCATCACCACTATCTTCATCATCTCTAACCTGATAGAGGTTACCGTTAGGGTCGTCTGGCCAATGTGCGGAAACAAAATTTGAATCAAGAGATTCAGTGCGTGCGTAATGACCATACATTCTTGGACCACCAGACTCAGCAAGATCCTCACCGTTGATTCGTAATTTTACAGGAATACTGTCTGCCGCCTTAACACCTAACCATTGATAGAGCCAACTTCCAGCAACCTGAGAATGAATGTACTGACAATTAAACTTAATTGATTCCTGACCATTCCACGGGTCATCAGATCTAAACTTTATTAGTTGATTATTAGGGGGGCCTCTTCTACTGCTTGCCCCTCGATTTCGAATAGAGGCTAAATATCGTACTCTATCCCCCTTGCCATCAAAGCTAATGAACGTGCAATTCATTTCAGCATTACTATCTGCTTGACTAGAGCGACTACCAATTTCTTCGAGTTCACTTCTCTCGGAATCGGTCATTACAACGTAGTAACTCGGTATTGAGTCATTCTTCGAGAAACTATCATCAACCATGTATAAATAATTACAGACATTACCCTGACCATCTATCGACGGCGGCCAAACAGTTGACTCCTGACCTTCAACCTCAATTACAAAGAAGAACTCTATTACCGCATTATCATTTTGTTCAGGTATGTTAGAAAAATAGATCCCATCGTCATCTAAGTCCATTGGGGACGAATTAAAATTATCGCCTCCACCATTTACTCTCCAGAATATTTTAGGCTGAAGATCATCAAATCTTTTTTTGTTATCAATATCGAGCTTCACTACAACAGAATCAGTCGATTTTGGGATAAGAGGATCATGACTTACACTTTTAACCAATGGGATGAAGTTGGGATTGAAAATTGAATTTTGCTTACCAGGAGTACCTCCAATTAGTGAGGATGAATTCCAATTTTGGCCATTATTATTTTTATCAGCCCAGTTAATTAATTCTAACGTGTTCCCTTCCCCATCATGACTGGCAAACCAAATCCATCCTTCATGTCCAAGATCCTCGGGACCTCGTTTTCTTGTCGCCCAAAAACCCTCATCTGCGTAGTCCACTTGATCAATTTCCTTACCAGAAGGGTCTCTCAACCGAATAGTCTCTCCAGTATTGGATAGCTTACCTCTCCAAGGACCTAATGCATTAGGCCCATCGGGATACAATTGTGAAAATTTGGCCGGATCTGAGGCAACAACAATAAATGATTTGGGATCAATCACAACATCAGGAAATTCAAAATCAACACCTGACGTGATCCTCCACCCGTTGAGAGATAGAGAGTTTTCCGATGCATTGAATATTTCTATCCATTCTTTGGTTGTGTCTTCAACGCCAGATAAATCCTTGGAAGAGTAGTGAATTTCATTGATAACGAGTTGGGCATCAACTCGAATAGACGTTATGGTCAGAACAAAATTAAATATTATAAGAACTTTAATTAATGTCATCATATTGACCGATAAGATATTTGCGAACAAGATACTTAACATCCCCGCATTACAGGGACATTAATAAAAAAATCAGTATTATATTTTTCCACCAAATAATTTTTGTACCTCTTATATTATTTTTAACAATTGCATCAGCATATGGGATTTAACTATTATTTATTGCTTTCAGTCCTATGGCAGGCCTTTTTATTTGAATGTTCCTCACCAGCCGAATCCGAAATTAATTCTGACAATCAATCAAAACTAAGAACTAACCTTAAAAATCTTGATATCATAGGAGACGGTCCAGATCTAGAAAATCCTATCTTTGTTAAAAAAAACACCCAAACCCCTGTCTCTTTGAAAGTTTTTGAAAACTACAAAAGTGGACAAAAAAAAGCTATCGGATCACTAAAAAACGGCAAGCATCAAGGGAGTTGGTTTTATTGGTACGAGAGCGGAGAGAAAAAATGTGACATTAATTTTTTAAACGGTAATCGACATGGGGTATGGATTTTTTGGCACAAAAATGGTGAAAGAAAATACATAGGAAAATACTCGAATGGTAAAATGGACGGGCATTGGATTTATTGGCATGAAAATGGCAATAAACGATTTGAAGGTTCCTTCAAAGAAGGAAAAATGAGCAATGGCAAATACTGGAACAGTAAAGGTGAGACAGTGAACTCACTAAAGGAGGCGAAATAAATTAGAGTAAAAAATCCTATCACTATTTAGGATAGAGACTCCACCGCAGCATCGATACTTGAAGGGTCACCAACACTAATCACATTTGTCCCTTTTTTTATTCTAGCCATCAAACCGGCAAGCACCGGTTTAGGACTGAATTCAATAAAAAGCTCATGACCTTGATCAATCAAAAATTCCATTGATTGAGACCAACGAACAGAACCGGTAACTTGCCGCTCCAGAGCACTCTTAATTTCTTCTTCTCCAGAAATTTCGTTAGCCTCCACATTAGAAATTACAGGAAATAAAGGCGTCGAAAGCGATACGTTTTTCAATTCATCTGCCAACTGATTCTGGGCATTCACCATCAAACGGGAATGATACGCACCTGCCACTACAAGCTCTTTACCCATTCTAGCCCCGTATTCTTTTACTTTTTGAAGCGCAGACTTAATTTTATCAATTTCACCTGAAATAACAATTTGTCCTGGTGCATTGTAGTTTGCCACATCTAAATCAAATTCACTGGCAAGGTTTTGAACAGAATCTTCATCTCCACCTATGATAGCAGCCATTGACCCCTTAGTCTCATTACACGCACTTTCCATATACTGACCGCGCTTGGATACGATATCTAACCCCCTTTCAAAACTATAAGCTCCTGCTGCCGAGTATGCAGTGAACTCTCCAAGCGATAGTCCAGCAGCAGCCACAGGCATCAGGTCAGGACACCTCGATTTTAATATTTCCCAAGTTGCAAGACCATGCAAATAGAGAGCGGGTTGACATACCGAAGTCTTTGTCAATTCATCGTCAGGCCCTTCAAACATTATTTCATTTAAATTAAAACCTAATCGTTCATTAGCCATATCGAACATCTTTTTGGCCTCAGGATATTCTTCAACTAATTTGAGCCCCATACCAACCTCTTGGGCTCCTTGACCAGCAAATAATAATACTACAGATTTTTTCACTTCAGTAATTGCTCTATCATTAATCGGCAAGAATCAACTTTGTTTTTCAAAACTTTTTTAGGATTACTAATTGATTCCTGAAGACTCACCTTAGAATCCACCATAGGAAAGATTCTAATGAAAATATTTTCCAGTTCTTTTTCATTTTTAACGACCCCACAAAAAGCAACCACTGGCTTGTTATGTTTTCTAGCTAGTTCAGCTACACCAAACGGTGCTTTTCCCATGATTGACTGAGCATCTATAGAACCCTCACCAGTAATTACTAAATCACTATTAATTACTGCATCCTCTAAGCATATTGTCTCGGCAACTAAATCAAAGCCTCGAATTAATTTTGCACCACAAAAGGCCTTTAATCCAAAACCAAGCCCCCCAGCAGCGCCTGAGCCTTCATCATTTCTAATGGATTGTTTGATTTCATTTTCTACAACTTCTGCTAGTTGCCCAAGCCTCGTTTCGTGATCCTCGAATTCATCAATTTGAATTCCTTTTTGAGGTCCATAGCATCTTGTAGCACCATTCTCTCCAAGAAGCGGATTATCGACATCGGATGCTACAATGATTTCTGGTAAATCTAATGATATATCTGTAAAAACGCGATCCAACTCTTTTAATCGCTCAGGAATTTCATCTATTTCATGTCCATTAGAATCATAAAATCGAACCCCTAATGCTTTGGCCATTCCGGCCCCCCCATCATTTGTGGCACTGCCTCCAATACCTAATATGATCTTATCAACTCCCAAATCTCTGGCTGCAATTATTAATTGTCCTGTTCCGTATGTTGATGCATTCCAAGGGTCCAGTTTTTTATTATCTAAAAGATGTAAACCAGATGCTGCACTCATCTCCATGAATGCGATTTCTGGAAACCCTTCATCATCAAGGAGTATTTTTATCGGTGCTACAACACTTTCACCAAGAGGCCCCTGAATAGTCACCTCAACAGTTTTTGCTTCGGAATTATTACCTAAAATATCCGAGGTCCCCTCACCTCCATCAGCAACAGGTTTCAAAATACACTCATGACCTACAAAGCTCTCGGCAATTAGCTCACAAACTTCTTGCGCCGATAAGGTCCCTTTAAATTTATCAGGAGCAATAAGGATTCGCATTGATAGAATAAATAACTAACTTTTTGAATTATTCGCAAAAGCATTAATAAAGCCAACCTCTATCGCTAATGCTTCTTGGACATTCGTACCGAGATCACTTCTCAGTTCCTCTAACGCAGAAATCCTATTCAATAAGTCTTCTGTGGTAAGTGATTCACCCAATAATTTTGTATATTGAGAATGTTCAGGGAAATCCAATTCTTTGATGTCTTCTTTTTGCCTGAGGGCATCACCTGACCATGAAATTAAAACTTCAAATAATGATGCCCTTTCGGCCAAATATCGCGACTGAGATATCGCCTTGTGATATTCTTCTCTATTCTTGAGCCATTTACCATCCGTTGTCTTTGAGAACTTTTCAGATTCAGACTTTCTAATTACATCTTGATTCTTTTCAGAATCATCTTTAACCGATCGCAACAATTCAGCGAAACCTTTAGACAACCTTAAGGCATCTGAAACACTCCCTCTTGTCGGCATATTACTCAAAAGATTTCTCAAATATTCACCATACTCATTATCAGCTATGGTTGATTTTTTGGACATCAACGGAACCTTTATACATCTAGATAAAATTGTATCTAGCAACTGTTCTGGATAAGCAGTGACCAAAAATATTACACATCGGTCAGGTGGTTCTTCTAATGTTTTAAGAAAAGCATTTTCAGCCTGCTCACCCAGTCGATCTGCATCCTTGATAACACCAACCTTATATTGATTTTTGTGACTCTTCTGATGAAACATTTCTTCAAGATCTCTAATTTGATCAACCTTAATCCGTCTGGATTTTGACTCAGGCTGAATAACTCTAACGCTTTCAGAAACTATATCTTGAAAGGAATCTTTAAGAGATGAATTATTAATTAGAGATATCAGTTTTATTACTAATTCCTCCTTACCTGATCCTTCCTGACCAGTAATAAGATATGCATGAGAAAGCCTCTGTGATGAAAGAGATTTACTCAGGTATTTAAGGGCATTATCAATTTCCAATGCCATACTTTTTATTTAGATAGTTCCATATTTCACATTCAATAACTTCAGGGTTTTGACTTCCATCTAAAACAACAAACCTATCCTTATTGTCTCTCGCTAAATCCAGATAACCTGATCGAATCATTTCAAAAAATGAATCTGGCTCTCTTTCCATACGATCTAATTTTCCATTAGATCGTTCAGCAATTCTTTTTCTTCCCTCTTTAATACTAAGATCAAGCAAGAAAGTACAATCAGGATAATAATCACCAACTGTAAAATCATGAATTTGATTTAAGAATTCTTCATTAAGTCCTCTACCACGCCCCTGATATATGGTGGTTGAATCTAGAAATCGATCCGCAATCACATAAGCTCCTTTATCTAAAGCAGGAGAAATAACCTCCCTAACTAATTGCGCTCTGCTAGAGGCAAAAAGAAGTAACTCTGACTCAGGAGTCATATTTTCACCCTCTGGGGCATGTTGTAACAAGTCCCTTATTGATTCGCCAAGCTTAGTCCCACCCGGTTCTCTTGTATGAAGAACATCAATCCCTAACTGCTCTAATCGATTGCTAAGTTTTTTGATTTGAGTTGATTTTCCACACCCCTCAGAACCCTCAAAACTAATAAATTTTCCTTTATTCATTTAGCAAAATAATTAAAACATTTAGAAATCCACAGTAACATGCAGTGATACTCATATCATTCTAATTATCAAATTTTTCTGGAAAAACTTTTTCAATTCCAGCTCTTGTTGCAGAGCACACTCCTCTCTCTGTTATTAATCCAGTAACTAACCTTGCAGGAGTAACATCGAATGCATAATTAGCACAATTAGCTGAAGGCAAAGATAATGAGACTTTTTTAATATCTCCCTGGCTATCAAGTCCACTAATAAACTTTACCTCCTCAGAGTTACGTTTCTCTATTGGTATACCCCTACCTCCTTCCTCAGCTTCCCAATCGAAAGTGGATGATGGTAAAGCAACATAAAACGGTATTCCATTATCATTTGCTGCGAGAGCTTTAAGATATGTTCCAATTTTATTAGCTACATCGCCATAAGACGTTGTTCTGTCTGTACCAGTTATTACTATGTCAACCATGCCCGATGCCATTAGATGTCCTGCTGCGTTATCTGCGATAATTGTATGCGGCACTCCCTCGTTAGATAGCTCCCAAGAGGTTAATTTTGACCCCTGATTCAATGGGCGAGTTTCATCAACCCATACATGAACAGACAACCCATCTCGATGAGCACTATAAATTGGTGAAGTAGCAGACCCCCAATCAGCAAAAGCAAGCCACCCAGCATTACAATGTGTTAGAATATTTACAGGACATCCGTCGTTTTTACTTTTTGCTATATCGAGTAAAATATTTTTCCCATGATCCCCAATCTGTTTACACCATTGAGAATCTTCGTCAGATATCTTTAGTGCCTCCCCAACCGTTAATGAAAGCCAGTCTTCATCAATATTTTTTTTTACCAATTCTAATTGTCTTTTTACTGCCCAGGAAAGATTAGTGGCAGTCGGTCGAGCCCCTTTAATCTTTTGAGCTAAAGACTCGAATTTTGTAAAATCACCATTACTTTGATTCGCAGCTAAACACATTCCGTATGCGGCAGTCACTCCAATACAACCTGCCCCACGTACATGCATATTTTTAATTGCTGACACCACTGATTCCACAGCATCAAGATTTTCAATTTCGAATGCATAGGGTAATTTAGTTTGGTTAATTATTTTAACCATTGGTTTACCAATGTCCTCAAACCATACAGTTCGGTAGTGTTTACCATCAACATTCATACTTGCTATTCCAGTATACTTTTTTAATTAATAGATATTAAGTTCGGTGAATTGGAATTAAAGCAAATTAGAAATTTGAAAGACAGCATTAAAGAAAGACGTCCTGATAATCGACTAGTTTCAATTATTTCAGCTTCTTTTGGAGATGGCCACAATACTGCTGCAAAGGGAGTCGTCGAAGCACTAAATTCATTAAACATCAAAAACACCGGTTTAGTTGATCTTCTTGAGCATATTCACCCAACAACGATGAATTTTTTGAGCAACGGTTATCGCACTATCACTACAAAATGGCCAAACGTTTGGAAAAAATTATATAACTTGGCAGAAAGAGTTCCTTTTGGTGATGGCTCCTATGATTTCATGCCTTCAATCACGAATGGATTCTGCGAGTACTTAAAAGAAACGAAGCCTGATGCAGTGATTAGCACTTACCCTTTGTACGGTCATATTATTGAAAGAATTTTTGGAACTGGAGAATTACCTTTCAAATTCATCACGATGATTACTGATTCAAAATCTATCAATAAGTCGTGGTTTCACAAGGCTTCAGGTCAATTCGCTGTAATAGATCAAATCTCTGCAGATTGTTTGGTGAAAAACGGTATCTGCAGTGACCGAGTTCACATTACAGGATTCCCAGTTTCTCCAAATTTCACTAAAAACTGTCCTAAAAAACCTGAACAAGAATTACCTGGTGTATTCAGACTTTTATACACACCAACGTCTAGCGACAAAAAGGTAGAATCAATATTACGGGAATTGAATAATTTAATTGAAAGTTTTCATCAGGAGATATCCATGACTATAGTCATGGGAAGACATTCCCAGAGACTTGAAAAAATTGTTAAAAGAATGGCTCCCAAAGGCTCCACTATTCTTGGATGGACAAAAAACATGTCCAATTTAATATGTGAAAGTCATCTAATGATAGGAAAAGCTGGTGGAGCTTCAGTTCAAGAGGCCATGGCATCTGCCTGCCCTATGATTATTGATTCAATCATCCCCGGTCAGGAAGAGGGAAACGCAGAACTTATAACAAATAAAGGGTCCGGAATGGTGGCTCTTAACCCTAAAGAAATCCGTTTTTGCGTAGAAAAACTTCTTGAAAACCATGGAAAAGATTGGCTTAAAGTTCGTAGGAACTGTCTTATCAACAGACATCCAGAGGCTGCCTTCAATCTCGCTAAAATGGCAATCTAAAAACCAAGGCTATCTACTAAGGTCACCTTGATATATAATTTTGAACCCTCTTTTTTGTAAAGCTGAAGCAGCAAAATCAGAGTCCTCAACTATCAATGCGATGAGAGGCCATCCATCTTGATTGATGAACAATGGATAACTTGTGTGTATATGAGTTTCAGCAGAACTTAACGCGGACAAACATGAAGCTAATGAAGGCACACCTTCAGTCAACCTTACCACTACGATCTCATTAACAACAAATGGAATTCCTTTTTCGATAAATAATGTTTCCGTAAGATCGGGATCGCTAACTACAAGACGAAGAACATTAACATCAAAAGAGTCTTGAACACTTAATCCCAACACTAAAATATTGGAGTCTCCCAATAGTTTTATTATTGAGTGCATCGCTCCAATTCTATTCTCAAGCATTAATGAAAACTGCTTCACTGGATGACCACTTTTTATGATTGGATCTTCTATTCCCATAAAAACCTTAAATGTTCCTAAATAGTTAAATTAATTTATTTAATAATCCAATTATTATTTAACAAGTCTACGATGTGAACTTGGTTAATTCCTCCTTTTCGTTCTTTGGGAAAAGATAGTTTTAGAATGCATTCTTTTTCCCATTCCTCTTCAAGCAGTTTAGATATTTTACTTTCCAATTCAGTACCTCTCTCAACATAACCAAACAATTCCTCCTCGGATTTCCAATCGCTTATTCTAACACAAACCCATTTAGATCGGTCAGTGAAAGCAAATTCAGGATTACTGTCCAATGTTGCACGTACCCTAAAATAAAGAGGTTTAATCTCTCCTGATTTAACGAAATCATCCCAATTCATTTGGCCATATCTAACAAATTCCTCCCAATCCAGAAGAAATCCTCTCTTCGTATCTTCAAGTAAAACAGTTCTTGCTTTAAAAACATCATCTACAGTTATCATAGCGATCCAAAATCCGCTTAAGTCTCCGTCTAAACTTTGAACCGAGTCTATACTTTCTAATTTTGGAATTTTAAAATTATTTCTAGAATAAAAATTATCAATCAACTCAGTTCCACTTACAGGAGCGCGTATTATTCCGCTAAGATCCGATACATTGACCACAGAGAAAAATTTATTAACTGAATCAATTACACGATCCATTTTTTGAGATAAACTTTCTTCTTCCTTTCTTGGAAGTGGAATTATTTTATAATCATTGATCTTTGAACCACTATTCTCTCCCTTTTCTTCAGAAGATTTCAAGCCCCTAGATGAACATTTTGATATCATTAAAAATAACATCATAATCAAAAACAAAAGCAAAGATCCTAATTTAGCGATCAATAAATATTTGGCTCTTTTATCTACATGAATTGGTTCGAGAACTAAACCAATTGGTAACTTCTCATTGTGAACAAAGTTGTTTAAATTACGAATCTCGTCCACCTCGTCCACCTCGTCCACCTCGTCCACCTCGTCCACCTCGTCCACCTCGTCCACCTCGTC
>NZSO01000015.1 GCA_002696885.1 Verrucomicrobiales bacterium | reverse complement strand
TTGGTGATATTTCTGAGTCTTGATTTGGTTGTTATAATTGGTATTCTTAAAATGATTAGCACCCATAGTATAATGGATAGTACAGCGGTTTCCGGAGCCGCGGGTTCAGGTTCGATTCCTGATGGGTGTAATTATTTGATCATTTATTATATTTTCGTAATTAACCATTTTATAGAATCTGCCACTTTAAATGAGGCAGTTTAATTAACTACAAAATATTTTTCTAATATTTATTAGTCGCTTCACAACACATTAATAGCTAGTGACATACATTTATTTTTATATTTGAGGCGAATCATTTAAAAAAATTAGTACTGACATTAAAATCCAAATGTTTAGACTAAAAGCACATATATGGACTTTTTGCTAAATGAAAATAACAAGCCATTAAAAGTTAGCCTCACAGAAACTCAATATCTTAGTTTCAAGAGGATTGCAGATGAAAAGGGGATTCCTCTAGAGGATGTTGTTTCAAAACTTATCCTCAAAAAACTAAGTGATAAATCCGATAAAAATAAAAGGATATCATATTTAATCAATGAAGATCTAGATCAACGCTGATCTTCTCTAAGATTAATCAAATCTTTCATAACTCTCGAAAGATTTCCCTGCCACTTCTCTGTGCCAAATGCATCGTGAAGATCTGTATATAAAGAATATAGTTTTCTATAAATTTTAACCGCCTCTGGGTTTGGCTGGTATATTTTATCCCTTATTAATGCGCACTTATCTCTTAGTTCAAAAATATCAAAACCTTCATTAATACTCGCACCAAAGAGAGCAGCTCCAACAGCGCAAGTCTGATCACTCTTAGCAACCTTGAGAGGGCGATCTAAAATGTCAGCATATATCTGCATCAAAACGGTATTTTTAACAGATAGTCCTCCAGTTGTAACAACTTCTTTTATCTTTACACCATAATCCTCAATCCTATTGATTATAGTTAAAGCACCGAATGCGGTAGCCTCAATATACGCTCTATATATTTCATGAGCTTTTGTATGTAAAGTTTGACCCAATAGTAAACCTGAAAGCCTTACATCAACCAGAATTGTTCTATTTCCATTATTCCAATCGAGCGCAATTAAACCAGATGATCCAGGAGCATCATTGGACATCAATTTCTCCATCGTTTCAAACTTTTCATCCATGGACGAACCATACGAGTCAGGGACTATGTTATTTACCAACCATAGAAAAATATCACCAACGGCACTTTGTCCTGCCTCAACACCGAAATGATCAGGAAGAACCGAACCGTTTACAACACCACAAACACCAGGGATATGATCAACATTTTGAGATTCAGGAACTACTGTAATATCACAGGTGCTGGTACCGAGAATCTTAGTAAATACACCTTCTTTAACTCCACAAGCCACAGCGCCCATATGACAATCAAAGGCTCCAACTGCAATGGGAATACCTTCTCGAAGCCCCGTTTTTTCTGACCACTCTAACGAAAGAGATCCAGCAGCATGATTCGACGGGTAAGCTGTCTCATACAGTCTGTCTCTCAATTCCTCCAGCTGTGGGTCAAGCAATCCAAGAAATTCCTTATCAGGAAGACCTCCCCACGAAGGGCAATACATCGCTTTATGGCCAGCCGCACAAACACTTCTCTTAACCAGAGAAATATCATTAACACCCGAAAGTAATGCAGGAATGTAATCACAATGTTCAAGAAATGAATGGGCCGAATTAAAAACTTCGGGCGCTATTCTTTTAAGATGTAGTATCTTTGCCCACCACCATTCTGAGGAATATGTCCCACCACATCTTTCGAGAAATTGCGGTCTAATGTCATTAGCAAGCTTAGTGATTTCTTCAGCCTCCTCGTATGCAGTATGATCTTTCCACAACCATACCAAGGCATTGATGTTATCTTTAAACTGATCATTTAACGCAAGCGGCCTGCATTCAGCATCAACCGGAATTGGTGTACTTCCTGTTGTATCAACACCAATACCAATAATATTATCTGAATCAAAATCAGGAAAATCTCTTTCAGCTCCGCTCAGAGATTCTTTAATGATAAACTCTAGACCTGATATGTAGTCTTGTGGATTTTGTCTGGCGACGTTTGGGTCAGTTTGATCAGTAATAATACCAAGTTCACCGGATGGATAACTATATACGCTTGTCGCAAGCTCTTCACCATTATCAACGTTGATGATAACTGAACGACACGAGTTTGTCCCAAAGTCCAAACCGATAGCAAAATTTGCCATTATATAATTATTTTCTACCCAGTGAGTATTTTAGACCATTGGGAAAAGATTATCTTTACACCACTGACCATTTTGTAAAGTCACTCCGTCTGGATCTTTGATGGCAACCTCTGCCTCATCCTCACAAATAATCCAACCTTCATAATTACGAAGAGTAAGCCATTCAGTAATTTTGTGAAAATCGAGTTTCCCGCTGCCCATCTGAGCCCATGGTTCGGGACCATTACCTGAAAAATCTTTATAATGAATATGATTAACCAAATGCCCCCACTTTGTCATTGTGTCTATGACGTCCATACCTCCACGAGCAATGTGACCAACGTCGGGCGTCCATCCCGTAACGGTGGGATCTAGGCTATTTAAAACAACATCATAGTCATCCTGAGTTCTGACAAGTGAAGGTGGTGGGCTGTTAGGATGAAAAGAGCATTTCAACCCAGCTTCGGCCGCTCTTCTAGAAACTCTATTTACATTGTTAACTAAATTAACTCTTCTCTGTTGTAAGTTATGTCTTCCATCAGGAAGGGGGACAGTTCCTAAAGCAGCCCCAGGGAAAAGTTTTAGGGTCTCAATAGTCCAGTCAGCTGCAATTCTCTCTGATTCTGTTTCTTCTTCTTCATCCCATTTGCAGATTAATGCTAAAGCTGCAAGCTCAATACCGGCTTCATCTAGAGCATCCTTTAGTTTTTGAGGATCTTTGCAATCGCCCATCCAATAAGTATCGTAGGGTTCAAGAACCATTGGTTCAATGCCGGCAAAACCAGCCTCACCTATAATTTTTGCCATATGTGGCAGTTTATTATCATTACCTTCACCATAGCCATCCATAAACCATGTGTATACTTCTGAGCCAAATTTTATAGCCATAATTTTTATTGTTCTTTTTTATTAATTTGCTTTTAACCAATCCCTTACTCTGGGATTAAAATCGTCTAACTTTTCCCAATGAAATGCGTGACCTGCGCCATCATACAAATGCAAATCAGAATTAGGAATTGCCTCAGCTGTTTCCTCTGCCATCCAGGCTGGAGTAAATATATCATCTTTACCTCCAATCAATAAGCAAGGACATTCTATTTTACCTAAATCGGCATAAACATCATGATTTATGCAAGCTGAAGCTTGAGCTTCCATTGAGTGAACCGGTTGAGGTGCTGCACCTAAACGCGCATCATTCTGTCCATCAATTATACCCTGATAACAATCATCATTGTCCCAGAAAGGTTTTGTGAAAATTAGTAGCTGAACAAACTTCATGAATTCTTCAGGCTTCAGTCTCGCCTTGGCATTCATCATGTGCTCAAAAACCGAAACTGCATATCTATCACATCGAGACCAAGTACACATTAGAACAGCACTCTTAACTTTTTCAGGGTGCCTAAGGGCAAGTTGCTGAGCAATGATTGAACCCATTGAGCAACCAACCACTCTTGCGCTTTCTATGCCTAATTCATCAAGAAGACCTGCGTAGTCGTCAGCCATCATTTCACTCGTATAAGGACCCTCAGGCTTGTCTGACTCACCAACACCACGATTATCACCCAAAATACATCTAAAATCTTTTTGCCATTCTTCTGCGTGAGCTTCCCAAACAGCACCAGGTGCGGTAATTCCCATAATCAGCAACAAGGGGTCACCATCACCTTGTTCTGTATAGTGCATCTTTATTCCGTTAGTTTCTATATGAGGCATTTTCTTTGTAAGGGTATAAATATCAATAAGGTTCCTTTTTTCATATCCGAAGCTTCAAGGAAATCCAAGTTTTTCTTTGTCATTTTGTTATTAATGGAGAACTTTTTTAAGATGGAAGAAAATAATATTTTCCGGCTCAATTGGGATAAATTCTTTAAGAATGGTAAAACAGTTATTTTACCTATAGATCATGGTACAGTCATACCAGTGCCAGAACTCAACGATACCGGGCAGTTGATTGAGGATGTCTCACCCTTTGTCGATGGATTTGTAGTCAATTATGGTACCGCTAGAACTTTTTCTGATCAGCTAACTGGTAAGGGGATTTGCTTCAGGACAGATGTTTACAAACCTGTTTACAAATCAAATCAAGACCATGGAAGTTATCGAGCGTTTACAGCCGATGATGCTTTGAACGTTAACGCTAATGCAGTGATGAACATGTGTTATACCCACCATCAGTCGGAAGATAGAATTTATCGTGAATGCGCCAGCCTCGTCAGTGAGTGCATTGACTCTGAACTTCCTGTAATTCTAGAGTCTCTACCCTTTGGTATTGGAAAACCTGATGACTACAACATTGAAAATATTGCTTTTTCAGTCAGAATGGCTTGTGAACTCGGGGCAGACGTAGTTAAGACTGCCTTTCCTCATGATGCGGAAATCAATGATTTCAGAAAAATCATTGATTCATCATTTGTTCCTGTTGTGGTACTGGGAGGAGCTGCGATGGGTGATGATAGAGCTCTTCTGAAAATGGTCAAAATGGCGATGGATTCCGGAGCATCTGGAGTCGCCGTCGGGCGTAATGTTTTTCAGCACGAAAAACCAGCCCTTGTCGCAAAGAGCCTCCATGCAATCGTTCATGAAGATGCCTCACTCGATCAGGCTCTTAATATCTTAAATTAGATCTTAAAAGTTAGTTTTAATCCTTTTTGAGTGTCAGAGAATTAATTACAACATTCTCCACTGGCACATCTCCATTCGGACTAGGATATAGCTGACCATTTTGCGCCCTTGATCTCAAGGTTTTGGGACCAACTCTGACTTTTGCAATTTTATCAACTGTTTCCATACCCGATACCACTTTGCCAAAAACGGCATAACCATCAGGTCCATTCGCACCACCTGCATCCAAGCCTCTACTGTTATCTACAGTATTGATAAAGAATTGTGAGGTCGCACTATTGGGATCATTAGTCCTTGCCATGGCAATTGTTCCTCTCTTATTGCTAAGACCATTTTTTCCCTCGTTTTTAATAGGTTCATCCGTTGCTTTTTCATCGCCTTCACTGGAAAATCCGCCCCCTTGAATCATAAAGCCATCAATAACTCGATGAAAAATTGTTTTATCGTAATGCTTTGATGCGACATAATTAAGAAAGTTTTTAACTGTTATCGGCGCATTGAGTGCATCTAATTCAATAACGATTTCACCCATTGATGTATCCATGACAACGTGTGGAGAATTATCTGTAGTTTCCGGATCCTTAGCAATCAAAGGTTGATCAGTCTCACTATTAGCCACGGACTTCTCAGGAGTTACCTCTTCAGCAGACGTTTTTTTAGAGTTCTCAACTGGATCCTTTTTAGAGGAACAAGATAAGAATAAGATTTGAATTAAAAGAATAGAGGAAACGGTTTTCATATTTATTTTGATTTGATCACTTTTGCTGTTTTTATGATTACTTTATCTACGGGAACATCTCTCATAGCCCCAACCCCTGACAAAGTTTTCAATCGGCTTGTTCCTGTTTTTACTTTTTTTATTTTATCAACGACGTCCATTCCTTTGATAACTTTTCCAAAAACAGCATAACCCTCAGGACTATATCCGCCCGGGTCCAAACCTTTACTATTATCAACAACATTAATAAAAAATTGGGATGTAGCACTATCAGGATCGTTGGTTCTGGCCATCGCAATGCTGCCTCTGATGTTCGAAAGACCTGATTTTTTGCCTTCGTTCTTGATTGGCGATTCAGGTTTCTTTTGTGCGGGCGGATCTTCATTAGAGAAACCTCCACCCTGAATCATGAAATCATCTATTACCCTGTGGAAAACAGTATTGTCGTAAAACTTTTTTTCTACATAACTGATAAAATTATTAACGGTCAGAGGGGCTTTTTCTTGGTTCAATTCCAAGGTGACGTTACCTTGGCTAGTCTCTAGTAATACCTTTGGGTTTTCTGCATTACATAGGATTGATAGAATAATATAAAATATGGAAATAAACTTAAAGTTCATGTTTTTATATATAAATAGAATTTAAGAGATTTAAACATAAAAGATTTCATAGGTAAGGACAAATGTCAGGTCTGAATGAAGAATTTAACGCTAAGAGTATAATTCATATTGATATGGATTGTTTCTATGCCGCAATCGAAATCAGAGAAAATCCAAGCTTAAACGATCAACCGGTAGCCGTGGGTGGAAGTACAGCTGGAAGAGGAGTTTTAACAACTTGCAACTACATTGCCAGAGAATATGGCTGCAGGTCTGCAATGCCTTCATTTAAAGCGCTCCAATTATGCCCAAACTTAATAATACTGCCTGTAAGACATGACCTATATAAAAGTGAATCAAAAGAAATTCGAAAAATATTCAAAAAATATACGGATCTCATTGAACCTTTATCATTAGATGAGGCATACCTTGACGTATCAGAAAAAACCTCAAATCCGTATGAATTAGCTCGCGATATAAGAAATGAAATCTTTGAAAAAAGAAATCTAACCTGTTCAGCTGGAATAGCACCCAATAAAATGTTGGCCAAAATTGCCAGTGATTGGAATAAACCTAATGGACAATTTGAAGTTAAAAATAATCAAATAGATGACTTCATGAAGAAATTGCCAGTGAATAAAATATGGGGGGTTGGGGGCAAGACATCAGAAAAGCTTTCATCCCTTGATGTAACAACGTGTAGTGATTTACAACAGTTCGATATCGTAATGCTACACAAGTATTTTGGGAAATTCGGGACGAATCTCTATAAACTGTGCAGAGGAATAGACGATAGAATTGTTGTTTCAAATCGAGAACGAAAATCATGCAGTGTGGAAAGAACTTTCACTCACAACGTTATGAATCTTGA
>NZSO01000014.1 GCA_002696885.1 Verrucomicrobiales bacterium | reverse complement strand
ATGCATCTACGAGCTCGTTAGATATGATTAACGTATTTCCTGAGCATTCTGATAATGCGTCCTCCATTCTTTCATGCCAAATAATACATTTTCTATCGCGTAGGGTCTCCCTTTGAATTAGGGATAATTTTGGTGAGGTTTCAACAATGTGGTATTTTAAGCCCAGCCGACTCCATAGGCTGAAATTTTTTAGAATCTTCTGTGCCAATGACCCATCACCAGCACCAACTTCAATAATATTGTGATTGAGACTTTTATCCTCTTTCCACCTATTCCTTATCCAAGAGCAAACAGATCTTGCTAATGTGTCATTTATTGTAGCTAATGTCGAAAAATCGCCACCTCTGCCAACTGATCTAATGTTTTGCGTGTAATAACCGTGTTTCTCATCATAGAGAGCGATTCGCATGAATTCTTTAAAGGATATTCTCCCTAATTGTTGAAGCTTTTCTTCAAGCTTATTGACCATAAAGGTATCGATTAGTTGCTATTTTTTGCCAGATCTTCACAGCCTTTGATATCTAATTTTCCAGATGCTAGTGAGGGTATAGAATTCACCTTTTTAATCTTTTTAGGTATCCATAGAGCGGCAACACCAGAGTCCAAAAGCTTTTGTCTTAGTCCTTTTATGGCCTCATCATCCATGTCCTCGGTGCTCAACATGATTAGAGCTTCTCCCTTGGTCTCATCCGGGATGCCAACAATGGCGATTTTCTTTTCATCATCAGAGTCATATTCAAGAGCCTTGTTGATATGTGCCTCTACCGTTTCGTGAGGAACCATTTCTCCTGCGATCTTAGAAAACCTGGATAATCTTCCTTCAATATAGAGAAAACCATCCTCGTCAACTCTACCAATATCCCCGGTCCGGAACCAATTGTCTTGAATGACTTCATTAGTCTGAGATGGCAAATTTAAATACTCTTTAAAGATATTGGGCCCCCGAAGCCAAATCATTCCACTACAATCAATAGGCTGAGGTGAGTCATCATTAGTATCCGTGATCTTTACGGCAATACCTGGTAAAAATTGACCAACAGAACCGAACCTTTCGCTGGTCATTAGCTCAGATTTGTCTTGAGAGATCATGTCTGGGATATTGACGTTAGTGACTGGCGAGGTTTCTGTTAATCCGTATCCCTCCATCACTTTTTTATGAAATTTATTCTGAAAGGCCTCAGCCAATCTTTTTGGTAACTTTTCTGCGCCGGTGACAACAAATTTGATGCTATCCAACTTTTTCGGGTCCACTCTTCTCATGTATCCTCGTAGGAATGTCGGCGTAGCAAGCAGTAAAGTGACTTTATATTCTTCGATGAGCTCTGCTAATTTCGGTGGGTCCAACGGGCTTGGGTAGGTGACAAGGTCTATCCCTTCAAGCATAGGATACCAAAGTGTAACGGTTGATCCAAAGCTGTGAAATAGCGGTAAACAACCAAGAATTTTGTCGTCATGGTCGAGATCAAGGCGGCTGCCAAATTGCGTGACGTTAGAGAGTATATTTTTGTGGGAAAGTACAACGCCTTTGGGGTTTCCTGAGCTTCCGCTAGTGAAAAGAAGGACAGCTTCATCGTTTCCACCTTTCTTGGAAATTTCTAACAATGAAGCAATTCGTTTTGCGGAAAAAAACTTTAATGCGATTAACCATAGAATAATTTTTGGTTTTAGAGAGGGTAATGTTTGCTCAATAAAAAGAATTTCGTTATTTTTCGGCCAAGGGAAGTTGGGGTATTTATCCACAAATGCTTGGGCAGTGATAATTTGGTCAAGCTGTGCTTGATCAATTGAAGACTGAATTGCATCAGATCCAGCAGTGAAGTTCAAATTGACTGGCACTTTACCAGAAAGAAGAACTGCGAGGTTCGCAACTAGTCCGCCTTTTCCTGGAGGCAATACGATGCCGACTCGATTCGATTTTGTCCTATTACGTATGATTCTACTGAGAGCCGCAGCAGCTCCAAACACTTTAGTGAATTTTAGTTCTTTACCATCATTGCCATCAAATATCGTAGTTTTTTCTGCATTTAATTTTAGCCCTTTTACTACTGAGAAGGCCAAAGAGTCCTCAAAGATTTTATGACTGTTGAACGCTTTCTCCCCTGCAATTAGCAATGACTCCTGGAATGCGGCTAGATTTAAGTTTTCTGACTCTATAGCTTTTCCATAAGAATGGACCGTCGTATCATTGTTCTCGATGGATAATTTTGTCTCTGATAGTTTCTCGATAAACAACGGAATAATAGGCAATTCTAATTCCAAGATCTTCTTGATCTGGTTGGATGGAAAATGAAAGTTTGCTCCCTTGGGTACGTTGTAACTGCCTGGTAAAAAAATAACAACTTGCCCCTTCGAAATCTGATTTTTGATCAGTGACTTTAAGTCTTCACTGCTGCTATTTTGAAAGTCATGAAGAAAAATTTCATCAGTGTTTTCTTTTAAATCAAGTTCCTTTAACCGTTCATTATTTATATCGGTGAGATAGACCTGTTTTGTTTTCTTATTTGATAGTGCTCTTTGGATGTGACTAATGTCGGATCTAGAGATTCGATTAGGAATAATAATAAATGACTCGGTATCAGAATTAGGAATATCTCCTATTTGCCTATAATTTACTTCTTTCTGATTGTATGATGACATCTTGAAAATTGTTTTATTGATCTTTAGAGCCTCTGATTGAGGGATTTATAAAGCATTTCATTGAACAAATTGCTATATTAGGATTAAGTGCTCGTTAGCCCAAGTATATTTACTGAATTAATTAAATAATTTTATTTTACCCCAATGAATAAAAAAGAAAAAGACATCCCTCTTCAGGATACTTCTTTGCATTCCGAGAATGAACCTATGACGAAAGAGCAGTACTGGAAAAAAAATATTTCCTGTGTTCTGATTTTATTATCAGTATGGTTTATTGTTTCTTATGGTTGTGGAATCCTCTTTGTTGAAACATTAAACCAGATAAAAATTGGAGGTGCTGGGTTTGGGTTTTGGATGGCTCAGCAAGGTTCTATCTATGTCTTTGTTGCTCTTATTTTTATTTATGTGCGTCTCATGAACAAGCTGGAAAACCAGTACGCAGCTAGTCATTCCAATCATAATGAAACTCTAACTGATGGAGAGGAGAACTCATAATGGATGTTAAAACTTGGACTTATTTAATTGTCGGTTTTACCTTTGCCCTTTACATAGGTATTGCTATCTGGAGCAGGGCTAAATCAACTAAAGAATTTTACGTCGCTGGTGGAAATATAAGCCCATTGTCTAACGGTATGGCCACAGCTGCTGATTGGATGAGTGCTGCCTCATTTCTTTCAATGGCGGGTATTATTGCTTTCTCAGGTTATGGAGGTTCGGTCTTCTTGATGGGATGGACTGGAGGATATGTATTGCTGGCCTTTTTAGTTGCACCATACCTTCGGAAGTACGGAAAATTTACTGTGCCGGAATTTATCGGTGAGCGTTTTTACTCTAAAACTGCGAGGCTCGTTGCCGTTCTTTGTCTAATTTTGGTCTCTGTTACTTATGTAATCGGACAGATGAGAGGTGTTGGCATCGCATTCTCTAGATTTCTTGAAACGGATATCACTACTGGCTTGTTAGTTGGAATGGGGATTGTATTTTTTTACGCAGTTCTGGGAGGAATGAAAGGAATAACATATACTCAGATTGCACAGTACGTTGTTTTGATTTTTGCATTTACTGTGCCTGCGATTTTCATCTCGTTGGAGCTAACGGGTAATCCTATTCCTCAGTTGGGACTCATTGGAGATTATAAAGAAGACGGTACTCCATTATTACAGAAGTTGGATACTGTGATTACCGATCTCGGATTTGGTCAATACACCAGTGCTGTCATGGGTAGTAAATTAAACATGTTTGCGTTTACCCTTTCTTTAATGATTGGTACGGCGGGACTTCCTCACGTCATCATTAGATTCTTCACCGTTAAAAAAGTCAGTGATGCTCGTCTTTCCGCAGGTTGGGCATTAGTTTTCATTGCTATTCTATATACGACAGCCCCTGCAGTAGCAGCTATGGCCAGATTAAATTTTACCAAAACGGTCCAAACTGACAAAGTTGGCGAAGTTTCAGGGAATATTGAAATTACAAAACTTCCTGATTGGTTTGATAAGTGGGAAAATACCGGTCTTCTAAAGTATGAAGATAAGAATGGAGATGGGCGTATCCAATACTACAATGATTCAAATAAAGAATTTTCTGATGTTGCTGCTGGGTATGGATGGAAAGGTAATGAGATGGTGAAGATTGATAATGACATTATGGTCTTGGCCAATCCAGAGATCGCTGATTTACCAGGATGGGTGATTGCTCTAGTTGTGGCAGGAGGTTTGGCGGCTGCTTTGTCCACTGCAGCTGGATTACTGCTCGCTATCTCGTCCTCAGTCTCTCATGATTTATTAAAAGGAATTGTTATGCCTAATATCTCTGACCGCCAGGAACTTAATGCTGGCCGAGCATCAATGATTGGAGCGATTGCATTGGCCGGTTATTTGGGCATAAATCCACCTGACTTTGCCGCAGGAACCGTTGCAATGGCTTTTGGTTTGGCGGCTTCATCAATTTTTCCGGTTCTTATCATGGGTATCTTTATGAAGAAAATTAATCGTGAAGGTGCAATAGCAGGGATGGTCGCTGGTATTGGTGTGACGCTGCTTTATGTTTTCCAACATCATGGTGTCATGTTTATTGCTAGCACCTCGTATTTGGGAGATATGCAAGAAAATTGGTTCTTTGGTATTACCCCAAAAGCATTTGGAGCCGTTGGAGCAATAGTAAATTTCGTTGTAGCCTACATCGTTTCTAAAGTAACAAAGGAGACGCCAAAAGAGGTGCAAGAACTTGTTGATGATATTAGACTTCCAAAGCTAGACGAGGCTTAAGTATCTTTTTTCATCTCATCAAATTCTTTAATATTTAGGGGAATGCTCTTTGCACAACGAGGGCATTCAATAGAAATGGATTCTTTATCTCCGAAAACTTCTTCTCTACTTGCACTCCTTAAAGCGCGTAGAATTCTCTCTTTTGAGCAACCACAATGATATCTATAAAATCTTTTTTCTAGAAGACTGAGCTCTTCATCCGAATCAAGTTTTTTTATGTCTGAGTCAGATAATGAAGTTAACCATTCTTCGTCACAATCGGGTTGGGCTGATATGAAAACAAATTCTTCCTCTGAGTATTTAAAAAACCTTCCTAATCTTTGTTCGCTTTGTAGATAATAATTTTCAATTATTTTGAATATAGAATTTTCTGGATCAAATTCTATAACACTTCTTCTAGGCTCTTTAGGAAAATTGTTTATTTGCGCGATAAAAAGATTTTTTTGATCATCTTTAATACCCTCAGTAAATATTCTACCAATCAAATTTCTTTCGTTACTATTGCCAGTGACAAAAATATTAATGAGTGGATTTGAAAAATGAATAGTCCATGCACTCACTTCATCCCAGGGTCTGGAGGCTAGATGTAAGGCGCAACCTGCTAGGGCGTCCTTTAAATTTTGGTCGTTTAATTGATCCGTTTTTATCTGATTCTCAAGGAGGTGTATGTAATGATCCATATAGATTTGAGAAAAATTAGCACGAACTGCCAGCGCATTCTTGTGTCTCACGAAGTAGCACCTAACTTCAACCATGCTGTCATCTATTGAATTATTTTCTGTCATCATTCAAGAACGTTTAATCGGTACTTTTCTATTACATGCAATTCATATATAATGCTTGTTATAATTTTTCGCCAAACTGATTTTTATATTTAGATTTACATTGTCCTCAATCAATCCAGATTTTTTGCTTCAAGCTTATCGGATGGGAATTTTTCCGATGGCTATGGAACAAGGTGAGATTGGATGGTTTAGTCCTGATCCTAGAGGGGTCATACCTCTTGATACATTTCATCAAACCAAAAGCCTCAAACGTGTAGTTTCCTCGGGCAAGTTCGAAATAAGAATAAATTCCTCATTTAGTGAAGTTATTGACGGTTGTGCCGAGAGAGAGGAAACGTGGATAGATGAAACCGTTCGTGAAAGTTATATTACTTTGAGCTCTGGTGGTTACGCTCATTCGGTTGAAACTTGGTTTAAAGGGGAGCTAGTGGGTGGCCTTTATGGTGTTTCTATAGGTGGAGCTTTCTTTGGCGAGTCGATGTTTTCAAGGGAGCCCAATGCTTCAAAGGTCGCTTTGGTCGCATTAGTTGAGCATCTTAGGAAAAGAAAATTTATTTTATTAGATACTCAATGGACGACACCTCACTTGAGGCAGTTCGGAGCAGTGGATATTCCAAAGAATGAATATATGAAACAGTTGAATGAGGCGATAAAGCTCAATGTGAGTTTTATTTAAGATCTTGATGTGATTGAGGTTGAATTTTATTTCGTAACGACTTTGAAATTTTCTCCTCTTCCTCGCTCCCATGCTCTAGCAATACTCGAATAAATTGAATCAATGTTTGATTTCACCGAGAGCCTGAACTCTACAGTTTTAGCATGAGTTGAGCTGGGATAATTTTTAATGACCTGATCCCATACGTCTCCAGCTCCTAGCCTTTCAGAGGCCTCTTTGGTAACGCTTTTGAGCCTATCAAGGACCACCTGTCCTGCATTTATTGGGGAGCTATCTGTCACAGGTTCAATGAAATAAAATCGAGCAATTGCTGAGCTTTTATCAGCTACGGTCACTTCGAATACTCTAGCTGCACCGTCAACGATATAAGTGTGTTTGGCTATGGATGAAATGCTATTTAGTGCAACCATGTATTCTCCACCTGGTAATGTTGCTTTCCAAAATCGAGAAGGGATTTGCTCTGATGATGAATTGTTTTGATTGTTATCATTCTGCGAGAAGACGCATGGAGATATTGATAAGAAAGCAAATAACAGAAGAACTAGTTTAGTCATTATCTTTTTTTGGTTAGATTAATAGGTTCATTATGTCTTGAGCAACTTGAGTTGTCAAAGCTACCATCGTGATGAATTAAAGCTTTTTCCCGGTACGTATCCACTTGGTACCTCT
>NZSO01000013.1 GCA_002696885.1 Verrucomicrobiales bacterium | reverse complement strand
TGATTCCGTCCCATTAGAAAGCGTTGAATTCAGAATCCAATGCTTTGATATCTTCGACAATAAATCAAACCTCTTGAATTTCAGACTTTAAGTGCTTTTTCTTGATCGGAGAGTTGGATCTTCATCAATGAATTCATCAATCATTTGATTGATGAGGAATACTCTAAGATTCTTATAAAAGAGTTTCCTCGATTTTTCATATTTGGATCAATTCTTTGTTTCTCTTTCCACAACCTTCCAAGTGTCTGCCTCTGTTCGGCACTCATCTCCTCAATGCGATTATCAACATACATCTGATGAGTAGCTGAATTGTAAGCTTTAGGTAACTTATTTGTGTCTATTTTCCTAAGCAGCTTTTCAATTTTTAAAGAATCAATTTTTCCTGAAAAGAGCTGCTCTTTTGTTTCTGTATGACCCCAATGAGGAGCGTCCGATAGAACACTATTGTTGAGAGCTATCAATTCATTTTTTAATTCATTAAACAGTTCAGGCTTTTGATCGATAATATCATTTGTCTGATTGGGATCATTTTTTAAATCATAAAGTTCAAATTTTTGAAATCCTCCTGAACCTTTTTTTATCTCTGGAATCCATGATTCCTGAAACTGATTTAGCCTAACAAATTCACCACGTTTTTTTTCTACTTCTTTATTTTTAAACTTGCTATTATAAAGCATTGAAAATAATTCTTTACGACTGATTACACGGTCTAAATCTTTTTCTACAAACTCCTTCACCTGATTAACCAGTTCATTAATTCTCTTTTGATCTCGTTTGAATTGTAATTTCCTATAACCTAGTAATGTGTAATCTCCTTTTCTTAGAGCAACATTGGGCTGTCCAGTCGGCGAGTGCCAAAATAATGATTGTTTACGGTGAAATTTACCTCTGGATGTTAATAACGGCGCAAGATTAGCACCATCCAAATGGATTCCCTTAGGAGGCGCAATATGGAGAAGCCCACACAATGTGGGCAACAGATCAACTGAGCCAGCGGGATTAGAGAGCGTGCGCCCCCCTTGAATACCCTTCGGCCAATAAATAATTCCTGGCGTCCTAAGCCCGCCTTGAAAATTAGAGCCCTTGTCACCACGTAATTCTCCATTCCTCTCAGATCGATAACTCCCATGATCTGAAGTGTAGACGATTATTGTGTTCTCTAACTCCCCAATGGAATCTAACTTTTTAAGGATTCTCCCAATCGCCTTATCGGTATTTTCCACAGTGCCAGAGTAGATTGCAGCAGGATCATCAAGCTTTCCGTATTTGGAAACAATTTCATCTGGAGCTGCTATTGGTGCGTGAGGTTCCTGAAACCACAGATTAATGAAAAAAGGACGATCTTTTCGGTACTCGTTATCAAACCAATTAATGGCTTCATCGGCAATTATCTGGCACGCATAACCATCAATTTTTCCAACCTCTTTACCATTCCTGACAAAATTAACTGGATTTTTATGACTCGGATTAGCGTTGTTTTCAGTGGCAAACCAAAAATCAAAACCATGATCATTAAGAGATGGTTTATCAATACCTTTAAACGGAGTTCCTAGATGCCATTTTCCTAAGTGAACTGTTTGATAACTTTGCTCCTTTAGTAGCTCAGCAATCGTAAACTCCCTTTCAAGTAGATGCATTGAATGAACGCTGTCTTGAATGACTGTATAAACGCCCGTTCTTAAATGCTGTCTCCCTGTAAGAAACGTTGCTCTCGAAGGGGAACACACAACAGCACCCGAATGAAATTCTTTAAATTTCACCCCATTTGAAGCCAAGCGATCGATGTTAGGAGTTTCAACAACTCCTCCATACGTTCCTATATCCTTGATTCCTAAATCATCAGACATCAAAAGCAACACGTTGGCTCTTTTCTTTTCAGCTGCTGAGCTAAGCAGTTTTTTAACTTTTGGAGTTTCTTTTACATAGCGGGCATGATCCAAGATCAAATTCACATTGTGAGGAGCATGATACTTTTCAAAATTTCCTTTCCGAAAAAAATGATTAACAAAGTGAATTGGTAGCTTTTTCCTGTCGTTACTTAGCTTTGGATTAGCACCTGCTTCAATGAGTATTTTAGTAATATTAAATCGCCCCATCCTCGCCGCACTATGAAGTGCCGTATCCCCATTTTTGGTTTGAATATTTGGGTTGGCCCCACTCTCCAATAATAATTTCACAATCTCTTCATGCCCATACTGAGAGGCTATGATAATTGGAGGTCTCTCTTTATCAAAATGTTCATGCGGCATATTAATATCAGCACCAGCCTCAATTAATATTTTCGCCTCTTCGATATCGTCATTGATGAGGGAAGAATTTAAAATTGTAGTTAAAAGATAAGGGGGTTCTTTTCTATATCTCAAAATGGCCTCTTCCCTAGATTCAACAAAAAATATAAGTTCATTACTGATATAACTTTTAGGGTTTTGAATTTGCACCATATTCATGCCTCTTGGTGGCATTCTTTGGAGTGTGAGATCAGCCAAATCTTTACCCACCATCTTGAACTTTGCTGGATACCTTTCTCCATTTACAAAAACCAGTGAATCCTCTTTAACGTGTCGCGCACTAATTCTCATTGTTTTAACTTTCTCGTTAATGCGTGGAAAAAGTTGAGCGCCTCTTTGCTTATGAAGTGAACCTGCCGTCCATATAGCAGGTGGTGGAGAGTTAAAGTCATCCCCCAGTAATCCCGTAAACGTACCAATAAAGGCCCCTACCCTAGCCTCACGAATTAATGTATGAAGAGAAAAAATATGCCCAGCGTTATCATAATATTTGTAATCTGAGGATGAGTCCTGAGCCCCATTGCTCTGGGAGTTAGAAAAACCGCGTTTAATAAAATTTAATTCTATTTTCTCATGCTTTGATTCCCTTTTTATTAGCCCTGAAACTTTCAGAAGAGTACTTCCTTTAATGGCGCTGCTCTCGAGACCTCTAATAATATTCAATGTAACTGGATCATGTACCGATTTTGCACTTAGCGTAGCTTGTCTTCCAAAAGCTCCTGGAAAACCCGAACTTGATTCTTTAAACATATCAATAACAGGCCACAGTCGCTTAGGCTCTCCCATGTTAAGCATTCTTTTCCAAACCTCCTCCTCAGGGAAACCTTTCTCTGCTATTTCTTTTACTCCATTAAGATCAATCACACTATTTCTTCCCTGAGCTTGAGTTATAAAACGATCTAGCGCTCCTCTAAAACTTGGAACCTGCATTGAATCTTGGTCAGTCGCCAAATAGGGAAACGTATGACAGCTACCACACACATTAGTATTAAGATTCTTTCGGTCACGCGCACCAGTTATATGAAATCTTTCAAAACCAACCAAGGCCTGGTCTGACAACTTATCATCATAGGAGCGACCTTTAGTTGGCATATGCGAAAGGTTAAGAAGAAATTCAGCCATCGCGTCTCTTTCCTTTTTTGTCAGATACCCTTTTTTGTCTTCATCGTTCCGAATATCACTTTCAGAATCTAACATTGTTGTCGCCATTGACCCATCGATAACATGTCTTACTGAGGTTTCTGGTTTATTAACATCAGAATTTGGTTCAAGCAGTTCTCTGGTTGTAGCATTTTTACCACCGTAGGGATCACCAGGAACACCGTCCCAGTGATAGGGCGCGGTTCCTCTAAGACCTCTCAAGGTTTGAGATAAACGTGGCTCGATTTGATCAGCCCCCACCAAGTGTGGAGTTTCGAGCACCCATAATAGCTGATCTGTATTACCGTCGGCATGACAGCTAGCACATGAGAAGGTGCCATTGGAAGATGCTCTTGAAGTGTTAAAAGCAATCCTACCCTCCTTATACAATCCAAGCGTAGGATCATCGAGCTGAATGGTTTTAAGTGATTTCCATTGATTAGTTTTACTGACGTCTACTTTAGTGACTGAATTTGAAACGGCATTAAAAACCCAAGCGACTTTCTCTTTACCATCCTTTGATTTTTGAAAAGCAATTCCTCTTGGCACCGAGCCAACTTTGACTTTTGCAAGCAGCTCACTGTTCATCGAATCAATGGCAAAAAAATCATCAGATCCGGCAGCCGTACAATATATCACTCTACCATTCGAACTAGCCTTTATGGCAAAAGGCGTAGCAATGGCTTTTTTCCTGTTCGGTTGTTCTGGAGGTAATGGGTTTAGGTTTATAAATTGAGACACCCCCTCCGACGAGACCTTAGTTATTTGATTTAGGTAAGGTCTATTCATCAATTGTTCCAAACCATGTTTTTTAGTTCCAGCTCGCCCATTGACATGGTTTTGAGCATCAGTCTGAGCAATAAAGACTTCCCCATCGTTACTGACATCAATTCCAAAAAGATTAGTTCCTAGTGAGTTAATAATTTTTAATGGTCTTTCGGTAACAGTATCAAAAATGAAAAGATCCTTATCTGGTACCTGTGGATGCTTGATAACATCCACTGTAAAACCAACAGAATCAAAAGCGCTAGCCAACTTTCGTGCATCAAATGTCACCAAGTCTCCATCATGAGGCTTACCTACTCCTCCCGAGAGCTGAGTTCTATTATTCGACTCAAACGGTATAACATATAGTTTATCGTTTTTGACTTTTATGGCTCTTGGCTCCTGAGCAGTAATCTTAATTTTCTTAGTAACCTTTCTTTTTTTGACATCAATGACAGCAATTTCGTTGGTCGAAGATAATGCTACATAGGCTTTATCATTATTGGCAAAAGCAATATCGACGGGTTCGTCAAACCTTGTTGCCTTCTTCTCAAGATCCATTGCCTGAATCGTCGCAACTATAGTATGATAACTAGGACTTTTTGGATCATTGTCGATCACACTGATAGAATCAGAAATATGGTTGGAAACCCAGACTTCTTTACCATCTGGTCTAACCTCAACTGAAACAGGGTCAATCCCTGTCGCAATTCGGGAAATTATCTGATTTTGCTCAGCGTTAATAATGTCAAGGGTGTCTGATTGTGTATTAACGACGAACACATGACCATCATAATAAGAGATGGGATCAGAATGAGGACTCAGTAATAATGGATGACCTTGCTTTGTTTCGTTTTCTGCGAATAAGGAACCTAGTGTAAAAAAAAGAAGAACAATAAAAAGGAGACGTTGGCCTTTTTCTGTTTGTAATAATATTTTATGTGAACCCAGAAGCATTTTGCTTGTCCTTTATAATACGCACCCTGCCACATTATTCAGAATTATTTTTTGGGAGACGAAAATGTGGGGTGTTTATTTTCGGCATCCATCCTCTCAGTTCTTTCTTGAGCGAATCAAATTCTTTCTTATTTGCAAGGTTAGTTAACTGATCAGGATCATTATACATGTCATATAATTCTTCGCCTCCCTTACTATACTTTATGTAATGATACCGTTCGGAACGGACCGCATGATTGGGTCCGTGCCAATATGGAGAATGGGTGATGAGTGCGGGATATGGCCATTCCTTGTGAGGATTAAAAACTAATGGAGCAATACTTCTTCCCTCAACTTTAGGGTTTTTTGGCAACCCGCATAATTCAACGAGTGTTGGATAAAGATCGATCAAACTGACAGGTTTTTTGCAGTTAGCATTTCTTTTATTGCCTCCTAATTTTTCAGGAACATAAATAATTAGAGGAGTCCGAGTGGTTTGCTGCCATAGCGCCGACTTAGCAAAGGTTTTTTCACATATATCATAACCATGATCACCCCATAAAACCACAATCGTGTTATCCTTGTAAGCACTCTTGTTAAGTGCACTAAGAACATGCCCTACACAGTCGTCAGCAAAGGAGCCTGCCGCCAAACATCCCTGAACAGCCTCTCTCCATTTACCACTTTCACGAATTATTTTAGCAGCATCCCCAATCATACGACGCCCACCTGTTGGAATATCATCAACGTCATTGGTTTGATGTTTCGGTAATTGAATTTTTTCAATCGGGTGCAAATCAAAATATTTCTTTGGCACATGCCACGGCAGATGGGGAAGATAGATTCCACATGCTAGAAAAAATGGTTTTTCATGATTCCTCATTAAAAAGTCAGCCGCTCCATCTGCAGCTTTCCAGTCAGCAGACTGTTCCTTTGGTTGATCAAGCGCTTCCCAGTCAATTAATCTCGCCAATATTGGATTAGAAAACTTTTCCTTGAGACCATGAGTGTATCTACGAGAAATCTTGGGTCGTGGAGTCCCCTGCCCTTGCGAATATTGCTGATCCCATGAAATCGGATCAGAAAATTTACCCTTGGGCTGGTGAAATAACTTTCCTCCACTCACCGTGTAATATCCATGATTTCGAAAGTATTGAGGAAGAGTAACCCAATCCTTATATTTGGGAAGGTCCCTGAACCAATTAAGGTTGCCATATATTCCAGTCGTAGAGGGACGTAATCCTGTCATTATTGCAGTCCTAGATGGACTACATAGGGGCGCCGCACAATATGCCTCTTCGAATAACACTCCTTGCTTAGCAAAAGCATCAATGTTTGGTGTCTTTGCTTGAGGATGGCCACCTAAACATCCAACCCAATCATTTAGATCATCAATGGCAATGAATAAAAAATTAGGTTTAATCCTTTTAGATTTATTTTCCGCTTGAGCTAATGCTCCAGAAAATAAAACCGATAGATAAACATAGAACAATTTAGAGTGCATTTAAAATTGATATGATAACTTTTCTTTTAGAAATAAAAAGTCTTTGCGAGTCCTTGTTTTATAATCAGACTGCATGAAGGCAAGTCTAATTATAAGAGATTAATGAATGCATTGTACTTTGTAAAAAAGAATAAGCTCATCAATTCAATGCATCTGTTTACGCTATTTTTCATATTAGTTTTCAATATAGATTTAGTGTCTAAAGAAAAGCCACCATTTACGGATTATTGCAAAAAAATAGAGCAAGAAATCCAAGGGAGAAAACATGGGTTCATGGCAGGTAATGTCACCTATTACATTGGTGGATTTCATGCAAGTTGGCGTTTGGTAGAGCACGAGACGATTGGATTAACCCACCCATTTCACCATGACCTACGAAGTCGCGGCGTTGGGCTTCTAAACAGTGAAATAAAGGGCACTGAAAACACCGGCACAGGTAACGACTATCAAGGTTGGGAGTTTTACAAAGACACGAAGGTTCTATATGGGAGTGTAATCATAAATGAAAAGAGGTACACAAATCCAAAACCCGTAAGCATGTTATGGAGACCAGATAAACTTATCTGTATATATGATATTGATGGTATAACGATTAAAGAGGAAAAATTTATCGCCCCTAATGATGCTGCCGTATCCATCATCACAGCATCCAAACCAATAACAATTGAATTCGAAGGCCACTCTTTTTTTCACCGCAATAGTGTTTCTTCGTCATCTTCAATTCAATTTGATTCAAAAAACAACAGCATAGTTATAAAGGAAGGCGGCAAGGTTAGATCCAAACCAGATCCTGATGGCAAAATTCGGATTGGGCCCAGTGTTTACTCTGGAATGACGACAGTTTTAAGTTGCTCGAAAGATATTAAAACTACCCTTGTGACGGCTCTAGACGAAAACAAAGTCCATGAGTACAAATTTTCAATACCATGTGATACCAAAGGAATAACCGTATCCTGGGCCATGAACGATAATCGTAATGAAGCCATATCAATGGCTAGAGATGCTATTATTAACGATCAAAAATGCTTGGCAGAAAAAACTAACCAAATGAATAAACTCCTTAATGAGGAGATCCCTTGGTTTAGATGCTCAGACGAAAGGTTCGTCGATATTTACTATTATTTATGGTCTCTATACCTCATGTACTACATAGAGGTTGGTAAGGGTTGGGAAATAGAACCTCACACTCAAACAGCGGTTAATAATTTTCTTGGAATGCATCGCTATGATGCCGCTTTTCAAATCAAAGTAGGCGCATGGACCAACAACAAAAAACACTATGCTTATGGCAATGTTCTAACATGGAAGCATCTTACAACAAATAATAGATATAGAGAACTAAAGGATGGCCTCAGAATGATTTCCGACAACAAGGGAATTTCATGGCATAGCGGCGCCTACGGGGTTGAAACTTGCGAACACGTATTGGGGGCTTGGCAAATTTATAAACACACCGGTGATGTTGAATTTCTAAGAAGATGTTATTTGGATCACTTTGATAAACTATTTAAAAAAAGGTTACCCAATTTCGCCATGAATCTGTTTGAAGTTGCAGAAAAGCTTGAAAAAATATCTCTTCTTATTGGTAAACCCGAAGATGCCAAACATTGGAAGGGTATCATTCGCAGGGACAAAAAACATATTCGCTCAATGTTTGACCAAAGGTGGGAGTCGAACGGAATCTCCAATTA
>NZSO01000012.1 GCA_002696885.1 Verrucomicrobiales bacterium | reverse complement strand
CCAATCGTATGGGGACATCATCCAACATCAATATATGCCAATTACGAAAACCAAAGATTAAAATCCATTTCGCTGATGTACCTGGATTCAGAAAGTTTTATACGACAGAACTCAAAAAAAAGTCTTTCTCAAGAAAGTTCAGTTACAATAAAAAATCTGTTTAAAAAAAAATACCGTGAAATTGAGGAGAGCCTTAAAAAAGAGCTCTACAAGCATGCAAAAAAATCTCCAAAAGAATCATTCGTAGGAAAAACAAAATATCTTAGAAACCATTATTTAGATTATAAGATGGATAAATTAACAGTTCGTCTAGCGGCAGAAGCGGATAATGGCATCAGCCTTATCATCATGAGAAATAAAGATCTCACTGAAAGCTATTTAGATCCAAAAATCAGTGAATTGAGCACTCGCGAGCGAAGACAATTACTCGAAGAGAAAATTTCTTTAACATCAAATGGTGATTTGAATATTACAGACGTGCCTATTTTTCAACAAGGGCAACGGCCGTATTGTGCGGTCAACACCTTAGGAATGGCGACATATCATATTGGTTTAAGAATGAGCACTGATGCTTTGGCAGCCGGGGCTAGATTCAGGTACAGTAATTCAGCAAAGGGTTCTAAAATGTTAGATTTATACAGAGCAGCTGCTGAAGAAAGTGGGGCCACCTTACAAAGGGGGCGAAGTTTCGATTTTAATAGGGCTCAAAAATATTTGGAAAAAGGATATCCGATCATCGTGTGGCGAAGATTTAGTTATCAACGAGATAAAATACATACCGCGGCTGCAAAAGGCATTAAACTTCCTGATCCATTAAGCGAGGATCAAAGTAAATGGCCAACTTCTCAAAATGATCCTGGGCATGCCTCGGTCATTACGGGTTTCAATAAAAAAAGTGGAGAAGTTATATTTATGGAAAGCTGGGGAGTTAATTCACGAGGCAAAAGAATGTCTGCTAAGGAATTAGAGGCCACTAGCTATGCGACTTTTTACCTCAAGATCTAAGCATAAATAGATCTTAGGAATTTTTGACCTTTATTCTATCAATCCTCAACCTGTCACGCTCATCAAATAATTTCTTGGAGACCATTTTGACAGCAATCATACTTCCAAAGCCGCACCCCACCGCTATCAACAACCATATCACAATTTGATATCTAACCGCATCATTGGGCGAATTGCCTGCGAGTATCTGTCCGGTCATCATACCTGGAAGACTAACTATTCCAGCAATAGCCATTGAATTAATTACCGGCATAAGACCTGATCTTAAAGAATCTTTGACGATGTCTTTGATCGCCTCTCTAGCATTTTCTCCTAATATAAGCCGAGCTTCAATAACCTCGCGATCATTCCAAACATTTGCAGTGAATCTATCTATACTTAGAGCGACTGCTGTCATTGTGTTTCCTAACAACATACCCAGAACGGGAATGGCGTATCGGGGGTCCCACCAATTCTCAGGTCTAATGATCGCCCAAAGCCCAAATATTGAAACCGCAAACGAAGAAACAAACATAGAACTCGTTCCTATCCCATAAGACCATAATCCTTTGATTGTATACTTTTGTCTTGCAGATACTTCCCTACCCGCAACAAGCAACATTATCATACTTATGAGTAATACTAGAAGTGGATGATTGATACTAAAGATATAGACCAGTATCAGTCCGATTAGAAAGAGCTGAACGATCATCCGTAAAGATGCGATCAGTAAGGGTTTTGCTATACTTAGATCAGATCTCCATGTAAAAAACCCAAGAAGCAGAATGAGCAGTCCTGCCAAAATAATTCTATCGTTTGAAAGCTTGATTATCTCTTCAGAATTAGTCTTCATCACTTAATAAAGATTTGTCTTTCATGCGCAATCTTCTTTGGGAAACCCTCAATAATTGTGATTCATCATGAGCCACCCAAATCACGGCTGCTCCATGATTTTTGCGATACTCATTAACGAGTCCTTCAACTAAATCTGAGTTTTGTTGGTCCAAGTTAGCAGTTGGCTCATCTAACAAAAGAACCTCTGGTGAAAGTGACAATAATCGAGCAAGGGCTAACCTTTGCTTTTCACCAGATGATAGATTAGACACCTCTCTATCCAAAATTGAATGATCAGAAAATCCTAAACTTTCAAATGGGACATTTTGAGAATTCTCAAAGTGTTGTCCGGTCAATAGGTGCCACCATTTTGATTCTGCAGGTAAGTATCCAACTTTTTTTCGCCAATCAGGTCCAGAAAAACTAGACCTCAAATTACCATGGATTGAAATCTCACCATAATTGATATCGAGGTCAGCGATTGCTCTTAAAAGTAAGGTCTTACCTGCACCAGATTGACCAGACAAACCCAAACATTGACCCGAATCCACATTAAAACTCATTGAATTCCAGTCCAAAAATGTTAGCCCACTAACTTTTAACACGAAGAAAAGTAGATTCTTGTTGCTCCAAACACAAGACAATCTCACAGCTGTGGCAACCGATTGTATAAATTTACCTCAAAATCCTTTTGATCTGGCTTGCTGATCCGACATTCGTAACTAATATATAAATCATTTCCAATCCCTATAATTCGCTACAAGTTAACAATTTATCCTTAAGTTATTTTTAAGAATACTTTTATAAAACCGCTAAGCATTAATTAAACACTAATTCGCTAATATAACATGAGCCACTACACGGAGTACATTAAAGAAATTGAGGAACGGAAGGCTCAGGATTTAAATCCAAAACCAATTGATTGTGGAGAACTTCTTGCAGAAATCATTTCACAAATAAAAGATTCGGAAAATGAGCATAGGGATCAATCTCTAAATTTTTTAATCTATAACATTCTCCCAGGGACGACTGATGCAGCTAGAGTAAAAGCAGATTTTCTGCAGGAAATAATTCTCGGCAAAGTATCCATCAAAGAAATATCACCAACCTTTGCATTTGAGTTATTGTCGCATATGAAAGGAGGACCGTCAGTCGAGGTCCTTCTCAATTTGGCCCTAAGCGATCAAGCATCAACTGCCAAAGAAGCTGCCGAAGTCCTCAAGACTCAAGTTTTTCTTTATGAAGCGGATATGGAAAAACTCGAAACCGCTTTTAATGATGGCAATGAAATTGCGAAGAAGATACTTGAAAGCTACGCAGAAGCTGAATTTTTCACCAAACTTCCAGAAGTATCTGAGAAAATTGAAGTCGTAACCTATGTGGCTGGAGAAGGTGATATCTCCACGGACCTACTCTCACCAGGCAATCAAGCACACTCACGCTCTGATCGTGAATTGCATGGAAAGTGTATGATTTCTGTGAATGCTCAGAATGAAATCAAAGCCCTTCAAAATTTACACCCTGACAAGAGTGTCATGCTAATTGCTGAAAAAGGAACGATGGGCGTTGGCTCCTCAAGAATGTCAGGTGTCAACAACGTTGCCCTTTGGACAGGAAAACAAGCGAGCCCGTATGTTCCTTTTGTAAATATTTTTCCTATCGTGGCAGGCACAAATGGAATATCACCCATATTTTTGACCACAGTCAGCGTGACCGGTGGAATCGGTATTGATTTAAAGAACTGGGTTAAAAAGTCAGATGAAGAGGGAAATCCTCTATTTGATAGTGATGGAGAACCAATTTTAGAACAAACCTACTCTGTTGATACCGGGACCGTTCTCACCATAAACACCAAAGAGAAAAAACTATATAATGGTGAGCAAGAATTAGTTGATATTTCATCCTCCCTAACTCCTCAAAAAGTTGAATTCATAAAGGCGGGTGGATCCTATGCGATTGTCTTTGGTAAAAAATTGCAGAATTTTGCAACTAAGCTTCTTGGTAAAGAGTTAAAACCTGTATTTGCTCCATCCAAGGAGATTTCACACGAAAATCAGGGACTCACCGCTGTAGAAAAAATATTCAATAAGAATGCTGTTGGAACAACTGAAGGCATCGTCTTACATGCTGGGTCTGACGTGAGAGTTGAGGTAAATATTGTGGGTTCACAAGACACTACTGGACTGATGACTTCACAGGAATTAGAGGCAATGGCTGCAACAACAATTTCTCCTATAGTCGACGCAGCCTATCAATCAGGATGTCATACCGCTTCAGTTTGGGATAAAAAAGCTCAAACGAACATTCCTAAACTCATGAGGTTTATGAATGAATTCGGGCTAATTACTGCACGAGACCCTGAAGGTGAATACCACTCAATGACTGATGTCATTCACAAAGTTTTGAATGATCTTACTGTCGACGAATGGGCGATAATCATTGGCGGAGATTCACACACAAGAATGTCAAAAGGAGTAGCATTCGGAGCTGACTCTGGAACAGTTGCTCTTGCTCTAGCTACTGGTGAGGCATCAATGCCAATCCCTGAATCAGTAAAAGTAACCTTTAAAGGGAATTTGAAGCCTTACATGGATTTCCGTGACGTGGTGCATGCTACCCAATCGCAAATGCTCTCAAAATTTGGTGACAATGTTTTTCAAGGTAGGGTCATTGAAGTTCACATCGGAACATTACCTGCAGATAAGGCATTTACCTTTACTGATTGGACGGCAGAAATGAAGGCAAAAGCTTCAATATGCATATCTCAAGACGAAACACTTATTGAATCTTTGGAAATAGCAAAGAGCCGGATTCAAATAATGGTCGACAAAGGAATGGATAATCAAAAGAAAGTCCTTCAGGGCTTAATTGATAGTGCTGATAAGAGGATTTCAGAAATTCGTTCCGGTGAGAAACCAGCTTTGACCCCTGATGCTGATGCCAAATACTTTGCTGAATTTGTAGTAGATCTAGACCAAATAGTCGAGCCTATGATCGCCGATCCAGACGTCCATAACGAGGATGTCTCCAAAAGGTATACACACGATACCATTAGGGCACTCTCCTATTATAAAGGATCCAAAAAAGTTGATCTTGGCTTTGTCGGCTCTTGCATGGTTCATAAAGGAGATTTGAAAATTGTCGCTCAAATGCTTAAAAACCTTGAAAAAGAACAAGGCAAAGTTGAATTCAATGCCCCACTAGTTGTAGCTGCTCCAACCTATAACATTATAGAGGAACTTAAAGATGAGGGGGACTGGAATATTCTACAAAAATATTCTGGCTTTGAATTTGATGACAACAACCCAAAGAGCAGTGCGAGAAAAGAGTACGAAAACATGATGTATCTTGAGAGGCCAGGATGTAATTTATGTATGGGCAATCAGGAAAAAGCTGAGAAAGGTGACACGGTAATGGCAACTTCAACTCGATTATTCCAAGGAAGAGTTGTTGAGGATTCTGATCGTAAAAAAGGCGAATCTCTTTTGTCTTCCACCCCTGTTGTCGTTCTCTCGGCAATACTTGGCAGAACTCCAACCTTTGAAGAATATCAGGTAGCAGTTGTGGGAATCGACTTAACAAAATTCGCTCCGCCGAAAAAAGAATTAATTACAGCATCTTAATCATTGTTTAGACCTAAGTCTATACGCCATTGGTGCCACCTTATGACTGTGATGTAAGGAGGATACCCTTATCACTAATTTGAATCTTTTTCTCTTTGTATAATTTGCCCACAGCTTGCTTAAAAACTTTTTTACTCATTCCAGTTACCTTCCTGACCTCTTCCGGCAAACTTTTATCATGCACTCCTAAAAAGCCCCCCTCCGCAGCAATCAAAGATTGAAGAAGTGTTTCAGCAGCACCAGAAACCTTTGTATATCCAGGCGGCTGGAAACTTAAATCGAGAAAATTTTCTTCCGTAATTCTACTAATGTAGCCTTTTTGCTTCAGACCGAATTTACAGTTATTTTCTATTATTTCGCCTTTCAAAAAACCCCAATATTTATCATTTACAATGGATCGGATGCCAATGTCTGTTTTTTCTACAGGCATAATATCCACTTCCATACCAGCTCTAAAATTTGGCGGAGGTTTTTCTGATACAAATTTTTTGAGCTTAGCAGATGCCACTAGTCGCCCACTTATTTCATCCAAATAAATATATACAACAACATGATCACCAACTCGCGATCTTTTAGGCTGTTCTCCAAAAGGTAGCAGCAAATCCTTTGGTAACCCCCATTCAAGAAACGACCCAGATCTTGTTGAATCAATGACACGCAAATAAGCAAATTCACCAGCAGTAGCTATTGGTGATTCAGTGGTTGCTATAAGTCTGTCATCCGAATCTAAATACAAGAAAACCCTAATCCTTTCTCCGGTTTCAAACACTTTTGGAGCATACCTTTTGGGGAGAAGTATTGATCCAAATTCTTCTCCTCCGTCAAGGTTCAAGCCAAACTCATTTTCACCAAGAATTTGCAACTCATTGAAATGACCTATCTGGGGGGTAAACATATATTGGGAGCAGTGACCCTAATAGTGAAATGATCTAACAAAATAAAAAGTTAGTTTAATATTAGAAGTGGCTGTAAATTAAGGGATAAAAAAAACTATTCAATTCCTTTTCCCTTAATTAGTAATATCACAATTTATTGGTGTTTAGTTCAGACAATTAATTAAACTTGTAACAACTAAAAATTATCCTAAATGATGGCAAAAATAAAAAACCTTGCAGTCATTATATTCATCTTAGTGGGTGCAGACCAATCTCATGGAATACCAGAGTGGTCAAAAGACGCGATCTGGTATCAAATTTTTCCAGAGCGCTTCAGGAATGGTGACAAGTCAAACGATCCGACAATTGATACACTTGATGGAACATGGCCATTCGAACCTGTAAGGGAATGGGAGATTAGCCCTTGGGGTTCTGACTGGTATGAATTACAAGAATGGGAAATTAAAACCAATCAAGATTTCTATTACAATGCACAAAGAAGAAGATATGGGGGCGACATCCAAGGAATAATCGATAAATTAGATTATTTAGAAAAATTAGGCGTCAATGCATTATACCTTAATCCTGTCTTCGAATCCCCCTCCCTTCATAAATATGGCGCCACGTTATTACACCATATTGATAACAACTTCGGACCAAATCCAAAATACGACCTAACAATATGGGCAAAAGAAAATCCTGCTAATCCAAAAGAATGGGAATGGACCTCAGCTGACAAATTATTTTTAAAGCTCATTAAAGAATGCCATTCGAGAAAAATGAAAATAATCATCGATGGTGTTTTTAATCACGTCGGGCTTGATTTTTGGGCATTGAAAGATCTTCGAAAAAATGGACCATCAAGCCCATACGCAGATTGGTTTACAGTTAAAAAATGGGACAACCCATCCACTAAAGTAAATGAACTCGAATGTGAGGGCTGGTCAGGATACAGAGGCTTGCCAGAATTTAAGAAGATTAAGAATGATTACCCAAAGGCTTTAAAGGCATATTTTCACTCTGTAGTTCGTCGGTGGATGGATCCCAATAATGACGGAAACCCTGAAGATGGCATTGACGGCTGGAGGCTTGATGTTGCCGCTGAAGTGCCAATAGAGTTTTGGAAAGAATTTAGAAAGTGGGTAAAAAGCATTAATCCCAACGCATTCATCACTGGTGAAATTTGGTGGCAAGATTACAAAAATAATAAACTTAAGAATGCAGCTAAATGGATTAAATCCGGAGACGTTTTTGATAGCGTGATGAATTACAGATTTGCCGACAACAGTTATCAATATTTTATTCAAACCGTTAATCCATTAAACGCTGTTGAATTTTCAAAAGAAATACAATCAGTACATGAAGATTATGGATACAATGTGGTTCTGGGATTACAAAATCTACTAAATAGCCATGATACTCAACGCTTGGCTTCTATGATTAAAAACCCACGTCATAGACTTGATCATGGTGCTAACCTACAAAGAAATAGAAATTATTCAGTCACTCCAATCGCACAAAATGATCGTGCCAAATTGGAGCAAATTTTAGTTTTCCAATTCTTATCACCAGGTGCACCCTACATATATTATGGTGATGAGGTTGGAATGTGGGGAGCCGATGATCCAGATTGCAGAAAACCAATGATCTGGGATGATATTACATATCAGAATGAATACGCCTTACCTTATGGCCCAAAGCGAGAAGTGGGTTTCAAAGTCGCACAGGATAAAGACCTACTAAATTTCATGAAAAAACTATGTTCGATCAGGAAGAATTATTCTTCGCTTAGAAGAGGTAATTTCGAAATAAAAATGGCTAATGCTGAAGATAAAATATTCGCTTTCAAAAGAAGTCACAATGAAAACCATTGCTTAGCAATTTTTAATTCGTCAGATCAATCAAAAAAGATTCCTCTTTCAACCCATAAACTAAAACTTTATTTTGGCTCGGTTGGAACGAGTAAATCATCTATTTCACCTCATGGTTTCGCCATTTTCATGAATTAAAAATCAAAAATTTTTATAACGTAGATTCTAAAGAGATCATGATTAAGTCACTGATAAATTTTAAGGATATAGCATTTTTTTTTAAATATCTTTTACCTATGACAATCCCACTTTTAGGAGTGGATGCTAATGAGAACTGGAACCAGTTCAGAGGTCCTAATGGATCTGGAAATGCAAACGAAAACTTTACGCCCCCTATTCATATTTCTAATGACAATATTGCATGGAAAACCAATATACCTGAAGGTTTATCTTCTCCTGTTATTTATGAGAATAGGATCTTTTTAACTGCTATTGAAAATAATAGATTACTAACCCTGTGTATAAATGCTTCTAATGGATCAATAGAATGGAAAAGCAATGCTCCAGAATGTGATATCGAAAAAGTTCACAAAACGAGTAGTCCTGCAGCATCAACACCATTCGTCGACAAAGAACATGTATATGTATATTTTGGCTCTTATGGCCTAATTTGTTATACCCATGAGGGTGTTGAAAAATGGTCAAAAAAAATGCCCACTCCAAAGAGTTTGTATGGGATGTCTACATCCCCTTTGGTTCATAAAGACAATGTCATTCTAGTCCTCGACAATGATAACAACATTGAAAAAAGCCTGCTGAGCAAATCCAAAATAATAGCACTGAACCGATTCAACGGTAAAATAATATGGACTGCGGAAAGGCCACACCATCGAAGTGGATGGTCAACTCCAATTATTTGGGAAAACGATAAAGGCACTGAATTAATCGTTTTAGGCAATGAAAAAGTTCGGAGCTATAATCCTCAAACTGGATCTGAAAATTGGTACGCAGGAGGATTCTCCAGAGAAACTATCGCCATCCCTGTTGTTGGAAATAATCATGTTTACGTTTCATCCGCCCAGTTGGGTGGCGTTCCTGACAATAAAATTGATCCCACCCCTTTTTGGAATGCCTTGATTCAATTTGATAAGAATGATGATGGTAAAATTTCTAGAAATGAGATGACCGGCAACTTTACATATCCACTACGTCCTGAATTACCATTAGGTCACCCTGGTTTCGGTATACCGATGCCAGAAAACCCACAAAGAAAGGAAGAAAGAATTAACGGTATTTTGAGATGGGTAGATAAAAATGGAGACAAGGCGTGGACGAAAGAGGAATTTATAACTCACATGTCCGTTCGAAGAGGAAAACCAATGCTTTTAGCCATTAAGTCAGGAGGCAAGGGAAACATTGAACAAAGTCATGTCAGCTGGGAGCTAAACAAAAGTATTCCCGAAATCCCCTCTCCGATCTTTTATGAAAATATTATCTATTTGGTCAGAAATGGAGGCATCCTTGCAGCTATCGATGTAAAAACAGGGGAGCAATTCTACAGAGAAAGGGTAAAGGGATCTGGTCAGTATAGCGCGTCTCCGGTCTCTGCAAACGGTCACCTATTTCTTGTTTCAAACAGAGGTCAAGTTTCTATTGTAAAACCAGGGCAAGCTTTCAAAGAGGTTCATAATTATGACATCGGCGAGCCCGTTTTTGTTACCCCGGCAATTGACGCGGACACAATATATTTCAGAGGACAAAAAAAATTATGGGCTTTTAGAAAATCCAAGTAAATGACTTGCTCGAATGAGCAACGATTACCATTTCCATGATTGCTTGCCCCAAAAACTATAAAGTTGATCAACAGTTCCGTTAAAAATATTTCTCTCCAAAGGACAACTCATATCACCATAGTATTTAGGAGACCGGTACTTTCCATAACTATAATTATGAATAACAGACATCGACTTTCTTTTATTCCAGTAAACCCCAGAGTACTGCCATAAAGCCCACTGGTTCCAAATTCCATATTTTGCCATTAGTCGGTTAGGCGTTTCCATTTCTTTTTTGTCTGAAGAATATAATGCAATCCAGTAGGGGCATTGGGCAATTCTTTGCTTTTGACTTCTTGAAGCACTGCTTAACACCCTTCTCAAGTGATCGCTATTCTCTAAATAAATCATGGGCAACTGGCCGGTACGTTCCTCAATTCGATTTATAAACTTAATGATGTCATATACAGAGGACTTTGAATCAAAATCGCCAACCAACAATATTTCAGGGGTTTTGAGTTTTTTGGTTAACTTTATTTTTTTAATCTGGTTAACAAATTTGTCTGCCTGCCATACGGGATCCACTCCCTTTAGCACAAAATAATAAGCCCCTAAAAGCATTCTTTGCCTCTCACCTGCTGCAAGGAATGAGGCACAATCTTTATCGAGTTGCTTACCCTTGCCGCATCTAGCTATTAGGCCTAGAGCACCATTCTTCCTTAAAGCCCTAACATCAGCTTCACTATAATATGAACCCGAGCGCTGCTTCTCTTTCGGGTCATAGGAAGAAACATTTATTATGTGAGGCGCTGCAGTGAAGGGGTTATGAGAAATTAAAATGTTTCTATTCTGCGGAGGGGCGCCATAGCTTCTACTCGATTCGATGACCTCAACTTCAGAAGTCGTACAAGCAGAAAAACCTAAGATTGGAATAATCACCGCAAATATTGCCTTTTGAATGTACCTCCAGACAATAATAATCATATCTTCCATGAATAAAATATCTCTAGATTTGCAAAATATGCAAATTCCATAATTATTATATTTTATTCATCATCCCATAACCTCAAGTTTTAGCCTCATTGCTCATCAGAGGTATCAGACGAATTATTCAATTGCCCACTATAGAGCTGAATCGCTCTCTTTCCTACAATTCCAAGTATAGATGGCTGTATGACTCTAGCAGCCGCGTTCGAAGCGGCTAGCCCTGCCCAAGTGAGTGGAGATCGGTATCTCACAAGCTGAACAACAGGACGAATCTTTTTATAAATTGGCGAACAGGCTTTTACGATTGGGTTTTCTGAAACCCCTTTCCCTTTTTTATAAGTCCTAATTGCAGCTCCTGCACTAAAATCAATCAACCTTCCTATTCTTTTTTTCTGTAAAAAATCTGCAATATCTGTCGCTGCAAGTTCTACGGCTCGAGTAAATTCACCAAGTCTTGGCGCCTTTAAAGGTTCTGGGCTATCAGGGTAATAAACCCCAGCAATTTTTTCAACTAGCGGCGGAATTTCTCTGTATAAAGATGAGAACCACTCTGGATTTAACTGTTTATTGAGTCTGATAGAATCCTGGGCACTCTCAATTAATCCCAAAGCTAATGAAAGCTTTTTATCTTGTTCCTCATCCGAATGGTTAATCAAATACTCCTTGTTCGTTTTTCTTATATCGAACCACAATCTGACAGCAATTAAAAAGATCCATATGATGGATGCACACAAAAAGCCGGATCCAAATGCTATTAGCCAATCCATATTATCGTAAAAAAAATTCATATCATCAGTAAACTAAAATATAAAATCTGACGCGATTACAGCTTGTCTAATTTTTCTTGCTCAAATTTATGATCACCACTCAGTGATTTTAAAAATTCAACTAAATCATTTATATCTCCATCTGATAAATTTAACGTACCAATGATTGGTGAAAGTAAAGGATCATCACTGCCACCTTCATTATAAAAACGGACAACATCCTCAAGTGAACTTAATGAACCGTCATGCATATAAGGTGAAGTCTCAGCAATATTTCTTAGAGTCGGCGTCTTAAATGACCTTTTGTCGTATTCTAATTTGGTGAATTGATACCTTCCAAGGTCCTCAGTTAAACCCTTCTTCTTACTTCTGTGACTCACACCAGTGTTATGAAAAAGATTATCACTGAAAAGTACTCCAGGCCCCGCAATCGAGTGACATTGCCAACATTGCGCCTGGCCTGCGAATAACTGGTAACCTCTCTCCGCTGATTCATTCATGGCATCGTCCTGACCCTCATAGTACCACTTGTCATAAGCCGAGTTACCAGAAACTAGCGTCCTTTGGTAAGCAGAGAGAGCAACCGCTAGATTTTTTTTAGTGAGACCATCTTTCTTGAAAGATTCCTTGAATAATTTTGCATAAGATTTGTCTTTTCCAAGGCGCTGCAAAACTTCTTTCACATCGGTATTTCCCATTTCATCGTGAGCAAGAATTGGCTGCCAAGCTTGCCCCTCCAGCGTATCCTCTCGACCATCAACGAACATGGATTCTGCATATGCGATGTTTAATAATGTTGGTGCATTTCTGAGGCCTATTTTACCATCTATTCCTGTTGATAATCTTTTACCATTCTCAGCAAAACCCTGATCTGGAACATGACAAGTTGCACATGAAATGGTGCCATCTCTTGAGAGAAAAGGGTCAAAAAATAATTTCTCACCTAATTTAATTATGTTTTTATTAAAAAAAGAGGGTTCTGGTAACTCAATCGATGGTAATCCTAGAGCAGGATCCTCAACATCTGGGATCGAAGTTTCGGCATTGGCCATTAATCCCCCCAAAAAACCACAGAGGATCAACCTGATAATCATGAAAAAATGATGTCCAAAATCCACAATTGTTATAAAAATGCTTTTTACAGAAAAGTTCAAGTTCTTAGATAATCCGAATCTAGTATAATTAATTAAAATGAAAGATAATTCCGAGTCATTGAATTACAGAATGATACAAGATTCAGACATTAGTAATGCTGATAAACTTGAAAAGTATTCGGGAATAGTTAACTGGGGATATCTCGAGAAACATTTTCAAAATGGTACTCTGATTTATGTTGATGAAAGCCTTGATATTAAAGAGGTCGGCCAAAGTATCTCTGAGGATAATAAGGACCAAGTAAGTTCATGGTTGAGTTCCGGTGATATTCTCAAACCTGGAACACAACACGCTGAGCACTGGAAAAGATCAGAAACAGTTTTTAGGGCCTTGATTGTTACCCCATTTGTTCTTATTCAAGAAAACAAATCTCAAGAACAAGATTAAGCCCCTGATAAAGCGGCTTCTCGATCACCCCTAATTGCTTTGAATTGCTTCCAGGTGATAAGTGCTTTTTCTGATTCATCCCAAAGTCGAAAGTTCATGCACTTAAAACTACTAAATAACGTTAATTTGGTTACCTCTGAGAACGCGGGATGAGAATTGTGGCAAGCTTCTAAGTAATAGTTTGGTATTTTAGTACTCAAATGATGAAGGTGATGAAAGCCAATGTTGCCTGTAAACCATTGGAGTATTTTGGGTAATTGATAAAACGAACTTCCATCAAGGGCCGCTGATGTGTACTCCCAGTGCTCGTGGCGCTCCCAATAAACTCCCTCAAACTGATGTTGAACATAGAAGAGCCAAACACCTGCACTGGCGGCGATTGAAATTATAAAAAGCTGAAACAATAGAAAAATGAATGAACCGAAAAGCAAACACCCTAAGGTCATTGCAAACAGAAGGGCAACGTTTGTGCAAATGACCGCTTTGCGATTTGCTGGAGTTGCGTTAGGAGATGGAAATCTTTCCCTAATCAGAAATACGTAGACAGGGGCAAAACCAAAAAGGAATAAAGGGTGCCTCCAAATTCTGTAGCCCAATCTTTTAAGTTTGGGTAATTCTAGATATTCATTAACCATTAAAGTCCACACATCACCTATACCTCTACGATCAATGTCACCTACCGTGGCATGGTGCACATTGTGCTCCCAGGTCCAATGCTTAAAAGGAGTGAAAGCTAAGGTACCAGTGATAAAACCCACCCATTGATTGTATTTCTTCTTCTTGAAAAATGATTGATGTCCACAATCATGAAAAATAATGAAAATCCTTACAGTCAGTCCAGCCCCCACTAATATGAGGGGTACATACCAATACCACGGCCCAGAATTGCTATGATTGAGGTAAATCATGAACCAGGTCAGCAGATAAAGGCCCAGTGTCGTGACTAGTTGCCACATGGATTTGAAAACTGAGGGCTTTTCAAATTCAGAAACAATTTTCTTCCACTTTGAAATTTCAATAGTAGAGGGCTTGTCCTCATGTTTTGAATGAGACGATGGAATAGAGCCGTTAGAGAGATTTTGTGATTTTGACGTGGGCAAGTGTTTACTAAGAACTGATTAGGGTAAATATCAATGATTTTTAACAAAATCGTGAAATGAGTACAAAATTAATATTTAGCTCATTAATTATTGGTTATTACTAGTACGTACAACCAAAATTGATAGATCTGAGAGGTTATTTATCTCAATTTGTCTAATAATCTTGTTCTAGATAATGAGACCGATCATCAAACATGCTGTGTAGCATTCTCTCGTTGTATGTCCGCAGTCTTTTGCAAAGCCCTTTTGCCAGTTCTTTCATGATGCTAAAACCTGCAACTTGATCATTATTCAGAAAATCATTAAATTCAGCCCCCGTAATTTGCCATAGTTTGGCATCCTGTGAAATTACACGAGCAGTGGCACTGGCTTTTTTGGGGTCAATAATACTCATTTCTCCAACCACATCACCCGGTCCAAGTTTTGCAACTTTGAGACTCTCACCATTGGCGCTAATTTTCACACTGACTTGCCCCTGAATTATCAAGGACATATTACTATGGGGCTGTCCTTGTACTGATAAGTAATCACCTTTTCTTTTGATTACTAAATTTCCAGATCTGAATAAATTTTTACTCAAAGAATCATCAAGATTTCTGAAAAATCCAACTTTAATTGGTTTAGGTTTGATATCCTTTACCATCATAAATCATAATACGTTCTCAACCGGATAAGTGCGCTTTATAATGTGTAACGGAAACGTAACATTTAGAATAATTTGAAAATGTTTAATTCAAAAAAAATTCACCTATTAGTTTTTTGGAACTTTGTTCTTGGTTTAACTTTTTTAGGCCGTGCAGATGCAGAGCCACCTAACATTATTCATATTATGGTCGATGATCTCGGCTATGGTGACTTAGGTTGTTATGGACAAAAAACCATCAAAACACCTCAATTGGATTCGATGGCCAAAAATGGAATAAAGTTCACTGATTACTATTCTGGTAATACTGTCTGTAGACCCTCTAGGCTATCTCTATGGACAGGAAAACACATGGGCCATACACCCATTTCATCAAATGCGAATTACATTTTTAAACCTGTCGATGTCACTGTTGCTGAACTCTTAAAAGAAGCTAATTACGTCACGGGAGGAGTAGGCAAATGGGCTATGGGGGGGATAGGTACCACAGGACACCCCAATCACAACGGCTTTGACTATTGGTTTGGATACTTGGACCAGGGTCAAGCTCACAACTATTACCCCACATACCTCTGGCGAAACAAAGAAAAGATCCCTCTAAAGGGGAATGTCTTAACGAATTCTCCTCAGGACAGAAATAGAGTATCATCAAAAAGAATCACTTATTCTCATGATGTTATAACCTCTGAAGCGCAAAGTTTTATCAGAAAACACAGAAAACAACCTTTCCTGCTTCATATTCACTGGACTATTCCTCACGCGAATAACGAAGGAGGAAGAGCCACTGGCGACGGCATGGAAATTCCTAACTATGGCATTTATGCCAATGAAGATTGGCCATCAGTCAAAAAGGGTGCAGCAGCCATGATTTCGAAAATGGATCATGATGTGGGAAAAATCCTCAAACTACTTCAGGAACTTGAATTGGATAAAAAAACATTCGTTTTTTTTACATCAGACAACGGACCACACTCTGAAGGAGGTCATAAACATGAAACCTTTAATTCTAATGGTCCATTAAGAGGCTTCAAGCGCGACCTCTACGAAGGAGGAATAAGAGTGCCTGCGATAGCATACTGGCCAGGAACTATCAAACCCGGATCTACTTACAACAAACCATTAGCTTTTTGGGATTGGCTGCCAACAGTATGCGATCTGGCTAAAGTAAGTATTCCAGAAAAAATTGATGGCATATCTTTTGTTCAAGCACTTAAAGGAAACTTTGAAATTCAAAATGATCATGACTTTCTTTATTGGAAATTTTCGAAAAAAGAGGCGATAAGAAAAGGAAAGTGGAAAGGAGTGATACCTGGCCAAGGTCAAAAAATGGAGCTTTATAATTTAGAGATAGATTTGGGTGAACAAACTAATTTAGCCTTGATGTATCCTGAAAAAATTAAAGAACTCAATGGTTTGATCCAAAAGGCTAAAAAATAATTTTTCCCATTTATTAATGTTCATTAAACTTCTAGCGCTTTTTTTACTTATACCAATTATTGAACTTTTCATAATGTTCAAAATTGGGAAAGTCATAGGACTAGAAATCACAATCCTGATCATTATTATTACCGCAATAATTGGAGCCAAGCTCACAAAAGTCCAAGGCGCCAAAGCCATAAAAAATGCTCAATCGGAAATAAAGAGTGGCAAATTACCCCACAAAGAGGTCATGGATGGGATAATGATCATCATCGCAGGTGCTTTCTTATTAACACCTGGGTTTGTCACTGACATTGTTGGTTTCTCTCTTTTGCTACCAGCACTGAGATCAAACTATCAGAAATTATTACTGGCCTTCATTAAGACGAAAATTCTTTTTGCTCACAGCCCAATAAACAAACAAAAGAAAGAAGGCAAAAGCAACGATGACCCAAGTATCATTGAGGCTGAAATTATTAATGATGATTAGTTAAGCAATATTGGTAAATACTGACTGGACGTCATCATCATCCTCCACCTTATCAATAAGCGACTCGATATCCTCGATCTCTTGATCAGTCACCTCTATTGGAGAATTAGGTATTCGTTCTAATTTGGCCTTAACATTTTCAATACCTAATTCATCTACGGCTGCTGTAAGTGTGCCAAAGGCAGTAAATTCCCCCTCAAGATAGGCTGTCTGATCATTAATGGACAAGTCCTCTAAACCATGGTCGATCAACCCTAGCTCAATTTCATCCATATCCATATCATCAGTAACTGGAAACTGAATGACTGTTTTTCTGGAGAACATGAATTCTAATGATCCAGTTTGCACCATTTCTCCACCGTTTTTATTGAGGATCATTTTTAAATTTGCAACTGTCCGGTTTGTGTTATCAGTCGCTGTCTCAATGAACAGCAAAGAACCATGGGGGCCTTTGGCCTCATAATTCACCTCATTGAAATTGGCTTCATCACCACCAGTAGCACGTTTGATTGCCTTATCGATATTGTCCTTAGGCATATTCTCAGCCTTGGCATTACTTATGGCGGTTCTTAGCGCACTATTAGACTCTGGGTCGGGTCCACCGGCTTTTGCTGCTATAGTAATAGATCTTGCAAGCTTAGGAAAAACCTTCGACATTTTATCCCAACGTTTTTCTTTTGATGCACGGCGATACTCGAATGCTCTTCCCATAATTAATAAAAAATGCTCATATTTTTATTTAAAGCAAGCTAGCTTTTTAAATGAATAACAAAAAAATAAAATGATTTATAATATGTTTAATAAAAAAATGCTCCTTGGTGTCATGTGCTTTCTCCTTGCTGGTTCTGTAATTGGATTTGCAGGAATAAAACTCACCAGAGGAGGATATGAATCGCCAGAATACACTTCAAAAAAACATGCAGAAGGTTTTGAAATTCGACACTATTCAGGAATGACGATTGTGAGCACAAAAAAAGCTGACTCTAAATCAATCACAAAAGAAAGAGACTCAAGATTCATGCGCCTCTTTAAATATATAGACAAATCCAATGATAAATCTGAAAAAATCGCAATGACAACGCCCGTATTCATGGGAGTAGGAGGTAATGAAGGAGAAATGAGTTTTGTTATTCCAAAAGAAGTTGTAAATAAAGGTGCCCCTAGCCCTAACTCTGATAAACTTTATGTCTCCAAAATGAATCCGACGGTATTTGCAGCCATGCGGTTCAGAGGAAAATCTTCCAAAGAAGGAGCAGCAGCAAAAAAATTAATAGAAAAGGTCGAAACAGCAGGATTGAAAATTGCTAAAGATGCCAAACCAATATTTGCATACTATGACCCGCCGTGGATACCAATATTTTTAAGAAAAAACGAAGTCCTGATACAAATTAAAGACATCAAGAAATAATGCCTGAAGTACCAGACGATTCCTTGGATCCAATTGATAAACTCAGATCAATTGTTCAAATTTTAAGAGGACCAGAAGGTTGCCCATGGGACATAGAGCAGACACAAAAAAGTTTAATCCCAAATATTCTAGAAGAGGCTTACGAGGCAGCTGATGCGATTAGAACAGGGAACAAAGCAAACATATTAGAGGAGCTTGGCGATTTGCTATTGCAAGTCGTTATGCAAAGCGAAATCGCCTCGGAATCTCAAGAATTCTCCCTTGAAGATGTAGCAAATTCAATATCTGATAAACTCATAAGGAGGCACCCTCACGTCTTCGGAAATGATAAACTTGATGACACGAATTCAGTTTTACAACGATGGGAAGAGATTAAGAGAGCAGAAAAAAATGGTCAGGAAAAACATATACTCGATGGAGTTACTAATGGTTTGCCGTCTCTTATAAAAGCACACGAGATACAAAAGAAAGTCGAAAAGGTTGGTTTTGATTGGCCTGAAGCGAAAAGCGTTATTCCAAAAATAAGAGAGGAACTTGACGAAGTTGAGTCAGCTATTAGTGAAGGCGGCGCCAATAATGATAACGATAATTTAGCAGAAGAAATCGGAGACCTACTATTTGCAGTGACTAACCTTACAAGAAAAATAGGAATGGATTCAGAGTCGTTATTAGCTGCTGCGAATGAAAAATTCATTAGACGTTTTAATGAATTAGAAAACAATCTCGAAGAAAATGGTACGAATGTGATAGAGGCTAACATTGAACGAATGGAACAAGCTTGGGAAGAGGTAAAAAATAAAGAATCTTGATTTTTAAAAAAAAATCTTAAATTATTCATTCAATAATCAATGGATATATTATTACAGCAACTTTTCACTCTGGTAATGCTGTTGCTCTTACAGGCAGTGTTAGGGTTCGATAATCTTTTATATATTTCGATCGAATCAAAACGGGCACCAAAAGATAAACAAGCATATGTCAGAAAGCTCGGAATAGGTATCGCCGTTGGAGCCAGACTCGTCCTGCTTGTTCTTTTAACCAGTATTATATCAGCATTTACAAAGCCATTTCTAACATTCAAAAAAGAGGGCCTCATAGAAGGGAGCTTAAACCTTGAAAGTGTAATTGTTTTATTTGGCGGTATTTTTATTTTATACACGGCCGTCAAAGAGATATTTCACCTTATCGGAACTGATGACCTGCACGGCAATGCTGATTCTAAGAATACAAAATCAGCAGCATTAGTTATCAGCACTATTGTTTTGATGAATTTGGTTTTTTCATTTGATTCAATATTAAGTGCAATGGCTCTAGCCCAGCAACCCGTTCTGAATGAAATGGGACAACCGACCGGTGAAACAGAGTATGTCATGTGGGTCATGGCCACAGCCATTATAGTTAGTGGTATACTGATGATTGTCCTTGCTGATAAAGTTTCTGATTTTTTACAAAAGAACCGTCTCTATGAAATACTTGGATTATTTATTCTATTTATTGTTGGTGTAATGTTGATTTCTGAGGGCGCTCACAAGGCTCATCTGAAGTTTTTTGGCAACGAAATCACTCCTATGACAAAGACCACTTTTTATTTTGTCATCACAATTTTGGTATTGATCGACATAGTTCAAAGCAAATACCAAAAAAAACTGCTCGCTAAGAAACAAAAAGCTTCGGATTAGCTCGAAGTCTGATTGTTTTCTTTTTTCCAACAATCTAAAGCCTGAGCAGAACTGCCAATCATACCCGATTCATTACCAAAAAAAGCTGGTAAAATCTTTAGATCATTTGAAATAACATCCGAAACTTGGTTTTTGATTTTTTCAGTTAGTGGATCGAAAAGAAAGTGGCCCGCCTTGGCAACTCCCCCTCCAACAACAAATGCATCAGGGTTTAACAACCAAGCAGTGCTGGCTAAAGCAGAGGCCAACCAATCAGCAATCTGATCCCAAATCGCGATTGCCGCAATATTCCCCTCTAAGGCTAAATCAGTAACCCGTTCTGGGGTCCAACCCCCATCAGGCATTTTCATATCGATAAATTCTTTTTCAGCAAGCTCACAAATTTGCTTGTTTCCCATATAACACTCTAATGCCCCTTTCAAACCATAGGTGTTTTCAGGACCCTGATAATCAATCGAAAAATTACCCAGTTCACCCGCTGCAAAATTACTCCCTCTATAGAGTTTTCCATCGATAATCAGCCCGCCTCCAATACCAGTTCCAAGAGTTAGAGCAACAACGTTTGAACACCCTCTCGCAGCTCCGTATCGATATTCGGCATAAGCCATACAATTAGCGTCATTGTCGACAAAGATGGGGATATTTAATTCTTTTTCTAAGATATCTTTCAATGCGACATCATTCCATCCTGGAACATTAGTTAACATGTGAATATGTCCATTATCAAAATCAACAAGACCAGGAACTCCACAACCAACAGCAACAACTTCATCCTCTTTCATAAATTGATTAACCGTCTTAACCATTTCAGATGTTAAAGAATCAACCGTCTTGAAATCGGAAGTGAGAAGGATTTTTGGCTCCTCTCTCTGGTCCGAAAGTAAATTTGAAAGAGAACTTATTTTGACTGAAGTCCCACCAAAATCAATACCAACTGCTGTCGGCTTGGATCTATTAACGGATGTCATATTAAAGGTTTAACTTAGCAATAATTCTTAGACCTTCTAAAGTTAACTTTTCATTCACTTCGATCATCTCCCCAATCCCTGAGGAAATCAATTTAGAATATCCACCAGTCGCTAATACTGGGACATTCGTTTCGCCCAACTCCTCCATCAATGTTGCTAAGATTTCTTTTACAAGCCCCCTATAACCAATTACGGCTCCTGAGAGCATAGCTCCTTCAGTTGACTTACCAATAACAGATAGCGGTTCATTAAGAGTAATTTTTGGAAGTAACGCGGTATTGTCATGCATATAGTCTGTCATCGCGGCTAAACCAGGTGCAATCACCCCACCCACATAAGCCCTTTGTCTAGAAATAACGTCAAAGGTGAGAGCCGTTCCAAAGTCTACCACAATTACTGGTGCCCCTTTGAAATATATGGCACCAACCGTATTAGCTAATCGATCAGCCCCGATACTTTTAGGATCAGGATAATCAATGGAACAATCCAATTCGAGCTGATTCGACACCGTAAGGATTTTTTCGTTGGCGAAGCAACTCTCTATTATTTGGTTTTTTTTGGGTACAACTGATGAAAGAACAACACTCAATTCGTCATTCCCAATTTCCCAAGGCAATTGGTTAAAAGTATCCTCACATAGTTGCGCAGTAGGAATAGAAAAAACATCACCTAACAGCGAAGACTCAGAAGCAAGAATCATCTTTGTGTTGGAATTACTTATATCAATAAGCAAGAACTTTGTTTTATCAGCCATTCAGATTATAGGCTGAATTTAAACAGAAAAACCCAAAAGCAGAAATGTTATCTTGCCAAAAATACAGGAACGGTGAGATACTAAGTACCTCACCGCCCTGTCTCTGTTGAACCCCCTACTAACGGGTTCTGGGGAGACCCAGAACCCAAGGGAGATTTTTTTGATTTATCTCAAATTATGCTTCCACTGTTGCAACGGCAGGTTCAGGAGCTGCACTTATTGTTGAAGTCACCGCGTAGGCAGGAGCTCCATGTTCTGTAACATCAAGACCCTTAGCCTCAATTTCTTCAGAAACTCGTACACCCATAACTGTCTTGATGACTGTGAATACGATTGCGGAGAATCCAAAAGCAAATGCACTGATACTGAGAGTTCCAATAAGTTGAGTCATGAAACTTACTTCTGTTCCTTCCAACTGGAAAAAAGGAATACCAACTGCGAGTGTTCCCCAAATACCTACAACACCATGAACGGAAATTGCACCAACTGGATCATCAATACCCATCTTATCAAGTAGAACAATTGAGAAGACAACAATTGTTCCAGCTATTAGACCGATGATCATTGCTGATGGAATGGTAACTGAATCAGCGCCAGCAGTAATTCCAACTAAACCTGCGAGAACTCCGTTGAGTGCCATTGATAAGTCAGGCTTTTTAAGAAACAACGCTGATATGACAATTGAACCGAGTGCGCCTGCGGCAGCAGCAAGTGCAGTGGTCACACAGACATAAGAAACTAGTCCTGGATCTGCGCTCAATACTGAACCGCCATTAAATCCAAACCAACCAAGCCAGAGAAGGAAAACTCCGATACACGCTAGAGGCATACTAGAGCCAAGAATTGGCTTAATTCCCTCTTTAGTATATTTACCTTTTCTAGCACCAAGAATTACACAACAAGCTAGTGCTGCAAATCCGCCAAACGCGTGAACAACTGAGGATCCTGCAAAATCATAGAAACCCATCTGATCAAGCCATCCACCGCCCCATTTCCATCCACCGCTAATTGGATATGCAATACCAACTAATAGAGCAGCAAAAATCATGAAAGAACCAAGCTTTATTCTCTCAGCTACTGCACCAGATACAATAGTGGCTGCGGTAGCACAAAACATCGCCTGAAAAAGAAAATCTGCCCAACCTGTCTGACACAAGCCTGTGCCACCATAGGAAAGATCAGCGTTATCAGCAGGAGTACCAAACCATGGGCTTCCCTTGGCGAACCATCCATTAAAATCGCCCGGATACATCGCGTTGAATCCCCATAACATGTAAAGAATTAAGCCAGCACTAATAATGTAAACATTTTTAAATAGTATATTTACAGTGTTTTTACTTTGAGTAAGTCCAGATTCGAGAGTTGCGAATCCCAAGTGCATGATAAACACCAAGAATGCAGCAATCAATATCCACAAGCTACTCAAACCAAAGAAGGGGGCATTATCATACCTGTCGTAATATCCTTCAGCGGCAAGTTTTTGTTCTGCCGTTAATGTACTTGGATCACCACCAAGCGACAGGTATTTGTAGATGGCTTGTCCAGCAAGATCTCCATCTTCCGAACCGTCAGCAACCATTTCAGGGGTAACTTCTGGTAGTTCTGCAAGCGCATTGTTGCTAAAAGCAACTGCTAAAAAAGACATCAAGGTAAACACACCAAGATATCTTAAAGTTAAGTTTATTTTAGTTTTCATTTTAATTTTAGTTTTTTAGTTAGTGGGTTCTGTTTAAGACAAGTTTGTTAATGTTTTGTGTTGTTGTTTACGGAAATGATTCCGGTCTTTATTACTTAAGCAGGGCGCGTGCCAACTTTTGAAAAATGGTTTTAAAAAAAATTAAATGTTAACTTTCCCACGAAGATAATTCTCTAGATCTCAAAACATTATCAGATTAAAACATCGCTCTATAAAGTAATGGCCCCGAACCAATGAATTGATTCGGGGCCTATTAACCAACAAAATTTGTAATAAATATATGATAAAAACTTATATGAATGTGTAATGGGTTAAGATTAATATTGCTAAAATTCGTTCCATTCTCATCGAATTAGAACCCGACCGTAAGAGACAATCCGCTAAATATTGTGTCGTCTGTAGTATCCTCAAAATCATCAAGAGGAATCATTACACCGAGATATGGCGACAGTGATGCTGTGTCGGTTAAGGTAATGGGTATACCAACTGTAAATGTCAGTGCTGTCAGCGTGTCACCATCTGCATCACCAATGTTGGCTCCGACGTCAACTGCCATTGTATCAGTCAAATCAAAAGAAGTTGATGCACCAACCTCATAGTAGGCACTTTCTAAATCAATGTCATAATAGATACCAAGACTGAGATCGACAGGTCCAGCACTTGTGCCTAATCCAAGACCAAATTCAAGAGTGTTTCCACCATCGACAGGGTAATAATAGTAAGTTCCCCCAAGATCGACCGACATATCACCCAATGCAGTAGTAAGACCAGCATAAATGTCTAACTCATCTCCACCACCACCGCCAGTGGGGTTGGCATACCAGACTCCAACACCTAGATCGAGACCATCTGACAATGTCGTAGAAACATTTACATCACTCCAGAGTAAATCTTCTCCTAAAAGGGTGCCTCTAAAAACATAATCGGTATCATAACCGACACTCACTTCAGCTCCAATTTCCTCAGCCGTTGATTGCTCACCAGCAAAAGCAGGGACTAGAGCCAATATTGTTGTACATCCCAATAATTTAAGGGTTTTTGCAATAATTTGACGTATTTTCATATAATAATTTATAGTTAGTAGTTATTTCTGCTCATGCAGATGAATTTTTTATAAGCACCTTCTGTGCCAAAAAAACCTAAACAATTAATAAAAGTGAAGATTTAATAATGATTAAGCACGGGGGTGCGCTTTCTCATAAGTTTTCTTTATTCTTTCAATACTCACGTGAGTATATATCTGAGTTGTTGATAGACTCGAATGACCCAATAAATTTTGAACACTCCTCAAATCCGCTCCATTATCAAGAAGATGAGTAGCAAAACTATGCCTCAGCTTATGAGGACTCACACCAACGGGAAAGCCCGCAAGATCAGTATATTTTTTTACAATATCAGAAACCGCTCGTGAAGTGATTTGCTTCATAGATTTACTGATAAAAAGAGGTCCCTCTTTTATTTTCGCCTGATGAAAGTATTTATTAAGAGCTTCAATCGCATGAGAACCAACAGGCACTATTCTCTCCTTAGAGCCTTTACCTTTAACTTTGATTGTTTCATTAAAAAAATCAAAATCATTAAGTCGTAGTTTTGCTAATTCTGACAGTCGAATTCCTGTGCTATAAAATAATTCTAGAATTGCTGCATCTCGAGCAGCAGCCCACTTAGGAGCCTGCTTCGGCTGCTTAACATTTAACGGCAAACTAAGGAGCTCTTCTACCTGCTTTAAGGTTAAAACTAGAGGCAATGATCTATTGGCTTTCGGTAATTGAATATCCAATAGAGGGTTTAATTTGAGGCCTCGCCTTCGGGTTAAAAACTTAAAAAAACTTCTCAATGCAGAAAAATGTAACCTGATTGTTGATCGAGCCATTTCTAACTTCATGCATTCATAGAGGTATTCTCTAAAATCATCTGGGGTGCACGAATACCAATCTTCAAAGTCATTAGAACTTTCTTTATATTTTTCCAGGGAATGTGTGTAATTCACAATGGTTCTGGGAGAAGCGTTCCTTTCGACCTCAAGAAATTTGAGAAAATCATCGATAAGACTGTCAT
>NZSO01000011.1 GCA_002696885.1 Verrucomicrobiales bacterium | reverse complement strand
GTATAGATTTTTAACATTTTGATTTTGATCCTGAACTCCAAGCATATAAAGAAAATCCCCACCTCTAACCCGAATAACATCGATGGGACGAAACTGCTGAATAACTCCAATCTCCTTAGGCAATCGAGCCTGGTAGATTTTAAGTTTTTCCTCAATGCCTGCACTTCGTCTAATGAGAGGCAAAACATCTTCCCAATTCTCTGCAGCTAAAAATTGATTGGCCTTTTCCTTGAGCTCATCCTCAAGAGCCACAAATCCTGAGGGTACTGGAACTTTGACGACACCCTTCCCCTGCTCTTCTGGTGCTTTATCGGATAACGCTTCATACAAGACCCATCCCAGCATCAAAGTCATTAGCAATCCAATAGCAATGAAAGTTCTCGGACTTATTCTTTTTATTTCAAGCTCATCCGCTTCGATATCCTTCTCCCAATCACCAGCAGCCTCCTGCATAGCATTTTGAAGTAATTCTTTTGGAAGAAACTTAGCTACTGGAAGACCTAGTTTATTTGTGGGAGTATAATTTTTCTCCTTCTTCTCCTCACTCGACTCTATTTCATCTATTTCATCTATTTCATCTATTTCCTCTATTTCCTCTATTTCCTCAGATCTCTTTGGCTTTGGCTTTGGCAATTCACTTGGCATATCGCGCTTTGTAAGTGTGGCAGAAGTTTATACTCAGGATACCTTAAATTAAATAAAGAAACAGTTTGTTTTGCCTCATTATTAGAAATGTCTAAAATTGAGTGTCTAATAAATTAAACCACGCTATAAAAACTTCTAATGAATAAAATATTTATATTTTTCCACTGCCTAGTACTAGCTCTAGTTGTCGAATCAAGTCTTCTAGCTAAGAACAAACCCAATATCTTATTCATTTTTGCTGACGACCAGTGTTACAAAACTATCGGTGCATTAAATAATGATGAAATTAAAACACCCAATCTTGATAGACTTGTCAAGAATGGTACAACGTTCACGCATTCTTATAACATGGGAGGATATCACGGGGCTGTTTGCGTTGCCAGTAGGACAATGCTCATCACAGGCAAGCACATATGGCATGCAAAAAATTCTGAAAAGGAACTCAAAAAATCACTTGATGGAAAACTCTGGCCGCAACTAATGGCGAAGGCAGGATATGAAACTTTTTTTACTGGAAAGTGGCATGTTAAGGCAGATGCCAATCATCTGTTTGGAACTGCAAGAAATATTCGGGGAGGTATGCCTAGGCAAACTCCCGAAGGATATAACAGACCATTAGCGGATGGCACAGACCCATGGGACCCTAGTGATCCCAAATTTGGTGGCTTCTGGGCCGGTGGAAAACATTGGTCAGAGGTTGTAGCAGATGATGCGATTAGTTATCTTAATTCATCTCAGAAATCGGAGAATCCATTCTTCATGTACATTGCCTTCAATGCACCTCATGACCCTCGACAGGCACCAAAAAAATATGTGGATATGTATCCAACGGATAAAATCAAAATACCTAAAAGCTTTCTAAAAGAACACCCCTTAAAAGAGGAGATTGGTTCTGGCAAGGGGCTAAGAGATGAAAAACTTGCCCCATTTCCCAGAACCAAGCATGCGGTCCAAGTCAACCGTAGAGAATACTATGCCATTATCACCCACATGGATTATCAAATTGGAAGAATTCTTGAGCACTTAGACAAAACCGATCAGGCTGATAATACATATATCTTCTTTACCGCAGACCATGGTCTTTCAGTCGGTCACCATGGATTGCTTGGCAAACAAAACCTTTACGATCACAGTGTAAGAGTGCCCTTCGTTGCTACCGGTCCAGGCATTGAAAAAGATAAAAAGAATAATTCTCCTATTTACTTTCAAGACGTAATGGCAACATCGCTGGATATCGCCAAAGCTGATAAGCCTGATCATGTTCAGTTTCAAAGTTTACTACCAATGTTAGAAGGCGAGAAAAAAGGTGGTCTAAAGAGTGTTTATGGCACTTATGTACACTTTCAAAAAATGGTAGTTTCAGGTCATCACAAACTGCTTCTCTTTCCAAAAGCTGAAAAGGCTCTGCTTTTTGACCTCAAAGATGATCCAGAAGAAATAAACGATATTTCAGAGAAACCCGGCTCTCGACAAATCATGAAACGCTTATTTCATGAACTTCTTGATTTACAAAAAGAATCAGGAGACACATTTGAGCTCAAACCCATATACCCTGAATTGACGAAAAAATAGATCTTACAGAAAAGAAAAACCGTCAAAGTGTTTTGACTTCGTAATATAAACCACTTAAAATCAATAAATCATGAAATCTTTACTAAAAATTGCATTAGCAGTAGTAGGTGTCGCCTCATTATCTTTATCATCAGTATTGGCTGACGATTGCATCAATAAGACATGCCCATTCAGTGGCAAAGAAGTTGATGGTTCTAACTCAGTCGAATTTGTAGCCAAGTTTTGCTGTGGCAAGTGCGTCGACAAGTTTGAGAAAGATCCAACTGCAGTAGCAGCTAAAGTTGCTAAAGCTGAGGATGGTAAATGTGCTTTCAGTGGCAAAGCTGCTTCCAAAGAATCTAAAGTATCTATCGCTGTTTGCTGTGGCAAATGTGAGAAGAAAGGAAAAGCTGACCCTAAAGCTCTCCTAGCTAAACTTCAAAAGAAGAAGAAGTAGTAAGAACTTAAGATTAAGTTATAATTTTAATTAAAGGCTGTCCTCAAGGGCAGCCTTTTTTTATCTCCTTTTAATTGAACGCTCTTCAACAAACATATTTCCATGCCAGCCTCTCTTTAATAAAATAAGTTCTCGAGTAGGCCTTGAGGCATTATCAAATTGATATTCGAGTTCAACCTTGGCTGAACTTTTTTTAACAACCATATTAAGAATTCTAAAAATAGGCTTTTTTTTCATTCTCAAAAAACAGTGTAAAGGAACATGGCGATGCGATGCATTCCACAATAATCTTGCAGGAGGAAATCCTGAAAGTTCAGCAAGCACAGTAAAAATTTCTCTAACAGCAGGCTCTCCATGCTTTCGGGAAAGAGAATGAGCCAACCTTTTATTTCTAATGGTCTCAACAAAAGCTTCTAAGGGATTCCTGCGATCCTCCTCCATTTCATCGATTAGCTCAATGGCATGAAAAGACATCGCAGCATGGAACTCTTCTCGACTCATGCGTCCAGATTCAAATTCTCTAAATAATATATTTGGAGGAAGTATGGGCTCTTTGATTGAAACCATTGTTACTATCACATTGCACAACTCAAATGGCATTGTCCAGTAAGCCTTATAAAAAAAGCGCGAACTGTTTCCAGATCGCGCAGAGATATATAAAGTTGTGAGAGCAATGACTTACTTGCTCTTTTCTTTCTTTTTATCAGCTCCTTTTTTCTTTTTGGGTTGACCTTCTTTCTTTTTTTTAGGAGCTGGCTTTGCCGTAAATTCTTCTTTACTCAATTTTCCATTGGCATCTTTATCCTTATTTTTAAACATTTTTGCAGCCGCATCGGGTTGTTTTTTCCAATAGGGATTGACTTTTATTTCTTCCAGAGTAATTCCACCGTCTTTATTTTTATCTAACCACTGAAATCGCTCGGCAGGTGTTTTTTTTGGTTTTTTGTCAGCATTCTTTTTTTCCTCTTCGGCAGCAACACTTACCGAACAAAATAATGAAGTGATAATAAAAAATTTTACAGTGAGTTGAATGATTCTTTTCATATATAGATTATATGACAATAAAAATGCCTAAGCTCAAAGAATAAGTTATGAAAGATTCTTAATTGGCACTGAATCTGTTATCAGTGATTTAACTTTTCTAGGAAGATTTTCCATAAGTCGTACTTCACCAACATCAAGAAGAGTGTTCATAACAGTCCCCAGAAGGTTATGCATGGTAACAGGATCACTATTGGGTTCACCACCATCTCGAGTTGATTCACCAATAACCTGACCATGACTAAATCCTCCACCAGATAACATCAATGGGGCAAGTTTACCCCAATGGTCACGACCACCCCTCTCATTGAGCTTGGGTGTTCTTCCCATTTCACCACAGCAGACTAATAAAACTTTGTCCTGAAGACCCCGTAAATGAATGTCCTCAATAAACGCTGAAACTGCATGATCAAATGGAAGACCAACGTATCTCATTCCCTCAGTCACTGTGGCATTATTTTGGTCAGCATGAAAATCCCATACAAAATTTGTTGTCACTGTTACAAATCCACATCCTCTCTCAACGAGCCTCCTCGCCATCAACATTAATTTACCCAGAGAGTTAACATGGTCTCTATAATTTTTGTGATTATTCCAAACACGCCTGATTGAAGAGTAAGGCACCAATGGTGCTGTATCATACCTTTCAACCGTTCTAGGGTCTTCACCCGACAAATCAAAGGCATCAGCAACACCCCCTAAAATTGTATCAAAGGCCTGTTCTTGAAAACCGTTCATCCCTTCTAACACTTTACTGTTATCGACTTTCCTCCTTAAATTATCCACACTTGTTAATAGACTCTTCCTGTCACTTAGTCTCTCCTGAGGAACAGATAATACCATATCCTTCTGCAAATTCCCATCACCACCAGGAACAAAAGGAGCATACGAATGGCCAAGAGAACCAGTTGAAACAAACTTTCCAAAATTTGTATTTCTTTCTTGGGCCTCAGGAACGACAGCCCTGGGAAAGAGGGCCACATTAGTTGGCATTCCTGTATCAATACGATTGGGGCCAGCTACACGCGAATAAAGAGAACCAATGTTAGCTCCCTGACTGGTATTTCCAACGATAGGCTTAATGTCATGATTACCATTTCCGGTCGTGAAAGATCTCACCACTGTAATTTTATCCGCATTACTAGCCAGTCTCTGTAGAGTTGAACCATAACTAATGCCTGGTACATTTGTTTTCACTTCACCGACTTGACTCCGAACGTTGTCAGGAGCATCCATTTTCGGATCGAACGTTTCGGCTTGTGGCGGGCCTCCATGCATAAAAAGAAAAACAACCGCCTTATCTTTTAAAGACACCCCATTCTCTGTTGCCTTTGCCTTAAATTCTAAAATGTCTGCCAAGCTTAAACCACCAAGCCCAAGTCCACCTACCCGTAAAAAATCACGTCTACCTGATGATATACTACCTCTAAGCGAAAGCATCCTAGGTATTTATTTAAAACGTTACAGAACTCCATTGCAAGGAATTCAAAAAATTAATATAAATGACCGATAATTAGAATTTGGTATTATCCCAAAGACGATTTTTCACTTTAATTACTATCAAAAAACAAAAAATGAGTAGCAAACAATTCAATGTAGCAATAATAGGTCTAGGCTTCGGCGCTGAGTTTATTCCAATCTATCAACGTCATCCTCAGGCTAATATGTATGCAATTTGCCAAAGGACAGAAGCATCACTCAATGAAATTGGTGATAAGTATGGTATAGAAACTAGATATCAGAATTATGAGGACGTTCTCAATGATCCTGAAGTTGATTTCGTTCACATCAACACTCCAATACCAAATCACGCAGAACAATCTATAGCTGCTCTCAAAGCGGGCAAGCACGTCGCATGTACTGTTCCAATGGCAACTTCAGTTGAGGATTGTGAAACAATAGTCAATCTATGCAAGGAGACCGGTCTCAAATATATGATGATGGAAACGGTCGTTTATGCTCGAGAGTTTTTATTCGCAAAAGAGATGTATGAAAATGGCGACCTTGGGAAAATACAATTCTTAAAGGCTAGCCACCAACAAGACATGGATGGATGGCCTGGTTACTGGCCGGGACTTCCTCCAATGCACTACGCTACTCATTGTGTTGGTCCGGTTCTTGGATTAACTAAAGGACAAGCAGAATACGTTTCATGCTTTCCTTCTGGAACAATAAGAGAAGAAATGCATGAGTGTTACAATTCACCATTCGCTATAGAATCAACTCATATCAAATTCAAAGATTCAGATCTTAGTGCCTATATTTATCGATCACTGTTTGACGTTGCTCGTCAATATAGAGAAAGCTTTGAGGTCTATGGTGATAAAAAAGCGATGGAATGGCCACTAATTGAAGGAGAGCCATTAGTTCTTCATACTGCTAAAAAACCTGAACCCGAAATTCCTGAAAAAGTAGAATGCCCTGATTATGCTCACCTACTACCTGATGAAATTGCTCCTTTCACAACTGGTGGAGTTTACGGTGGAGATGATGGAGAAGAGCACCTTAGTTTCACCCAGGGAGCAGGTCATGGAGGTTCTCACCCACACCTTGTGCACGAGTTTCTAACAGCGCTCGCAGAGGACCGAGATCCTTTCCCTAACGCAGTTCAATCTGCTAACTGGACATGCACAGGAATCATTGCACATGAAAGTGCCTTGGCAGGTGGAGAATTAAAAAGACTCCCCGAATTTACACTTTCATAGTATGCATTGAAGATTAATGAAAACTCTACTCTCTTTATTAACATTATTTTCTCTCCTTGTTACTTCAGAGGCCAAGAGACTCGAAGTCTTATTTCTCGGTGACAACGGTCATCATAAACCATCAGAAAGGGTCCCTCAGATCATGCAAGGTTTGGGGCCCAAAGGTGTTAATTTCACCTACACATCTGACGCCAATTGTTTGCATGATGGCTCCTTGAGCAATTATGACGCATTGATGATTTATGCCAACATTGGCAACATTACTGCGGAACAAGAAAAAGGAATACTAGATTATGTTTACAAGGGAGGAGCATTTCTGCCCATTCATTGTGCTTCTTATTGTTTTCTTAATTCGATGCAATACGTGAAGTTGGTTGGAGCCCAATTCAAATCCCATGGAGTAGGTACATTCACAACCGAAATTAAAAAACCTGATCATCCTATAATGAGTGGATTCAAAGGTTTTGAAACTTGGGACGAAACCTACGTTCACCATAAGGGCACTGATGATCGTAACATTCTCCAGACTAGAGAGGGAGAACCTTGGACTTGGACGAGAGAACCGGGCAAAGGGCGAGTATTCTACACTGCTTATGGGCACGATCAAAGAACTTGGGGCAACCCAGGGTTTCATGACCTTGTTTACCGTGGTTTGTTATGGGCAATCGGGGAAAAAAAATCAAAAGATTTTCTCTCTGTAGATATACCCAAATTAGTGCGTCGTGATGGAGATCTTGTTCCTAATTATGAACGCAGACCAGAGCCTATTAAAGTTCATCTTCCGCTAAGTGTTGAAGATTCATTAAAACACACCCAAGTGGCAAACGGATTAGATATTTCTCTTTTCGCTTCAGAGGAACTTGGCCTATACAGCGTTATCGAAATTGATTGGGATGAAAAGGGAAGAGCATGGGTGATTGAGACACGCGACTATCCTAACGAATTAAAACCTGCAGAACTTGGGCAAGATAGAATAAGGATACTGGAAGATACTGACAACGATGGCAAAGCAGACAAAGCTATTCTTTTTGCAGACAAACTCTCCATTCCAACTGGAATGTGTTTTGCCAGAGGCGGGCTAATCGTTCAGATGGCACCTCACTTCTTGTTTCTCAAAGACACCGACGGGGATGATAAAGCTGACATAAGAGAAATAATGTTTTCTGGGTGGAGCACTGGCGATACTCACGCTGGACCATCAAATCTCAAGTACGGATTTGATAACTGGATTTGGGGGGTTATGGGATATGCAGGATTTAACGGTAAAGTAGGAGACAAACAGCACCGCTTTGGGCAAGGAGTCTATAGATTTAAACCAGACGGCTCAGAATTAGAATATCTAGGAAGAACATCCAACAACACTTGGGGACTGGGTTTTTCTGAAAATAATGATGTTTTTATTTCAACGGCGAATAACCAATCCAGTGTCTACATGCCGATACCTAGGACTCAGTACGATCGTTTTGAGGGACTCGATCAATCCGGTTCTCTGCCTGGAATTGATGCCAACAAGAAATTTTTTCCTATCACACCTAATTTCAGGCAGGTCGATGTTTTTGGAGGATTTACCGCGGCCGCGGGACATCATTTATATACAGCGAGAAGTTTCCCTAAAGACTGGTGGAATAAAGCCGCACTCGTCAATGCTCCCACAGGAAACTTAGTCTACCGGGCTCAGATCATTCCCGATGGCTCTCATTTTATTGCGCAAAATGGTTGGAACCTAGTTGCTTCTGTAGATGAATGGTTCTCTCCCATTTATTCAGAAGTGGGACCTGATGGAGCAATATGGATGAGTGACTGGTATAGCTTCCTAATTCAGCATAACCCGACACCCAACAAAGGTCGTGGAGGGTTTGATGCTAAAAGAGGAAAGGGAAATGCTTTTGAATCCCCTCTTAGGGATTACACAAGAACAAGAATCTATAGATTCACCTCTAAAGATAGCAACCCTAGTCAGTCTTTTGATTTATCAAAGAAAAACCCTAAAGATCTTCTTAATGCATTACAAAGCGACAATCTTCTATGGAGAATGCATGCACAAAGATTGATCGTTGAAAGCGGAGACAAAGACACCTTCAGCTCCGCCCTGAAGGATATAATTAAAAACTCAAAACCTGATGCTGTAGGCGTGGCAGGTGGAGCAATTCATGCCCTTTGGGCATTACATGGACTAGGCTCGATTGACACTGAGGCCGTGGCCATGGGGTTAAAAAATAAATCACCTGGAGCCAGGAGAGCTGCAGCAGCCACAGCACCAAGATCCGAAGAGTCTTTAAAAATATTGATGACAGCCCTTCAAGACCCAGATCATCAAGTCCGAAAAGATGTCTTGTTAGCAATTTCTGAAATGCCTCCATCCGAGGAGGTTGGTAAATTTTTACATTCGATGAAAAACGATAATTTTATTCTCAATGACCGATGGCTACCGACAGCTTTTCAAATGGCTAGTGCACGTCATGGGTCGGGTTATTTGAAGGCTGCGTTGGCAAATTCTGAACCAGCAAATGCAACATCTCCACCAAAGACTGTAAAGATACCAAAGAATAACCTTATTCAAAACCCAGGATTTGAGGCGATATCTGGAGAAATGCCAAAAACATGGAGGCCAAGAAATTACTCGGGCAAGGCAAATCATAAACTTGTATCCCCTGGCCGTGGAGGCAAGGGGTATGCCATAATGATAGAATCAGAATCTGGTGCAGACAGTTCTGTTTTTGTTGATGTAAAAGTGAAAAAAAGAACCACTTACGAGCTCACTGCATGGATCAAAACTGAGGGAGTGAAAACTTTACGTGGTGGAAGGGGTGCTCAACTAAATATTCACGCACTACCCGACCAACCAAGGACTGCCGCGGTCAAAGGAGACAAGGATTGGACTCGAGTATCAGTGCGATTTAAAACAGATGATCGAGGGACGATTAGTATTAATTGCTTATATGGAGGTTGGGGCCACGCAACGGGTAAGGCTTATTGGGATGATCTAGAACTTGTGCAGATCGACGCAGGACAAGGGCCAGATATTAGCGAGGATACTGAGTCAATCGTGGCAGCCAACCTATACCGACATGCAACTCCAGTCCAGGTATCGTCAGTTCTTAACGAAATGATCACTAAGCCAACGAAGCTAGGCAATAAAATAAAATCAATGGTTAGACCACCTGAAATCAAAGTAGCGAAAATTGAAGAGGATGAGGACACACTGGCTCGAACTCATCAAGTAATAAAGCTTAAGGCTATTGAGGGCTTAAAATTTGATAAGACTAATCTTGAAGCTGAAGCCGGGAAGCCGATAGCATTGATTGTTTCTAATCCCGATTTACTTCAACATAACTTTGTTTTAGGAAAACCTGACACGATGCAACAATTGGGCTCTGCTGCCGATTCAATTATCACTAATCCAAAAGCAATTGAGATGAATTATGTACCTGATATCGATTCAATCATTGCTGCAAGCAAACTCCTTGACCCAGGAACAGTTGAAATCATTAAATTAAAACCATTAAAAAAAGGGAAGTATCCCTATGTATGCACGTTCCCGGGACACTGGAGAATTATGCAAGGTTATCTCAATGTAAAGTAGAGCTAGAGATTTGAGGTGAGGTCTAATCTCTCTATCTGAAGAATTGTCCAAACGACTCCATCATATTCTAGTTTGTAGCTATAAAATTGGTTGATAATTTGACTGTGAATCCAACCGACAAGGACATTAACCCTCAGAGGGTGGTTGGGATCTTTCGTAGCTTCAGTCACCCACTTAAGAACTGGTCGCCCACTCATCCACTGAGAGTTACTCGAACGAGTATAAAACTTTGCAGCATCAACTACGGGTGGTTGTCTCTTACCTAAAATTTTAATAATCGCCTTATTGTGAATCTGGTCAGTATCTGAAATGCCATAGGCAAAATATTCTGAATCTCCAAATTTTTTATCATCCTCAGAAATGTTTTCTAATGCATGTTCAAGAGCCATAAGCTTCGCTCCGAGAAGGCCATTACCTGGAACTTCGTCTATTTCATTGTCGTTTTTTTGAAATGACTGACATCCAGATAATACCATTATTCCAAAAAAGGCCCCCAAAGAAAAAATTAAACGTGACATAAGTAAGATCAAAGAGTGGTTATTTTAGGCATAATTTGACCCAAATAGTAATAAAGATTCAACTTTCTTACTATTTATTAACTTTCTACACCTAATAATAGTCATAACTTTGCGTTTTATAGTTGATAATCAAAACTTGGCAATACCACTTGCCAGAACTATTATATGAATTAAAGACAAGAAAATCTAAGGAGTCTAAAGCCTCCTTAGTAGGCAAAACCCACCAAGGCAATGCAACAAACACCTCAAGACCCTAACCAACAATTTCCCACCAATCAGCCAAGCTCTGCACCACCTCCTTCGAGTCATCAAGGATTTACACCTGACCCCATTTATGCGGCGAGCCAAGGTATTGGCGATCAAGCCTATTTCGAGGGGCATGAGAGCGTGGAGGATGTTCTTAGTAGGATGCAGAATAAGAGCAAAGGCTATTCATTAGGAATTGCTGCAGCCATCGTTGGACTCATCTTCCTAATTCTTGGTATTTGGGCTATCAACAATTTTAAAGAGGAAGAGATCGAACTTGTTGTTGCAGCGACACAGGGTGAATCTAAGGCCGTTGTTGAGAAGAAAACTTTTGTCCAGAGCGTCAGACAAAAGCCATCAAAGCCTTCTTCCAACCCGAGCACTGCAATTACAGCAAACACCTCCTCACCAATTTCAGTTCCATCCTTTGAGCTTGAGTCCCCTGACATAGGCACTTCATTTGGTGATGGCTTTGGAGGGGGCGGCTTTGGTGACGGTCTCGGAGGCGGAATGGGAGTTCCTGGAGTAATGAAAGGACGTTGTAACACAGCTGATAGAATTGCTCGATTACGCAAGGCTGGTGGTAAAGCTTCAATGGACAGACAAGTTTTGTCAGCCCTAAGATGGCTCAAAACCCAACAACAGCCCGAAGGAAATTTTGGAACAAAGTTTCCAGTGGCAATGACAGCATTTGCTCTTCTCGCCTATTCTGGGCACTGTGAAACTGTCGACTCTCCAGAATTTGGTGAGACTGTAAAAAAAGCAATCGCCTACTTAGTTAATGTTGCTGACAAAGGCAAAGGCATGATGTCTACATCGAGGGATAGAAATCTATCTTACGAGCATGGCATTGCCGTTTACGCACTTGCAGAGGCCTACTCAATGAACAAAAATGCTCGCAAACCTTTCCCAAGAATATCACCAGTTCTTAAGAAGGCAGTACCAATCATCATTGAAGGTCAAACAAATGGTGGTGGCTGGCTCTACTCCTATGGTAGTGGAGGAACTGGAGACCTTTCTGTTTCAGGTTGGAATGTTCAAGCTCTTAAAGGCGCACAACTCACTGGGATCAAATTCTCAGGACTTGATACAGCTATGAAAAAAGCTGTTCGGTATCTCAAAGCTGCCGAAGATCCAAATGGAACCGACGGATATTGGAAATATAGAGTTCAAGATGGCCAAAAAGGAAAACTAAGCCTGACAGGTGTTGGAGCGGTTTGCGCCCGTATGCTAGGAGCTCCTTCTCAACTTGAAGACAAAGCGCTTGATCTCATCAATAGTAAAAACCCTAAGAAATACCAGCCGAATGCTGCGTACTCTTGGTACTATCATTCTCAGGCTGCTTTTCAAAAACAAGGCAAGCATTGGAAAGATTTTAATAAGTCATACCAAGAAGTTATGGCCGCAGCTCAAGAGAAAGATGGTTCATGGCCCGCATCTAATGGTCACGGACAAGTTGGACAAGATGGAAAAATTTACGCCACTGCACTATGTACGCTGATGCTTGAGGTCTACTATCGCTATCTACCGACTGTTAAGTAATAAGTCGACTTGATAATCAATGTGGTTGTTGCT
>NZSO01000010.1 GCA_002696885.1 Verrucomicrobiales bacterium | reverse complement strand
AGGTTGATATCCCTGATTGTCTTCTTTGGCATTTTATTTTAGCCCTTTAAGATATTAAGGCACCCCATTCGGGGTGCCTCAAAATTAATTATATTGTTTTATATGATTATTCTCCAGCAAGCATGTGCATTGCCTCAATTGCACGATTACTGTATCCCCACTCGTTATCGTACCAGCCGACGACTTTAACCAAGTCCCCGCCCATCTCAAGGGTTACGTCCGCATCTAAAATACATGAATGAGGATTACCAACGATATCCATCAATACTGGCTCTTCCTCAGAATATTCAAGTATTCCTTTAAGCTCCCCCTCAGCTGCCTCTTTAAATTTAGCATTCATCTCCTCAACTGTTGTCTTATTTTTAAGCTGTGCAGTAAAGTCAGTTACTGATCCTGTAGGAGTCGGAACTCTGAAAGCTCCACCATTAAGTTTACCTTTAAGTTCAGGAATTACCTCGCCTATTGCTCTTGCTGCGCCAGTACTTGAAGGAATGATATTCACGGCAGCTGAACGAGCTCTTCTCAAATCACTGTGAGGAGTGTCTAGTAATCTTTGATCTCCAGTGTAGCTGTGAATTGTGCTCATTACACCTCTCTCAACACCAAACGCATCGTTAAGAACTTTTACCATTGGAGCCAAACAGTTGGTAGTACAACTCGCATTAGAAACTACATGATGCTCGTCTGCATTGTATTGGTCTGAGTTAATCCCGATGCACATTGTAAGATCAACGTTTTTACCTGGTGCAGAAATAAGAACTTTCTTAGCGCCTCCATTTGTTATGTGTAGCTCTGCCTTATCTCTGGCTGTGAAAAAGCCTGTAGATTCAAGAACAACATCCACACCATGGTCTGACCACGGCAACTTGGCAGGGTCTCTTTCTTCATAAACTCTAATGGAATGCCCATCAACGGTGATGCTTTCATCATCATAACTGACTTCAGCATCAAGTTTTCCGCATGTAGAATCCCATTTTAGAAGATGTGCTAAGGTTTTGTTGTCAGTTAAATCGTTAACAGCGACGACATTTTTGCGCTGTTCTTTAGTCATTGCTCTAAATACATTTCGACCGATACGGCCAAATCCATTGATTCCAAATGTAGGCATAATTGTTTCCTAGGTTAATTTTTTTAATTTTTTAAAGGCGGCATACTTAAGCAAAGAGCTTAGCAAGCGTCAACAGACATAAGTTAGCAATATTATTAATAATTGTAATTAACTTAATATCAATAAGTTGCAACTTGATTCTTGTTGATCAATTAATGATTTTCTGATGGAAAATCTTATTATTTCTGCGGAACAACTTTAATAATCACGGATTTTTCAGCATTTAGGTATTTTTTAGCCAATTCATTTACCTCTTGAATGGTGATGTTTTGGTAATCATCAACCATAGTCTTAGCCCATTGAAGTTTTTGAGGAAATTCCTGGGAGCTCAAGGCAACGGTTCTCAACCAATAGCTATTTTGACGGAGCTGTTGGTCTATACTATTTAGTAAAGGTTTAATCGCTCTTTCTAGCTCATCTTCCTCGATTCCTTTTGTGGATAAATCGACACCTATATCGCGAACAACCTCAGCGATTTTCTGTGTTTGAGCCGGATCTACCGTCAAAATTGACATCAAATAACCGTATCCATCGTAGGTGTCACTGGGTATGTGTCGAGCGTAAGGGCTGTAGGCTTGTCCAAGTTCCTCCCTGACTTTTGATCTCAAGCGATCAGCGAATACTGTCCCGAGGACACTTAGCCGACGAGTTCGACTAATATCCCATATATCCTCGGTAGGCCAATACACACCTACCATAGCCTTTGGTATTTCGGATTGAAAACCAAACTCCTTCTCTTGTCCCAGACTCGGAAATTTAATTTTTCGATTATTATTAAAGCGATTTTTTTGGCTACTCCTCGTAGGTAATGCTCCGATTGTTTTCGAAGCAACTCTTATGACTTCCTGCTCATTAAAATCACCAACTACACCAACTTCTAAATATCCATTCTCCAGCATGGGTTGGAGCCAACCCTGAACATCATCCTTTGAGATATTTTCCAGTTCAGATCTTTTTGGAAACCCTGATCTATAATCATTACTTTTGAGAAATCGATCAACCCTATCTTGAAAGACCCCCATTGGTGTATGGGTGATTTGGTTATAAATAGGATCTAGTTGATTATTAAATTGCCTAAATGCCTCTTCTCGGTACCCAGGCTCTACCAAATAGGCCGTCATTAAATGCATAGTATCAGAAAAATCTTTTTGATTTGTTTTCCCACTGTAAGTAAATGCATCATCACCTACGGAAAATGATCCACTAACTATTTTACCTGCAAAAATTCTTCTTAATTGGTCTGCACTATGTTTGACCAACCCACCTGCATTGAAGATTGAGGAAGCAACAATAGACAACCCTGGTTTACCCTTAGGCATGGACAACATACCTGAACCTATGCGCCCACCTATTAGTATAGAATCCTTGGCGTAATCGGTTTTTTTAATATTTAGTCTAACATTATTTTTAAACCTTATTTGTGTTACTCCTAATTCTTCATCTTTAACTCTCTCTACGATTTGGCCAGCCTCACCAAAACTTTTGTAAGCAAATTCAGATTGGATCTCTTCCTTTAATGGAGCAACGTCAATCCCTGAGGATTTTTTATAGACTTCAAGTATCTTATTATCAGCTTTAGTCAGCTGTATATTTCCACCAATAAATATCTGCCTATCTTTTACTTCCCAGGCTTTTTTTAAAGCCTCATAACAGGTGGTTTTGTTAATTTTTGAAATATTCTCTTTGATCCACCCTAGATCCTGATTTGGACTCGAAAAGACTTTACCCATCGAAATCGATCTCGTTAAGGAATCAGCCAATGCTCTTGATTTGCGAGAAGCTGAACTCCTGTCTGCCTGTTCATAAGCGTTTAGAAGATTTGCTTTAACCTCAGAAAATTCTGCATTATTAAATCCATGAGTAACAGCCCTCCTTATTTCCTGTTCAGCAACAGTGAGAGCGCCTTCCCAATTTTCAGGATCACATGTTACATAGATGCTTGCGAATTTTGCAAAATCCATAAATTCCTGAGCATACGAACCTCCACCAGTTATTGGGGCTCCCTCTTTTTTGGTAATTTCTGAAATTCGATTGTTAATAATGCTATTGGCGAAAATTAGATTAAGATTATTAATATTTTTGGACGTATCATCTGGTTCCCATGAATACGGCTTAACCACCTCAATACTAACACTTGTCTCAGAGGCTTCTTTTTCATAATGAGTTTTGGTAATCACGCCCCTGCCAACAGTAATCTTACCAAGATCAGGATCCTCTTTTGTAATTTTTGGCGCGGACATTGACGAAAAATGTTTCGTGATGATTGGAACGATTTCTTTGGGTTCGACGTCACCTACAATAACTAATGCCATTCGGTCAGAGGTATACCACTTGTTGTAGTAGTTCATAAATTCAGGTCTCCCAGCACCTTTGATCACCTCCTTCTTACCAATTGGAAAGCGTTTACTAATTAAAGAATCAGGTAAAGCAAACTTATATGCCTCTTTTTGCGTTCTCCATTCTGCAGAATCTCTTGTTATTAACTCACTTAATATCACTCCCCTTTCTTTTTCTATTTCTTCCTGACTCATCAACATACCGTCTGCATAATCACGAAATAACAACATACCTTGATCAACCATATCCAATTCGGGCTTTGGCAATTCTAATTTATAAACCGTTTCCTTGAATGAGGTATGTGCGTTGGTATCACCGCCAAAAGACATGCCTAACCTCTGAAAGTATTCAACCATCTCTCCAGCAGGAAAATTTTTGGTCCCATTGAAGGCCATGTGCTCAATAAAATGAGATAAGCCCTGCTGCTGTTCATTTTCCATCAAAGATCCTGCATCAACATAGAGACGCATACTTATCCTTTTAGGGGGCTCAACGTTTGGCATAATGGCGTATCGAATTCCATTACTTAAAGTGCCAAAAGTGATTGAAGGGTCAGGTTTTAAATCACTTGTTTCATGAGCCCACTTTTTGAAGTCATTCGCAAAAGTAATCGAAACTAATATAATTAGATTGATTAGAATTAGATTAGTAATTTTCATGGTTCCAAAATTGATACAGATTGTTAGTTAATGTTACTTTATAGCTTCAACGTCAGTTTTAAATTATTGATTCAATCACTAAAGGTCAATTCACATAACTTTTCATCATATAAGTTTCGTTATAGTAATACGTAGGGGTTAACAATCTATAGTACCCATTCTTTTCAAAATCTTAATTAACTGTCGGTTTATTTATAATTAATTGTATTTTTCTATGCAGCTGTACTTTATACAATTATCAATGATTTAATTTATATAACGAATGAATGTTGCTCTTATTTATAAGAAAAGTGCATGGGAACTCTTTTCTGGCTCTGATGATAACAATGTAAATTCATTTATTTTGGAGGATGAATCTCAAAGAGATTTGTTATTAAAAAGTGACCTCGTTCAAAAACAAACAATAGATTTAGTCGAAAAAACACTTTTTGGTGAGAATATAAGTTATAAAAAAATATATCGATCAACTATCGGTGAATATGATCTAAGTGCTTTTGATTTGGTCATCACCGTTGGCGGGGATGGAACTTTTCTTGAGGCTTCGCATCATATTAAAGCAAATACTCCGATACTTGGAGTTAATTCTGATCCACAAAGAAGCGTAGGTTTTTTTTGTGCCTGCAATGCAGAAAATTTTGAAAATTTCTTCAACGGCTTATCAATTCAGCCAAAGTTACAGTTAAACAGGTTATCGTTATTCATCGATAAATCACCCATCGGTCCACCAGTGCTTAATGATGTTCTTTTTGCCAGCCCTAACCCGGCCGCCACAACGCGCTATCAGATAAACAACAATTCCTATCGTAATAGTGGCTTGTTAATATCTACAGGAGCAGGTTCAACAGCTTGGTCTTTTCAAGAGGGCATTGACCCTCTACCACTTGAAACCAAAAACTTTCAGTTATTACATAGAGGAACTCGAAATACCGAAGCCATAATAACTACCGGCGTGGTCATTCACTCTTTGACTAGAAAAGGAACAATTTTTATTGATGGTGATCATTGCTCTTTTTCGCTCTCCTTAGGCCAGCAATTGGAAATTAAATCTGGCACCCCGATAACGGTATTGGGTGATATTAACAAAAAAAGAGCTGAATTTTTGGATGCTTACGATTAATTATTAACAATGTCTGAGAAACCTCGAAAAGCCGTATACGCAGGCAGTTTTGATCCCCTCACCAACGGACACCTCTGGATGATTAAACAGGGTTTAGACTTATTTGATCATTTAACGGTCGCTATTGGTATCAATCCTGACAAAGAATACACCTATGGTGTAAATGAAAGAATTGATATTCTTCATAAATCGCTCCCAAAAGTGGATAATATCAGTATTTCATTTTTTGAAAACAAGTATCTAGTCGATTATGCCACTGAAATAGGGGCGAGTTACATACTTCGAGGCATTCGTTCTGCCCAAGATTATGAATTCGAAAGGGGTATGCGCCATACCAACGCTGAGTTAAAAAGCGAGATTACCACTATCTTTTTGATGCCTCCAAGAGGTTTAGCTGAACTCAGTAGTAGCATGGTTAAAGGGTTAGTTGGTCCAATCGGCTGGGAAGATCATGTTGCAAAGATGGTTCCTGCAGCCGTTTTCGAAATAATGAAATTAAAACATTAACTTTGAGAATTCTCTTGGAGATTTGTAATTTTCATGCAAATTAGACACCCCTAATACAAAAAGGGTCAATTTTAAGAACCAATTCTCACATTTTTGATGATATGCGCGTAAAAAGAAAATACATGAAAACGCACTTAACTCGTCCTAGAAAAGGGGGCGCGGCTAAAAGGCGTAGGCAAAATGATCAAAGAAAGCGTCTTATTACATTAGGAATTGACGAAGAGGCTGTTCAAAAAATGAATCCTCGTGAGGTGCTCACTATGTTGAAGTACCCAGCAAAAATCAAAAAAGACTAAAGCTCTATTTCCCAGCGTTGGGATCAACGGGCTCTTGTAAAAGATCATTAAGTTCAGAGGGAAATATACCTGGATTTAACCCATTGAGAAGCTTTGCCATACCATGGGCCTCTTTTTGCATTGTGAAATTTTCAGCATAGCTTGGCATTTTCTTAATCAAGTATAAAGAGTCTCTCATAGACCTCAACGACAAGCCCCTGTCCTGTCCATAGTTTATCGTCATTGCCCGATTGTAGTCTGTAAGAGCTTTAGATCTCATTACCCCTATTCTACTAGATAGCTCATTCCTTTCCTCCATTGTTTCATCAGAGATCTCAATAGCCTGAAGCTCTTTATCTAGTTCATTAGCCAATTCATCAGTGGACTTAGCCCTCAGAAAAAAGATCTGAGCCATATGGTGAACATTGATTCCATTTTTGAGAGGTAATTCATTAGGAGCTACGGTGTATGTACCAACTCCAGGGATGTCTTTTTCATTAATTTGGTACGTTTCCATCATCAAATTCAATGGACTCCATTTATTTCCAGCAAGGTGAGCCCATCCCTGAAACAATCTGATTTGATCTTGCCATTTTGAGCCCAGGTTGACTTTTTGAACTCTAACATAAGGCTCCATCATCGCTTTGAATTGTCCTGTCCTTCTGAGACATTCCATATAATAAAACACAGCCTGCGCTCCAATATTGTCTTTCATTAGAGGATGCTTGGAATCAGCAATTCCCTTGTAGTTATCCATTGCCTCTAAAAAAGCTGCACTGCCCTTTTTATATTCATTTCTATTCCATAAATCAATGGCCTCTTTCCAATCGTCAGGCTCTCTCCATGATATATCACTTACTGATGATAATGCATATCCTGCAGGAGAGACTCCATTCTCAAATTGACTCACGTAGATGTTATTATCATCCGCTTTTGTAACATATCCCGGAAAGTCTTGTTTATTTTTCCCAATAGTCAAAGTCGCTGCGATTGGTTTAGCCGAGCTGATTGAGGTAGATAAAATAGATAGCAATGCAATTATAAAAAGATTTTCAAATTTCATATTCATAATTTCTTAGTTAAAGGACTTTAAGGTAATTAATTATTGGCGTAAGGATCTTGATCATTTTCCTCCCCATATTCCTCTGATAGCTCGTAATAAATTGCTTTCAATTTTGCAAACTCTTGGGCAAACCTTCGATCATTAATATAATTTTTAAATTTTAAACCACTTCGATGAGCCAGTTTGTAAGCTTCGGCATTTTTCCCTAACGATTTTTGTATTGTAGCAGAGCGCGCTGCCGCCGGAATTGAAAATTCGATTCTCGAAGCATATTTTCCCATCACAGCCACATAAGGGGTTAAGGCCTGGGAAGATTTATCATTTTTATCCATAGATTCACCAAGTCGATACCAAGCCTCCGCACTATAGGTTCCCGTCCATTTCTTGTT
>NZSO01000009.1 GCA_002696885.1 Verrucomicrobiales bacterium | reverse complement strand
TGAAGTAGAGGAAATCATTGAGCCAGAATCCGAAGAAACTCCTGAGGAAATTACTGAACCAAAAATCTTTGATGCTTCAGTTCGGTCTCCAGAGGAAATTGCTACTAAGAAACCTTCTATCGCAGAAGTTTTGGCGGCAAACAAATCCGTTAACAGCAATAATGGTGGAAACGAATTTAATGCTGCAAAGGAAATTCAATTCCCAGGTTATCAATTACCAGATATTGATTTATTAAATTATGAAGCACAGACCGATCGGAAACCAACCGATAAAAATCTATTAATTCAGACTCAAAAAACCATAATCGAAACACTAGAGCATTTTAAAGTCAATGTCTCTGCAGGTGATATTACTAGGGGGCCAACCATAACAAGATATGAAATCTATCCGAGTAAAGGACTGAGACTAAACAGAATCACAGCACTTGAAGACAACATCGCCTTAGCTACAAAAGCTGAGAGAATAAACATTTTGGCACCAATACCTGGAAAAGACACTGTAGGAATTGAAATAGCTAATAATGAGAAAATAATTGTCCCACTCAGAGAACTTTTCGAAGATCCAGAGTTTTTGGACACAAAACACAAAATTCCGATCGCTCTTGGTAAGGATGTTTATGGCAAAACAGTGATTGGTGATCTCGCCAAAATGCCACACTTATTAGTTGCCGGAGCAACAGGAGCAGGAAAGTCCGTATGTATCAATGGTATCATCGCTAGCATGCTTTACAGATTTACTCCTGATGAACTTCGCTTCATAATGATTGATCCAAAGGTTGTCGAAATGCAAGTTTACAACGATCTGCCCCATCAAATTGTGCCGGTCGTAACAGATTCAAAAAAAGTTATTTTAGCATTAAGGTGGGTCGTTAATGAAATGGAACGACGCTATCAACTATTTGCGAAGCTAAATATTCGAAATTTTGATGCATTTAATGAACGCCAGAAAGCTAATGAAGAAGAAAACCAATCTGATGAATTCTTTGATCAATCGGGTCAATCACAATTAGACTTTGATAATACTAGTCCAAAAGCAAATGAAGCAGAAGAAGATGATTCTTGGGAATATGAATATGAATATGAAGAGGTAGAAGTAGAATATGAGGAGGGTGAAAATGAGGGAGAGTGGAATGAAGTTCAGAGCAATTCAAATGATGACCTTGAAGTAAAGCCACCTACTCACAGTGAAGATATTCTAAACGAATCAACTCCAAATACTAATTTTGGTAATGCGGAAGCTCAAAGAAATAAAGAAATAGAAGATTCGATTGGAGCATCTGATGTCGATGAAGAAAAAATTCCAGAAAGACTTCCATACATTGTAGTCATCATTGATGAGTTAGCCGATTTAATGCAGACTGCCCCCGCTGATGTAGAACAAGCAATTGCAAGGATAGCGCAAAAGGCAAGAGCTGCAGGAATACATCTTATAATCGCCACACAAACGCCTAGGGCAGATGTTGTTACTGGTATCATCAAAGCAAACATTCCCTCAAGGGTAGCGTTCCAAGTTTCATCGTCATTAGATAGCAGGGTAATACTCGATAATAAGGGTGCGGAAAAATTGGTTGGCAAAGGCGATATGCTTTATTTGCCTCCAGGAAGTGCACAATTAAGCAGAGCCCAAGGGGCATTAATTACGGACGAGGAATGCGTTTCAGTTGTTGAATTTTGTTCCAATCAAGCAAGCCCAATATTTGCTCAGGAAATTGAGGAAAAACTTAGCGGTAATTCTGATGAAAACGAGGAGGTATCAGATGAAGACGAGGAAATAATCGAAAAATGTTTAGAAGTCATTCAAGTTGAGAGACGTGCATCGACCTCATTGCTCCAACGAAGACTACGCTTAGGCTATACCCGCGCGGCCAGAATGATGGATATTCTGGAAATGCGTGGAATTATAGGCCCAGGGGAAGGTGCAAAACCAAGAGAGATTTTAGTCGATTTGGCAAATTAGATCGTTTATACTGGTCCTCACGGAGTTATTTACCCCCTCCCACATTAAGTGGATTAATGGCTCCGATTAAGGAACCATGGATAATACAATCGGCAGAAAGCTGAGTGAAGCTCGCAAAAGCCTTGAACTTAGTATCGAGGAAATGTCGATTATTACAAGAATACCTTCGGAGGCTATAGAGAATCTGGAGACAAGCAATTTTTCAAGTTTTCCAAATTCTATATACGCTGAGAGTTTCCTTAAGCTTTATTGCAAGCACCTTCAAATTGACCCAAAAATGTTCATCAATGAGATGAAAGCATTTTTTAATGAAAATGATCATGAGGCTGCCTATTTGCATGGTGCTGCAGCAAATCGTGAATTAATTAATCTGGAAAATGTTAATGCAAAAAATGCATCACCTATAACACTTGCAGCAGCAGTCACCATTTTAATTATAGGGGCTCCTTTAATAATTGTTTTAAATAATTATAAATCTGAAAGAAACGAAATTATTTCACCAGAACTCTACGCTCCTAAAGCAAAGGAGATGAGCGAAATAAAATCGGTTGCGGAACATAATTTATTGGATCCAAATTCCGAGATCAAAACTGAAACTAATTCGTCCGAAGAGAATATTTTGGAAAAGGCGGAAGATCAAAATACCATAGAACCTGCTCCCAAGGCTATACCCATCGAAGAGGATCCTAAAACGGAGCAACCTGTTGCTTTATCTACATTTGAATAATTGTTCGAAGTAATTTTTCAACTCATGGGTAAAATTACCAACTACTTAAGAGACATTTTTTTTGTTTTTTTATTGTTAGTTTGCCAAGCTCAGAGTGAAGAGAGTGGCACTCCCAAAGACCTTGCATTAATGGCAAAAAAAATTAGGCCATCAATAGTTGTCATTACACAAGAAGGCCGAGAGGGAAAGGTAGTTGGAACGGGAACTGGGTTTGTAATCAGTGAAGATGGATTAATCGCCACATGCTCTCATGTTATTGGTGAATCAAGATTAATTAAAGTTCGATTTGATAATGGAAATGAATACAAAGTTGAAAAAATTTTTGCATCCGATCGTAAATTAGATTTAGCAATTCTTAAAATTAACGAAGCAGGTCTAAAGCCATTGCAACTTGAAACTGAGAAGAGTTCAGAGCAAGGCATGGAAGTAATAGCGATGGGTAATCCACAGGGTCTTGAATTTAGCATCGTAAGAGGAATCATCTCTGGCATTAGAGAGATTGAAAATCAATCACTCATCCAAATTGCTATTCCAATAGAACCTGGAAATAGTGGCGGACCACTAATGAATGATAAGGGAAAAGTTTGTGGAATCATCAACATGAAATCAGCCATAACTGAGAACCTTGGCTTTGCTATTCCAGTAAATAATTTAATCAAAATAAAAGATACACCAAATCCTGTTACAATGGATAATTGGTTAACGATTGGAAAACTTAATCCTGCAGTGTGGCAGATTAAAATGGGAGCTGATTGGCGCCAAAGGGCTGGAAGAATAAGCGTAAAGGAAAGAGGTGCTGGTTTTGGGGGGCGATCAATTTGTATATATCAAAAACAAACACCAGATGTTCCATATGAAATTAAAGTCGATGTTAAACTGAGTGACGAAAGTGGAGCAGCAGGTTTAATTTTCGAGTCGGATGAGAACGACCATCATTATGGTTTTTATCCTAGCGGTGGCAAACTTAGGTTAACTCGGTTTGAAGGACCAGATGTCTTATCATGGTCAATTCTCAATGAAACTGAATCAGAAAACTATGACAGTGGAGAATGGAACAGCATAAGAGTGAGAGTTGAAGAAGAGTCAATATTAACTTTTTTAAATGGGAAAAAACTATTTGAGATCAAAGACAAAAAATTAAGAAATGGAAAAGTAGGCTTCGCGAAATTTAGAGACACTGAGGCAATATTTAAAAATTTTAAATTAGGAAAAAACCTTGCACCTAGGGAGCCATCTATTGAAATCATCCAAGAAATCAATAGTGGCATTAGCCAGATATTGGAAAATAAAAATGATTCTACAGCCATTAAAAATCTTCAAAAAAAACTCCCAACTAGCCAAAGGCTGATAAAGAAAAAAATAAAAGATCTCGAAAATTCAATTAATTCCCTAAAACTATTAAATGAGAAATTTCACCGAGAAGACATAACGAAAAAAATTCTACAGGAGTTACAGAAAGATCCTGAGTGTGATCTTGCCCTGTGTGCTCTACTCCTTGCAAAATATGATAATCCTGAAATTGATATTGACTCTTATCACAATGAAATCGTGAGAATGGGTGATGATCTTCTCACCAAAGTCGAGGAGAACACTGATATACAAACCAAAATATCATTGATAAGTAAGTATCTGTTTGAAGACAACGGTTATCATGGAAGTCGAACTGATTACTACAATCAATCCAACAGCTATATCAATGAAGTTCTCGATGACAGAGAGGGTATTCCTATAACTCTTTCCATTATTTACATTGAACTTGCAAAGCGTTTAGGAATAGAAGTAAAAGGGCTTGGATTGCCAGGTCACTTTGTCGTTTTTTACAACAAAAATGATGAACGACAGATGATTGATCCTTTTGAAAACGGCAAAATTCTCACCAAAGCTGATGCTGATGCCATTGTTAAAGATTACGATAGAACTAAAACTTCTGAGGATTATGAGGCCGCCGATAATAAATCAATTATTCAGAGAATGCTGTATAATTTAAAAGGTATCTCAATTGATAATAAACAATATAAAGATGCCATCAATTACGTTGATCTCCTCATTTCAATCGATCCAAATGATGCTCAAGAAAGACTAAGCAGATCGATACTTTTCATTCAATTGAATCAAAATGAAGATGCAAAAGTAGATTTAGAATGGCTTTTGAAAATGAAGCCTGATGGTATTCGTATCGAAAGAATTGAAGAACTCTACAAAAGGCTTAATTAGATTATTAATCTTCAAAAGCTTGATTTTGATATAAAAGGGAAGTGGCTATTTTGCACTATAGAATAACCACTTCCCCAAAACCCGAAGAATAACCGCTACTTTAATCTAACGGGCATTAGATTTAGCTTGATTATTTTTTCCTATTTCCCATTAGGAAGATATGAATCAAACGATACTCATATTAATACAACATCCTAGTACAGCTACCGCTACAATGCTAAATCTTGATACTGTTTTGACTGAAATTTGATTAGCAACAGCAAATCAACTCATCTTTTAAGTCTTCTTACTGTGACAGTATCACCTAACTGCAATTTACGTTCAGGACTAACGTAAATACTCACATGGGTGACGCTATCAGATTTTGAAACCGACTCACCACATTCTAGAGTGACTTCATGAAAATCACCTCGGAAGTTATTTGCAATAACTCTCCCAACAATATGCACATCACCCGTTGGATCTTTAGTGATTTCTAAATCCGCAGGCCTGACTAAAATATCAGTGGATTCATTAGGCGCGCCCTCCCCTTTAAATAACTGGCATGGAATACGGTTAACTTTACCAAAGAGACTGGCAGTATATTCACTAGTCGAGTGAAAATAAACCCTCTCCGGACTTCCCACTTGTTCTAACCTTCCATCTTTTAGGACTGCTAAAGTATCGGCAACAGATAATGCATCGCGAGTATCATGAGTTACAATTAAAGCCGAGACTCCACTTTCTTTAACTACGGATCTAAGCTCATCACGCAAAGAATCTTTTCTGACTGGATCAAGATTACTAAACGGCTCATCCAACAATATAAAATTAGGTTCAGGTGCAAGAGCCCTTGCCAAAGCTACTCTTTGTTGCTGCCCCCCAGAGAGTTCATGTGGAAATCTATGTTCTAGGTTCTCAAGACCTGTTAAAGAAATAATTTCTTTTAGCCGTTCTACCCTATCACTTTTTTGATGTATTTTATGCAACCCATAAAGAATATTATTCTTAACAGTTAGATGTGGAAAAAGGGCGTAATCTTGAAAAACAAATCCAATATTTCTGTCTTCTGGCAATAAGGTTTTTGTTTGAGAGCTCCAAGCAATTTCACCATCAATCTCAACTAAACCACTGTCGGGGTTTTCAAGGCCAGCAATTATTCTTAGAAGGGTTGTTTTGCCGCTACCGCTTTCACCAACAAGAGCCATGATATCACCATCGGATAAAGAAATAGAAACTTTATCAAGTGCAGGGTTTTCTGCTCTTGGAAATATCTTAGTAATATCTTGTACTCGAAGAGATTTCGACATCTGGTTATTCTTTAACTATTCGTTTAAGAATCAAAAGATGTAAAGCTAAGACAGCCAATGCTCCCGTAATGACGAGAACTAAGGCAGGAAAAGAGCCGTCAACTATTCTCTCTTCTTTTTGGATTAAACCGTATGAAGTTGTTGCGAGTGTCTCAATATTCGGAGGCCTTAAAACAAGAGTTAAAGGCAACTCTTTTAAAATATCGACAAATAAAACAATCATAGCACCAAGCAAAGGAAACCTTAGAAGTGGCAAGTGAACCTTAAAGAAACTCCCCCAACTAGATCTTCCAAGCATAGAAGAAGCTTCATCCATATTCATATTTATTCTTGTCATTCCGGCCTCAATAGGGGCAAGAGCCGGAGTCATAAATCTGACAAAATAGGCAATAATCAATCCTGCAGGAGTCAGAGTAAACATGAACGATGTCAAAGTAGTGAACCCTAGATATTTACCCATACCTGAAAAATAAATCAGGATAGAAATGGCAACGACCGCACCCGGAACAGCGTAGCCCAACATACACAACTTGGATAAAGTTTTCATGAAAAGGGAGGGAAATAACCTTGAGGCATAAGACACAACAAGTGCCGCAACAACAATTCCTAGACATCCAATTAAAGAAACAAGAAAGCTATCAACTAGAGGACCTTGAATAATATTAATTAAATTACTTTTACCCCATCCCCTAAATGTATTGATGGTTAGATTAGCAATTGGAAGTACAAATGAAAATAGAAACAATAAACCACAACATGAAAATGCGACGAACGAACCAAACTTCGTTCGCGTTTTAATGGATAAATTTTTTTTCGAGGATCTATGCGCATGAAATTTAGCTCGCCCTCTTAATAATCTTTCTAAAATAATAATCAACAGAACGAAAACCATGGCAATCGCGGCCAATCTTATTGCTGAATCTTTATCTCCAAGATCTGTCCAACTGACAAAAATACCAGTAGTAAGGGTTTCAATGCCATAGAACGTCATTGCTCCGTACTCGTTCATCACTTCGAGTAAAGCCAATAGAAGACCACCAACAATCGCAGGTCGAGCCAACGGTAAACCCACACTGAACATACTTCGAAAAAGCCCACGGCCTAAGAGCCTTGAATTTTCAATATACGCTCCTGAAATTTCTGAAAAACCTACCCTAGCTGCAACATATACATATGGATAAAGAGCAAATGAAAGGATTATAATAGCCAAACCGTGATTAAATATTTCAGTTGACTGAGACATAACTGAAGCCCCCCATCTCTCTTTGATCAAAAGCATTAATGGGTCTCTAATATCATATTTTACATCAGAGTATGCAAAGGCCATAACATAGGTTGGAATTGCCATTGGCATCATCAACGCGAGAGAGAAAAATCTTTTATATGGAAAGTCCCACACGGTAATTATCCAAGCTGAACCAACTCCCAAAAAAAGGACAGTCACCCCAACCCCGATAATCATAATCACAGTTCCTGAAATATATTCTAATAATAAATACTGAGATATCATCTGCCAGCCTTCTCCAGGTCTTTCAAGAAAAGAGGAGAGGATAACAGTGAGTGGAGAGAACAAAACGATTGCTATCGTAGCAGCAGCAAACCACCACCAGGAGGATGACAAACGTCGAGAATTTGTAACTTTTAAACTTTCAGGCATACCCCAAAAAACATTGATGGCCTAATGCATGAAACCGAGCCGAACCAAAAGAATAAATCTTTGAAAAAAATAACTATTTCCAATTCGACAAGGCAAATATTTTAACAGCTTCAGAATTTAATTTACCGAGTTCTGATAGTGATAAAGGATCAGCTTTAAATTTTCCCCAAGACTGTAACAGTTCTGAATTTGTAGAATTAATCTCCAACGGAAACTCATAGGTTGCATTGGGAAATTGCTCTTGAGCTTCAGGACCTGTTAAAAATTCCAGGAGCTTGACAGCATTGGCCTTATTCTTTGACCATTTTACAATTCCACCTCCACTGATATTAATATGCGCTCCTCTGCCTTTTTGATTAGGAAAAAAGACCCCAACTTTTTTAGCCACTTCTTGGTCTTTGGGATTAGATGAATTCACTAGCAAGCCAACATAATAAGTATTCGCAATGGCGACATCACCAATACCAGCAGCCACCGCTCTCATTTGGTCACGATCACTTCCCTCAGGAGGTCTAGCCATATTTTTCCGAACAGCAGCAGCCCACTTCATCGCACTTTGCTTACCGTTGTTGGCAATGATTGATGCAAGTAATGATTGATTATAGATGTTTGAAGATGATCGAGCTAAAAGTTTTCCTTTCCATTTAGGATCAGCTAAGTCTTCGTAAGTACTCAATTGAGAGGGATTGATACGTTCCTTTGAGTATATTAAAACGCGAGAACGAACAGTAAAACCATACCAGTGGCCGTCTTTGTCCCTCATGTGTTTGGGCACTTGTTTATTGAGTGACGGACTTGAGGCAGTTTGCAGCAAACCAGCATCTTGAGCTCTAACTAGACGGCCTGCATCTGCAGTAATCAGTATATCTGCCGGTGACTGCTTACCTTCAGCCTTAATTCTCTCTATAAGGGCATCAGCTGATGCCTTCACAATATTTACTTTAATACCGGTATTTTTTGTAAACTCTTTGAAGAGTTTATCATCTGACTCGTAATGACGATGCGAATATACATTCACTTCCTCAGCACTCACAGGCAGGAGTGTAAATACAAAAGCACTAAGAAAGGTTTTAATTGTTATTAATTTGAGGTGATTGGATAACTGTTTCATTTATTGAGAATAATTCTCAATAAATGAAACCCATTAAAAAATCAAAATATTTTTTTTGAAGAATTTGATTAACTTTTCCAAAATAGACCACTATTCAGACGTTTTTTGGTGATTTAATTAAATATACATATTAATTATCAAACATAAATCAATGGAGATTTTCCTAGTAATTGATGGCCAAAAGACCGGACCAATGACCATTTACGAAGTAAGAGACTTACT
>NZSO01000008.1 GCA_002696885.1 Verrucomicrobiales bacterium | reverse complement strand
TCAAGAGCTTATTGCTAGTGGTAAAACTGTAATTAGTTCAATAACTCCTCGAACGGGTCAAGACTTGACCACTGACAAAGTTAAACTAACCAAAATTAGGCCTTTGCCTGCATCTGAGTGTGCTGGAGGTACATGAAGCAAGAACAGACCACCTCGCGCGAGTTCGCGCACTGACAGAGTCAAAGGAGTTATCGTTAAGTTCTTTAAGGATGGGCAAGAGATTAAAGAGGTAGCCTACCCAAGTGGATTTAGAGGAGCCTGGTCCTCTGAAAATCTTTCTGCCGGACTTTAATTCCCTAATAGGAAAAATTAGCTAAGGCCTTTTTGATAAATGGCCACATTATGTCTGGATAAAATTTGTGCCCAGCCTCACCCCAGCTGATTGACATTTTGTCACTTACCTTTCTATCCAAATAAATTTCTTTAATAGATTTAGCGTTTTTTTCGACATCCATTTTATGATGGAGGCCATCCTTTATTCCATGAATGATAAGAAGTGGTCTAGGCGCAATCAATCCGCCTAGCTCTGAAAAATCTCCCCAATCTTTTATTCCTGGAACAGCGCAGCAGTCACAATGAAAAATGTAACCGGTGCTACTTGTTATTGAGGTAAATGAGCAGCTGGGTACTGAAATTTTGATTCTCTCGTCTAGCGCTGATGTATAGGCTGTAAGAACTCCACCACCTGAGTTTCCGGTCATTATGATTTTTTTATGGTCGATATTCGAATCCTTCAATGCCCAATCTAGTATTTTTTGCATATCCCAGACCCTTTCAGCGGTTGGTGTTCTGCCTGAAATGAGACAGTGCATGAGTTGAGCTCTGCATGGCCTGTTTCCATGACGACCTTTTGTGTCAGGGATGAGGAGCTCTTTGGCAAGACCTCTTGTTGCAGGAGCAATTGCAATCATTCCCTTGAGGGTTGCCTGCTCGGCAATATTGCCATCCTTTCCGATTATTTTATTGCGATGAGATTCGTTGATGTAAGCACCCGCATAGGAATGTAGCCCGTCGACGTCATGTCCGTGGGGAGAAAGAAGGAGAGGAAGTTTGTCGTTTGGTTGTATGGTTGTAGGGACCAGTTTATAAAATGGGATATCCACTCCCGGCTCTGTCTCGATCTTGTATAAATATCTTGTGTATTTATTACCAACAGTTTTTTTTTCGATTTGAATTACAGAAGGTTTAAAATTTCTCAGGTCGTTCGATATTTTATCGAGTCCAATTATTCTTGATAATTCTTTCCTTGCCCCTATTTGCCATTCTCTAAAGTTGACAGTCGAATTATATTTATATTTCGCCTTTCCAGTCTGGATGCGTTTTAAATAATCAGAAGTTTGTTTTGGATAAGTAACAAAAGGGGTGTCCTGGCTGAAAGATTGCAAGCCTGATAGGAAAATAAAGATTATAAAAATAAAATTCTGAAGCATCTCAATGATAATGGAGTGAGTTTAATATGATGTCAGGGTTTAATGTTGACTATATTATTAAATTTCAGAGATAATAAAAAAAACGAGGGGCTCCTGTAGTAATCTAGCTTTCCACACGTTATAAATTATAAACTAATACTAACGTGCTGCGGCGGACCGCTGCGGTGAGACTTACGGTAACCTACGAACTTTGCATGTCTTTTATTGGCAATAAAAGACTAGCATAATATCAAATACCAATAAAATCCTGCATGCTTTGCATGCAGATTTTCATGGCATTGGATATTCACAGTTCTCCGGTGTAGGTTCTACAGGGGCTCTCTTGTTAAATTGGTTGTTCTGACTTGAGCATTTTCTCGAGTGCGAGATATCCATTCAATTCATTTACTGAATTCACTAGCGAGCTTTTCTGTACAGCGTTATCAAGGCCAATTGATTTAACATCATGTTTTATGGCCCTGATTTTTCTTCGCAACTCTCTGGGTAAAAGAACTTTCTTGTTAACGATTAGTCCTGTTACTTTTTGCCGATGATTTTTTCCCATGCGTTTAGACTTTTGGAATGACAATTCATAGTGATATTTTTTGATGATTTTATTAACCTGATCTTCAAGTGTTATAATTTCATCTTCTCCCGAAAAAGTCATGTCGTCGGCATAACGGGTGTAATTCATTAAGTTTTCTTCAGCAATACTCTCAAGTTGTAGATCGCATTCATAAAAAGCAAGATTAGCAAGGTGAGGGCTTGTGGGAGCTCCCTGAGGTAATTTTCCTGCAAGACAGCATAATTTCACGATTGCCAAACATAGCTCTCTATCAAAGCAGCTTAGTTTTAATAGTGCTGAAAGAATATGTTTGTCAGTAGTGCTTGGAAAAAAATTTTCCACATCAAATGAATAGACCCAGTTTTGACTGCAATGTGGTTTAGCATTTGTTAAGATAGATTTGCCAGGGTAAAAGCCATGCGCAGCTTTGTGGGGTTTTATTTGATAAAGAAAATGACTCAGCAGTTTCCTTTGGATGTCTTTTAATAAATGATTGGGAGCATGGATCCATCTAGGTCTTTTACGTGTCCTTTTAATGGGGAATGTTCTGTAGAATTTCTCTGGACGATCAATTGCATTTATAAGATCCCTTACGTCGGCATCAATTTTTTTGGCAATTACATGGATTCCTTCTTTCATTAATTTACGATAGAAGTCTCTCTTTGAAATTTTTGAAGGCTTGGAATGTAACCTGTTTGTTTAGATGAAAGTTTCCTCGACGGGCAAAGCTTGTCTTTTTATTGGTGGTTATAGATTTAAGAGTTATCGCAATAAAACATGCTAGCAATGTGTCAATTTCTTTCAGAGGGATGGCGGAATGATTATGAATATAAACTGAGATCTTCCTTTTTAGTGATAGATATTTAAATCCTTTGTCGTTCCATTGGTCGGTCCAATGACTTGCAGATGAACTTAATGTGTTCTGTAAATATTTATTAGGTTCGGAAAGGTTGATTTTTGGAGTTAGCCGAAACAAAATTCTAACACTTGGATTTGGAGCTTTAGACCATTGGCCGTTTTTGTTTCGATAAATAAACTCCTGTCCTAGGATTTTTATTTTACCAATCTTATCACTTTTGAAATGTTTGACTTCAGAGGGTTTGATAATAAATGAACCAAATCCTGGAATTGATAAGCAATTGGTATCTTTTCGCCAGTGTTCTTTTCGGTTTTCTATATAATTCCAAAACCCATCGACCACTGCGGCTGCGGAGCTAATTTTATATCCCGTGGAATCAGCCATTGCAGCAATGATGCTTGCACTGTTAGGCTCGGTTGTGATTTTTGGATCAATATTCTCGTACGCAGAGTTGGAGAACAGATTCTCTTTTGCCCCGTCATTGGATGACATGATTAAATTAGACTAAAAATTCATATAATGATCAAGACAATACGAAAACTACTTTGATGGTTTTGGTTTTTCTTTTGTTTTAACACCCCACGCTTTTTCAACCATACTAAATGCTCCTGGGTCATATTTTTTAAGTTCCTTTTTGTTGTGGGGAAACCAATCGTTATGGCCAAAATAAGCCTCCGTTGCTTCTGCAAAGTACTCAGCCTTATTTGAAGCGGCATATGCCTTGACTAGTTTTTCTTTTTCTTTTCTGTCAGGAACTTTAAGATAGAGTCCTCTTGCCATGGCGCTTGTAAATGACTTAGTAATGATAGGGTCGTCATAGCCCAAATTAACGATGTGATAGGCATGGGCCAGCTCGTGAAGCATTGTCATCGGTCCCCACTCAAATATCTTGTGCTCAACTAGTGCTGCCTCTGGATTGATAACATGAACTCCAGGAGCCATATGTGGATTTAGACCATGATCTCTTAGCCAGTTTTCATCGTGATGGAAGGGGATGACTCCCCGCTCATTCTTTCTCAACGGGTATGTAGGCTCATTGCTTGCCCAGATTGGGATTGTCTTTAAAAACTCTAGAGATTCTTTTGGGACTACATTAATGAATCGTTTAATCCCCTGAGTGATTTCCTTTATGATGATTTCGTTTAGTTTTTCTTGTTTAGATATTGATTCTTCTACATAAAGTTTCCATCCAAGTACATTCGTAACTTTGTATTTCCAAGTCTTATCTCCGTCTTTAAACGAAGCAATCTCAGCGAAGGCTGAATTGGTTAAAATCCATAGAGTAAGCACGGCTATTTTTGATAAATGAATCCTTCTCATTGATTGACTTTGTTTATTTTGCATGAGGATATTTAGGCCCTATGCGTCTGGCCACTTCCTCGAGTGTGGTTTCTCCTTGGTGTACCTTTTCAAGCGCGTCTTCGATAAGAGGTCTGAATCCGTGTTTAATGGCTAATTCTTTAATTTCACTAGTTGGTAAACCTTCACCTATTGCGATTGAGATTTCCTTATTAGGAAAAAAGAGCTCGTAAACTCCCATAAGTCCGCTGTATCCAGTATTATTACAGGCTGAACATCCCGCGCCAGCGTAATATTTTGTTTTTACAGGTTTATCATAAAAAATTCCTATAAGTTCTTCATCAGCTTTTTGTTCCTCTTTGCAATCTAAACATATTTTCCTTATTAATCTTTGACCAACAGCTCCGAGGAGATTGCTTGAAATATTATCATTAGGAACCTCCAAATTTCGAAGTCTTGTTATTGTTCCGATGGCGCTTCTGGTATGTAGGCTGCTTAATACGAGGTGTCCTGTAGTTGATGCTTTTATAGCAATTTCAGCTGTTTCATTATCCCTTATTTCACCGACGAGGATCGTGTCAGGATTTTGTCTTAGAAAAGTTCTAATGTAATCAGCAAAGTTCATAAATTCACTAATGCTTTTCTGATTAACTTTCGGTAACTCTCTTTCAACAGGGTCCTCGGCGGTCATAACTTTAAGATTTCTGTTCACTAAAGTTTGTATAGAAGCGTAAAGTGTAGACGTTTTTCCTGATCCGGTTGGACCCGTTGTTAAGAGTAATCCATTAGGGTAGTTAACCATTCTGGAATACGCCTTTAATATATTGGGGGGCATTCCTAAACCATTAAGATCAAGGATGACTCTTTTTGGGTCAATGATACGTATCACTGCTTCTTGGCCGTAAGTTCCAGGAATGATTGATACTCTAAAGTCGACCTTTCTTGTTTTTCCATCTTCCTCATAATTGGCAGAAAATCTTCCATCTTGAGATTTTTTCCTCTCTAAGTGATCAAGGTCACAAATGATTTTTATACAAGCAATTACTCTTTCAATATTTGATGGTGAGAGGGAGGTGGTGACCTGATGTAGAATACTGTCGATTCTTAGTCTTAAATCTGCATCCTTGCTGTAACTTTCGATGTGGATATCAGTGGCATTTTTTTGTAAAGCTGTGCTTAAGATATCTTGAAGTATTAGGTTTGGTTTACGGTCTTTGGCAAAATCAATTGTGGCTGAACTACTTAATTTTATCGTTTCAGTGTGATCGCTTGAAATTTTGGTCTCATAAATTATGGATATTGCCTTTTCGATTTCATAAGCATTAAGTTGTACTGGATCTATTTTTTTACCTAATTTCGTTTTTGCTTCTTTGATAAGTTCTGTGTCATCGGTATTGAGAACGCCAACTCTAATTTTATCCAAATTTTCTATCGCAGGGTCATCAAGTAGTACTAGATGATTTGATGTACAAAAGTCCAAATCAAAGTATGGGGCTAAGACCGGATCAATATCATATTGTGATAATTCACTGAAATGTTTCTTTGCTGAGAGTTTGTTTTCCATCGTTCAATGATTATTAAATTTCAAAGTACTATCAATGTTCTACTCCATATAAAGTTCTAGTGACGATTATAAATTTAATTTTTTTTTATAATAGAGCCTATATATGAGTAATGATTTTTGCCCCTGTGAAACCTTGTTTGAGATTGTGAAGTTGCCCATAATAAGGTTTAAATTGATTTAATTTTAATGAATGAAGAGAATACAGTTGGTCTAATCGGCCTAGGTCTAGTGGGCACTGCAATTAGCCAAAGATTAATTGGTTCTGGGTATGATGTGGCTGGGTATGACATTAGTGGCAAAACTCCAGAAGCAGTTATTAATTGTTCAAATGCCGTCGAGGTGATTTCACGGTGTCATAGAGTTGTTTTTTGTTTGCCCTCAAGTGACGTGGTTATGAAGGTCGTTCAAGATTGTGGTGATCATTTTACAAAAGAGCATGTTATTATTGACACTGGAACAGGTTCACCTGAAGAGGTAAGTAGGGTTAGTGAAATGCTAAATTCAATAGGAGCTTCCTTTTTTGAGGCCACAATTGCAGGTTCAAGCGAGTTACTTAAAAAGAAAAAGGCTCAGTTATTTCTTTCCGGTGATAAAGATCTTATTGATAGAGAAAGTGATCTTATTGATTCATTAACAGAGAAGAGTTTTTACCTTGGAGCTTTAGGGATGGCATCTAGATTTAAGCTAGTTCATAACTTAATTATTGGGCTCAATCGTGCAGTTTTGGCAGAGGGGCTTCAATTTGCTGAATCATATGGATTCGATTCAAAAGAGGTGCTTTCAATTTTAAAAGAAACTCCTGCCTATTCTTCTGTAATGGATACTAAAGGTGATCGAATGGTTAATAGAGACTACTCCTTGCCTCAGGCTCGAGTGGCTCAGCATTTGAAGGATGTTAAGTTGATCGTTAAAGAATCAGAAAAATTTAAATCATCAACTCCTATATCTATCTTACATGAGTCTCTTCTTGAAAGCATCGTGGATAGAGGTTTTGGAGATGAGGATAATAGTGCAATTATGGAGGCGTTTAATCACCCAGATGAGTTTTAATTATTATGCATTATATTGATGTTGCGGTTATTATTATTTATCTCGTAGGAATTACTCTTCTTGGAATCAGGATAGGTAAAAAAATCAAAGCTTCTTCCGATTTCTTTATGCCAAGAAAGTTTGGAAAGGGGATGATGATGATGCATGCTTTCGGTACCGGAACCGCATCTGACCAAGCCGTAATCGTCTCATCGGCTTCATTTAAAAATGGTCTTTCAGGTATTTGGTTTCAGTGGTTATGGTTATTTTGTACTCCCTTTTATTGGTTAATTGCTCCTATATTCAGGAGGCTAAGGGCCATTACAACTGCGGATGTTTATGCCTTAAGGTTTGGTTCCAGTGTGGCTGTCCTATTTTCAATTATAGGTGTGATCGGATTATCGTTAAAAATTGGTTTAATGCTGAAGGGAGCAGGGGCACTAATTGATGCTGGCACAGACGGTTCGATTTCAACTGATCTTGCAATGCCAATAGTGGCTCTATTATTTGTTATTTATGGTGCTGCCGGTGGTATGAGCGCAGCTATTATTACGGACTATATACAAGGGGTACTAACAATTATCTTTTCATTTATTCTTCTGCCCTTTGTATTGCATTCTGTGGGAGGTATTGACGGTGTAAGAGAGTTCGTCAATGACCCATCAAAAATGTCCTTAGTGGCACCTGAAAAAATTGGTGTTTTTTTTATTGTTGCTTTTGGGATTAACAGTTTATTTCTAATCGTATCTCAACCATTTATTATGGGGGTATGCTCAGCTGGTCGAACAGAAATGGATGGTAGGTTTGGCTTTGTTGTGGGTAACCTAATAAAGCGAATATGTACCGCTGCTTGGGCTGTCACTGGGCTTGCTGCTTTAGCCTATTTCATTAAAGTTGGAGCCGACATCCATGCCATTGATCCGGATCGAGTTTATGGCCAGATGGCTAAAGAGTTTTTGCCGTCAATTATGCCTGGATTGTTGGGCTTATTTATTGCTGCATTATTGGCAGGCGTTATGAGTTCTTGTGACTCCTTTATGATTTCATCGTCTGCCTTATTCACTGAAAATCTTTATAAACCAATTTTCAAAGATAAAGATAAACTGCATTATCTGAAAGTTGCGAGGATTGCATCTGTTTTCATAGTTTGCTTTGGTCTGCTATTCGCTTATAGCATGGAAGGTGTTGTCAGTGGACTTAAATCCTGGCTTAAGTTTGGTGCCCCTTTAGGAATAGGATTTTGGCTTGGACTATTTTGGAGGAGATTTAATTCTTCAGGAGTATGGGTCAGCACAATGACAGCGTATTTTTGTTGGTGGATTTCAACGAAACCATATTTTATATCTCTATTGGAGCGATTTCCCCAAAGTGAAACATGGGGTGTTATTAAGTTGGTAAAGGGAAAATACTCAATCTATGAACCCTGGCAGATTATATTTTATTTGAGTGTCGCTATTGTAGCTGGAATTATTGCGAGCCTTTTAACATCCAAACCCAAAGCTCAGAAAATTAAACTATTTCACGATTTGATTGGAACACCTGTTAAGTTTGGAGAAATAGTAAGTGAACCGTGTACTTTACCCGAAGGAGTTGAACCATCAAATAGGAAAAGATGGTTTAAGGGGACTAGTTTTGAAATTTGTGCGCCATCGAAGATATCATACTTAGGGTTTGCGGTATCATGGATTGCTGTAGGTATGATGATATTTATATTTAAGATTATTATTGAAAAATGATAAAAAAAAAATCAGGCAAGATACCTTGACTGAATTCCTGCAAACCTCCACGAAAACAGAAATAATTTCAAAGTACCTTAACCTGAATTAAGGGATGATCTATGTTAACAGGAACATCTTAATCAAAAATTAATTCAGGTTAACAAGAGTCATTATTGTAAACGGCAGGATGACACCAGCGGTTTTATGAATCTTTTTTCTATTAATCTTTTGTTAATAAAAGCTAATCGTTCCGAAGTTTAAGATTAATCTATCAAGTTGATTAGTATTTTTAGTGTATAAATGAAATAATTAGGTTTTTCGATTTGAGACTAC
>NZSO01000007.1 GCA_002696885.1 Verrucomicrobiales bacterium | reverse complement strand
GTCTTGATGATCTTATTTCCGTAGCAGGATATATCCCCATATCCAAGATCATCGCAAAGAATAACCACAAAATTAGGCCTCTCATCTCCAAGTAACAATACAGACTTGAAAACAAAAAATGATAAAAAGGGAACTATGAAATTATATAAGAAATGATGTCTGGATTTTGATAACAGCATACATCTTTATTGCCATAATTTATTTATATTTACGATTTAAAATCACTAAAAAATCAATCCTTCTCAGGTCTAAAAATATTTTTTATATTTTCTTCTAATTTTTCATAACCTTCATTCGTTAATTAAATTGACGTAAAAAATGGCTAAAAGTGAACACCCAAATGATCAAGACGAACTCATTAAAAGAGCCATCAATGAATATGAGTCAGCATTGATCAACTATGCAAAAAGCATTATTAGGGATTCCGAAAAAGCAAAGGATGTTGTTCAAGAAACTCTAATAAAGCTTTATCAACAAGAGCCTGAAAAAGTATCAAAATCTCTAAAATCATGGCTCTTCACGGTGTGCAGAAATCGATGCTTCGACATTATTAGAAAGGAAAAAAGGATGACCAATATGGATGACAACAAAGTTGAGATAATTCATGATACAGCTGACGATCCAGGAAAGGCTGCTGAACGATCAGACCAACGCAACCAAATTCTGGGATTTCTGGATAAATTACCAGACAATCAAAAAGAAGTCATACGTCTAAAGTTCGAGGGTGACATGAGCTACAAAGAAATAAGTCAGGTCACAAATTTAAGTGTAAGCAATGTTGGATTTTTAATTCATGCCGGCATCAAAAGATTAAGAGGAATGCTTACCGATCAAACCATTTAAGAAAAATTTAAAAGCAACTGTTATGAAAATAAATTCAGAAGATCCAAGACTAACAGCTTATGCACTAGGTGAACTTGACCAAAAGGAGGTTGAGGAGTTTGAAAAGATACTAGTGGAAAATCCCGAGCTTAAATTAGAAATCGAAAGCATCAATGATACCATTGATTCAATTAAAAAAGAATTTGATAACTTGCCAAAAGAAGAGCTTTCTGATGAACAAAAAGAATCTCTTCTTTCTAGGAACAAAATTATTAATACTAGCCCTACTACCTTTAGCATAATTAGTCGCTGGACAGGAATAAGCGCGGCTGCCGCTTGTTTTATCGGAATGGGAATTATTGGGTTCGATTCCTTAAAAAATAATACTAAACAGGAGTCACTCACTGATGCAGCAGATGAGCGATCATCTGAGATGCCAACCCAGTCTCTAGGTAAAGTTGATGAAAAAAAATCGGCCTTAAAAGATACCAACAATCAAGGGCTTTCACTTAGACCTGAGGCCATATTAGATAATAATAGGGAAGCTAAAGAGAACAAGAACCGCAGCTTTAACCGAAGTTTAGCAAAAAAACAATCCAAAGCGGTCCCTCAGCCCGCTGCCTCAATTGCTGCCAATACCATCAGTACTAATAGTAAGGACTTTGAGGCTCTAAAAGGTAAACAGAAAGTAGAATCTGGACTCAGATATTTTTCTAAAGAATCAATTGAAAAATCTGAAGGTAGGAGCGCACGGCAGGAGAAATTAAATTTTGAGTATTCTGAGGAACTTCAACTTGGAGCTGATGATTTTAGTGAAATTGAACTCTCTAAAGAAGCTGAAACTAATAATGAACAATACGGCGCCTACTATGATACTCCATTCGTTTCTCCGCTTCAGGCACCACTCTCAACTTTTGCAATCGATGTCGATACTGCAAGTTATTCCAATGTCAGACGCTATTTGGGACGGCGAAACCAGCTTCCGCCTCAAGATGCTGTTCGTGTTGAGGAGATGATCAATTATTTCGATTATGATTATCGCTTTACGGGTGACAAACATCCTTTCTCAGTTCACCTTGAAACAGCTTCATCACCTTGGAAGGCAGGAAATCGTATCGTTAGAATAGGATTAAAAGCCAAAGAATTAAGCGCCAACAAAAGACCACCCTCAAATCTTATTTTTCTTATCGATTGCTCCGGGTCAATGGGAAATAAGGATAAACTCCCCTTGCTAAAAGAATCATGCATAGCGTTAGTTGAAAACCTAACCGAAGATGACAGAATAGGAATTGTGACCTATGCCGGAGGCGCTGGAATTGAATTAGACCCGGTTCATGGGGATCAAAAGGAGGAAATTATTAAAGTAATCAATGGTCTAAGAAGTGGAGGATCAACTAATGGCGAAGGAGGAATCAGAATTGCTTATGATCTTGCTAAGAAAAACTTCATAAAGGATGGAACAAACCGTATCATTATCGCTACTGACGGTGACTTTAACGTAGGAATTTCTGACCGTTCACAACTCATTAAATTAGTCAAAGGCCGCGCAGATAAGGATAACATTTACCTCACTGCCCTTGGTTTTGGTGAAGGTAATATTAAAGATCATAATCTTGAGCAAATCGCCAACAATGGGAATGGTGAATATTACTATATTGATTCGTTCAAAGAGGGAAAACGAGTCCTAGTTGATAAAATGAACTCAACCTTAGTGACAATCGCAAAGGATGTAAAAATTCAGGTTGATTTTAATCCACGAAAAGTGGGTAGCTATCGACTCATTGGCTATGCAAATAGAAAAATGAAAGCTGAGGATTTTCGTAACGACGAAAAAGATGCTGGAGAAATTGGAGCAGGTCATACAATTACCGCCCTATATGAAATAACTCCTCCAGGTGCTGGAAATCAAAATGAAGTGAAGTCTAAATATAGAAAACCAGACAACGAAAAGATTGAAAATAAATACTCAAACCTCATTGATAGTGATGAGTTACTCACCGTTTTTCTTCGCTATAAAAATCCCGAGGATAAGATAGAAGACAGTGCGAATGAATTTATCGTACCCCTAACCGATTCTGGAAAAGCATGGGAAGAATCAAGTGATGATTTCCGTTTCGCTTCTTCTGTTGCAGGATTTGGAATGCTTCTAAGAAATTCAAAATATGCAGGTGACATTAATTGCGAACTCATTCTTGAACTTGCATCGGAAGGTATTGGCAAAGACAAAAATGGCCTCAGAAAAGAATTTATTGAATTAGTTAACAAAGCGAAAGCAATCAAAGATTCCCGTAAGTAAAAATCCGTGAAATATATATCTGTTTTCTCTCTACTCTCACTATTTCCCTTTTGGATTGGTGGATGCGAGAATAATGAAATCGTCAATATAAGCAAAACCGTTCATAGAGAAGGAATCCGATATTATGTGAATTCAAAGAAAACTTTCAGCGGAATAGTTGAACTTAAGCACAAAAACGACAAAGTTTCGGGTAGAACCAGTTATAAAAATGGCATTTTAAATGGGCCTTGTTTAACATGGTATGATAACGGTCAAAAAGAGTCGGAAGTAAATTTCAAGGATGGTGAATTTGAAGGCCTTTATTCTCAATGGCACAGGAATGGTCAACGATTTTCTGAACGTCTCTACAAAAATGGCGAACTCATCGAGGGTTCAGAAAAGTTTTGGAACAATAAGGGAAAACCTGTAAGTTCAATTACAGAAGCGTTTAAGTAATAAACATTTAAGATTTGGACTGCTTTTTATCAACCAACATTACTCTTAGAGGAATTCTGGTTAACATTTCACCGTCAGCACTAACATCGATCGAAAATTGACCAACATCATCAAATTGTAAGCGTTGAATATTAATGACCAAGTTTCTAGTAAGAAAATAGGCATCTGGAGGCAATTGAACATTTATCCTAGACTGAATTGATGGCATTTTAGGTTTTCCATCATCATCAATAAAGTTAATAGCTATTTCATGGTCGCCTTCGTCGCCAGGCTTGAAACAAATTCTTAGAGCTATGGCACATTGCGGGTGAACCACGGGAAGGTGAGTCGAGCAAATGGTATCAAAAGTGCCCATGATGCAAAGCTTATGATTATAGTCGTGAGCTGAATCACACAGTGTTGCTACTTGAACTTCCATGATACTTGTAAAATTTTTTATCTTCTTCTACGAAAAGGACTCAGAAACCTCCTTAGCGGATTAGACTCTTCAGATGCACTTTCATTTAAATTCTCTTCATTCTCCTCATCACCGGGAAGACTAAATGTCGTTGCGACTGCGGTTTTGGTATAATCTTCTAATTCCCCTCTCTCTTTTTTCAGATCGTATAAAGCATTAAAAAAATCACCAACCAGCGGAGCCGCTTTACTACTGCCTGTAATCTCTTCTCCTGGATTTCCCTCACAAATTGCAGCAAAGGCATACCTTGGATTTTCTGCAGGCACGCATCCTGCAAACCAAGAAATTAGTAATTGCTTACCGTTTTGAATCCATTGTCCAGTACCTGTTTTACCTGACATGGTTACGTGCTTATTTCTAGCTCGCATTGCGGTTCCTGAAGATGCATTAACAACATCAACCATTCCTTGTCGAACAAATGACATATTAAGAGGATCCACGTTTAATTTGTTCCTTTGCTCTGGATAATAACTCTCTGTAACATTGTTATTGAGATCTTGAACTTGGATAACAAGCCTCGGCTTGGGAACAAAGAAACCATTGCCAACACCAGCCATCATCTGTGCAACTTGTATCGGTGTCGAAAGGACATAACCCTGTCCGATCGATGCATGAGCTACATAGCCACCAGTAAAGGAGTGTCCAAATTTTTCTCTTAAGACCGAATCAGTTGGAATAAAACCGTCTTCTTCTGCACTCAATGGCAAACCGGTCTTTTCACCATAACCAAAACGGTGAGCCATCGATGAGATGTTTTCTCCACCAGTCTCTCTTCCAACAACGTAAAACCAGGTATTGCATGATCTCATTATTGCATTCATCACATTTAAATTACCTTCCGGTTTTTTACTCCAATTCCTAAAAATTTTGTCTCCAATCTGGATTGATCTTGGGCAGTCAATTAAAGTACTTTCGTCTACAGCACCATTTTCCAATGCAGCAAGAGCAACAGATATTTTAAAAGTTGATGCAGGTGGATACTGCCCCCTAAAAGCTCGAGGGAAAAGAGGTAAATTTGGATCCTCCTGCAATTCCTTGAACTTGGAATTAGTGATTGCAGGCACCCAAACATTAATATCATATGTGGGCCGCGAAGCTAAAGCGTAAACATCACCGGTAACGCAATCCATCACAACAAATGCACCTCGCTCAGTATGCTCTTCAAGGGCTTTTTCAGCAAGGGTTTGCATCTCTATATCAATACTAGTAACAACATTTTTTCCAGGAACGGGCCTAGTAATCATCTCTTCAGCGAGCTTGACCCCATTCGGATCAAAGAGATAATTAATTTTACCAGGAGTCCCCTGAAGCCTATCATCAAAACTTTTCTCAAGTCCTTCTCTACCCTCGGTGATTGGCCAAAGTAACTCCCCCGGAACTACAGCCCCTTGAGGCGCCTTAGCTTTTTTACCTACATACCCAATAACATGACACGCTAGACCTTCACCAGGGTAAAATCTCTGGTAAGTTGCAAACAACTCCAGCCCTTTTTTAGGTTTCGATTTTAAAAGCCCAACCTGATCGTCAGTCAACATTGATGAAAAAGGTAATGGAAGCCATCTACGGTTTTTATAATGACTTAGAATGCGCTCATCACTGACTGACCAACTAGTATTAAATAATTCTCTCGCATATTTGATTCTCTCATTTGCATAAGCAATGATTTCAGTTGGCTTTGGATTTTTAAAATAGGGAAATTTTAAAGATACAAAATATCCCAGCTTATTTATTGCCAACGGGTCCCCGTTGCGATCCGTAATTTGGCCTCTGGGGGCTGGCACCTTTAACGTTAGAGTCCTGGCCTCGGTCTGTGTTTCCCATTCAGCCCTCACGTCTTGATTCTCTTTCTCCAGCTCTTTTAAAATATTATCCTGGATCGGTGGCAGCGGTGGCAATTCAAATTCTTTTGGAGGCTCATCTTTTTTTTCAGATTCAATTTGTTCCTCTGGTCCGTTCACCTCCTCAGGCACATCCTCAATCTTTATTTCCTTTAGCGGTATGGCTTTAGGAACCTCAATGACATCATCATCTAGATTTTCTTTAACAGGTAGTGCTTTAGGGATGTCTATCGGCTTTTCCTCAACCGGTTCAGGCACAGGAACAGGTATGGCTTTGGGCGCGGGTTTTTCCTCAAGATTAATAGGGGCGTCATTTGAGAAAATCCATGAATGGAGAAAACACAAGGCCATTAAAAAAACAACGATTGTTAATTTATTCATGGCCATAATTGTTTTAGTTAAAGTCTTACGTTGTCCTTATAAGATCAATAAGCAACAAGCATTACCAATAATTAATTCAAAAAATCTTTTATCTGTTTAGCGCTTTTAGGGCTTATTCCTTGAATCTCTGCGATTTTTTCAACTTCCGCTCTCTTTAACCGAGAAACTGACCCAAACCTTTTGAGTAGGATTTTTTTTCTATTTTCGGTAATACCTGGACAATCATCGAGTACACTTTCTTCAATTCTTCTTCTCATCAATAATTGATGATATGAATTAGCGTAGCGGTGAGCCTCGTCTCTTATCCTTTGTAGTAATTTGAGTGCACCTGTGTCATGCGGAATCCGTAAGGGATTAGGATTATCTGGCATGAATACCTCTTCATTTTTTTTGGCCAATCCAATAATGGGTAAATCATGAAGACCAAGCTTTCTTAATTCTTTAAGCGCACTTGAAAGTTGACCCTTGCCCCCATCAACAACAACCAAGTCAGGCAATCTCACAAAAGCTGATTGATTGCCAATTCTGCGAACCGCATCAAGGACAGACTCTTGGCTATATTCATTCATGTCCTCTGCAACATTTTTTGCTGAAAGTAGAATCCTTGAATATCTTCGTCTTACTACTTCGGCCATGCTTGAAAAATCGTTTTGTTTTTTCACTCCCTTTATGCGATACCGTCGATAACCAGAATTATCGGGCAAACCATTCTCAAAACGAACCATGGATGCAACGATGTGACTGGAGGAAATATTAGATATATCAAAACACTCCATCACCTTGGGAATGGAATCCATGCCAAGATATTCTTTGAGTTCATTAATATCGCTTTCAGGATCAATATTTGGACTTGGAACTCCTCTGCCTCTTGTGAATTTTCTCGAGGGCTGAAGTGTTTTTCTTAAACTGTGGATCATATCCCTACAGTTTGCGGCGGTTTCAAAATCATTATTGTCTGAGGCCTCTTGCATCTGGCTCTCTAGCTCAGAAACTCTTTCCTTCCATCCCCCCTCTAAAAAATCACAAGCTTTATTTACCTGTTCCAGATATTGATCGTTATCTACTTTTTGAATACAAGGAGCTGAGCAATTTCGAATAATATCGTCATTGCAATGCTTGTATTGAAGATCACCAGGATTTTTGGATCGACAAGTCCTAAGACCAAAATTCTTATTAAGCCAATCATAAGTGAATCTTAGAGCACCAGAATGAGGAAATGGCCCATAGTATTTTGCCCCATCCATTTTCTGAACTCGTACCAATTGAAACTTAGGCAGTGGATCTGAAAGATTGATTTTCAGCATCAGAAACCTCTTATCATCCCTAAAGACCACATTATACTTGGGCCTATAATCTTTAATCAATTTGCCCTCTAGCAACAAGGCTTCGTTTTCTGACCTGACTGTATTAATTTCAAAATCCCAAATACTATCGACTAGAGCCCTTGTCTTGATATCGGCTCTACTTCTTCTGGAAGGAGTAAAATAATTAGAAAGCCTTTTTCGCAAATCCTTAGCTTTTCCAACATATATAATTCTTCCAATCCTATCCCTCATTATGTAAACACCTGGCTTGTGAGGAATATCTTGCAGCTTTTCTCGAAAATTAGCACGCGATTGCTGAAAGTTTGCTGACACAGTGTACGTATTTCTAAATAGTATAATTAAACGTAAAATATAGAATTAAAGACTTAATCTTAATGCAACCAGAGTTTGAAAATCGAACAGAAAAGGGGCATCTTTAAATATATGTTACCTCAGTGAAGGTTTAATTAAAATGAATATCATCTTTAGAATCAGTCTGGCACTACTTTTAACAAGCGGCTTGGTAGGAGCGCAAGAAATGGATCCAGACAACAAAGATCTTACTCTCTTAAATCTAGTAGAGGAAGCTGGATTTTTGGCGTGGCCTTTAGCTGCCCTGTCAGTTGCCGCGGTTTTCCTTATTATCTTTTACACGCTAACGATTAGAAAAGGAGCAGTTGTTAGCGGAAGGTTCATGAGATCAGCCGATTCTCTGATTCGAAAACAGGATTACATTGGCCTTCTTAAAATATGCAAACGACAAGATCAATGCATTTCAAGAATTACAGCAAAGACAGTTGAGTTTGCGACAAAAAACCCCTTGGCAAGTTTTGAAGAGGTCAGAGAGGTCACTGAAGCCGAGGGATCCAGACAGGCCAGTCTTTTACATCAACGTATTCAATATTTGGCAGACATAGGTGCAATTGCACCTATGGTGGGGCTTCTTGGTACCGTTGTAGGGATGATCAAAGCTTTTCGTGAAATTGCACAACATAGTTTTGTTGGATCAAAACAAACCGGACTAGCTAGCGGTGTATCTGAGGCACTACTCACTACTGCTGGAGGCCTATGCATCGGGATTCCTGCTTTAATTTTCTATTCTCTTTTTAGAGGTAAAGTTCAGGGTTTGGTTGCTGAACTGGAGGCCGCCTCAACACATATCATGGCTCTTCTGGCTGCCCAATATAAAAGAGCAAGTATTGGTAAGGCCAGGGTTGGTAAACAGAAAAATGAGAGTAATAGACCTGCTGATATCCAAGGGATTTAGAAACAAGTTTAATTAATAATGAAATTTCAATCACAGTTTGGCTCAGAGAGAACCGGCATCCAGCTAGCTCCGATGATCGACGTGGTTTTTTTACTACTAATATTTTTTATCGTGCTATGGAATTATGCCAGATTTGAAACTGAAATCGACATTAGTGTACCGGCAGCATCTGCAGGAGAAAACCCTGAAAGGACAATAGGCGAAATTGTTGTAAACGTTAATAAAGAGGGATCTATTACCATCGAAGGAATTGAGCGTTCCGAAGAAGAGACGTTGGAAATGTTTAGAAACATTGTCGCTGCCTATCCAGATCAAGCCCTAATACTAAGAGGTGACAAAGAAGCATCATTTGATCACATCGTTAAAGTTTTAAACTTGTGTAAAGAGGCAAACATTTGGAACATTTCTTTTGCAACCTCACAACCAGAGAATACGCAGGAATGAAGTACCTCAAAGCTTTGGCGATCATAGCAATATTCCTTACAAACTCTAATGTAGGGATAACTTATTCTCAAGAGATTCCGGCTGAAAATCAAAATGCAGCTCCAAAAGCTGAGCCCGTGAGACCTGTTCCTAAAGCTGAACCTATAACTCCAAATGAAACAGTTCCACGTGCTGAAATAGTTATCCCAAAGACCTACCCAAAGGCCGTACCTAATTTGGAATTCACTGAAAATAACGAGGAAAGATCACAGGCTATACTCGATTATGCCAACTTTGTTTACAGCCAAAAACAATGGTCTATTGCCACTGCGTACTATCAAAAATATATCGAAATTAAGCCCCGTTCTGCATCAACTCCATTGGCCACTTACAGACTAGCTGAGGCTTTCTTGAAACAGAAAAATGTGGAGAGTGCAGAGAAAGCCTATTTATCAATCGTTGAGAATTTCCCTGATTCAGAATTTTTTGGTGCCGCAAATTATCGAATAGGCTCACTGACGTATGCAAACAATGAGTTCAAAAGAGCTAGCACTTATTTTAATGAAGCTAAAAAATCTTTGGAAAAAAATAGTGTTAGGCTATCTGCGACATATTACTACGCAAGGTCACTGATTGAAACAAATAATAAAACCAAAGCTCTAACAGTCTTTGAAGAACTTTCTAAGATTGAAAAAGACAACCCTTATCTTGAGGCCTCTTTACTTACACTTGCAAGAAATTATGCGGATCAAAAAGAAGAGGATAAATCGATTATAGCCTTTAAAAAACTCCTTAAAGCATCACAACGAGAAGACATCAGGTCAGAGGCCTTAGTTAAATTAGGTCTAATGAGTAACTCTTTGAGTAATACCGAGGAAGCCAAGAAATACTTTTCTTCTGCACTCTCAAACGAAGGGGGTGATGAATGGAAACCTGACGCTCAATTTCATTTAATTAAGATTTATTATCAGGAGAAGAATTATCAAAAAGTAATTGATTCATATACGACTGGAGCATACTCAATGTCCGATGAGGTTAGGCCAAAAATGCTTCTAATGGTTGGCAATGCATACCGCCAATTGAATCGGCATAAAGACGCTATCAGCGTGTACATACTATTGAGAGAGCATTACCCAAGCAGTAAAGAAGCCAGCGAATCAGAATACCGAAAACTGTTATCACTATTTAATCTTGGCAACAGCAGTTTACCCAGATATGTGGACTATTTTGTAGATTGGCAACGCCCTAGGGACCCTAACCACAAAAACATTGATATGGCACTCCTACTCAAAGCCGAACATCTTTTTGAAAGAAATAATTTTTTAGAGTCAGCCAAAGCATATGATGAAATACGTCTCAATAATGTACCCAAGGAATTATCTTCCTCACTTCTATACAAGAAGGCCTGGTC
>NZSO01000006.1 GCA_002696885.1 Verrucomicrobiales bacterium | reverse complement strand
TGGAATTGCAATAACGCTAGGTATAGTGATATTTGGTCCAACAGTAGTAGGTCTACTATATGGTCAACAATATAAGTTGGCACCAGATATTTTAGGAATTCTAGCCTTGAGCATGGTTTTTGTATTCTCTTTCTCGCTTAGAAAGAAGATCCTCATCGCATTAGATGAAACTCCATACCTACTGAAATTTAGCGTGGTTTCTGGAATAGCTTCATTATGCATAACCTATGTATTGACGAAAATGTTTGGGTTGTATGGAACAGCTCTGGCCTTTCCAGTGGGTTGGCTGTTCGCAATTGTCGTAATTCCATTGTGTTTTAATAAAAGGGAAGAGGTGATCTTCTTCATAAAAACCTTGAACCCAAAAAAATTGGTCGAAAGGACAAGCTAAATGAACACTAATCATTGGGAGTTAATTTGCCAGAAAGTGCAATCTCATAGGGTAGCAACAGGGTGCAACAAAGACTTGTATTTAAATCCGATTATAAAAGACATATATCTAAGAGAATCAGCATTTGCTTGCAACGTATTGAAGGTAAACTATTTAAGAACTAAAAACTCAAAATACAAAGAGGATTGTGAGCTTACAGTGCAAGCAATATCAAATAGATTGAGAATTTATGGGTTAGAGGGAATTCGCGAGCCTGTTATTGGAACAAGGTTCTGTAGGATGAAAAATGGTAGTTTACCCGCATCAATTATTTTAATACATGCGTTAGATCAAGCCATTGGTATATCCAATGTGAATAAGCAGATTAATGTTGAAGTGGTGTCATCGTTAATAAGCAATTGCCAAGTGGGGAAGGGTTCATATACACATGATGCCATCTCATCAAGCAACAAAGCACCGATCGTACTTAATACATCAGCCATGGTTTGCTATTTTCATTCTCGAGTACAAGGGCAGAACAACGAAAATTCACTAGCAGATGGAGTTATGTTTTTGGTGAAAAATCAAAGAAGTGATGGGCTATGGCCATATTGCAATATCAACGGTTTGGACAAGTTAATATGGCGATATCAAAAATATATGGGTGGTAAATGCACGAAGGTCTACGATTACTTAAGGCAAGACAGATCAATATTCTTTGGGGACTACTTGCATCACGTAGTAACATTGTATTACATGGTGTGTGCATTAGAAAATAGACCAAAGTACCTGGTTGAACTAAGACCGGCAATACTAAAAGCATTAGATTTTATTGAAAATAATAGTATTATTAGAGGCGGCAAAGCTTATTTAAACTATCAATGGGAGCCAAATTTAAAAAGTATAAGGCACTGTAATTTTCGAGATAGCTCTGCTTATTTTTATCTTGCTGCAGCACTGGTAAAATTAGAGAAGATTGATAGAGGATTGACCTCAAAGGTTCCGCAAGTTCAAAGCTATATCAATTATGTCTTCGGAAATCTGTGGAACGCAGCTGGTGACAATTTTTACCCCTATGATTCTAATGATATAGATCTTCTAAATAAAATCATGCAGAGGCCAGCAGAGAGTATTTTTGACAAGGCATTTTTATACTCAGTTGCTGTAGGTTCTATGTGATGCTTACCTTCGATATTAAAGAAGTAATTGACAATGATTATTGCATAGGTTGTGGCACTTGCGTAGCGATTGCACCTGAAACATTCGAGGCATATCTAGATTTTAAAACGGGGCAAATAAAAGCCAAATATAAAACACAATCCAACCACCAGGATTGGGCAAACGCAGATCAGGTTTGTCCGTTTTCATCGGCATCTTTGAATGAGGACGAAATTGCAGATATCTATAAATATGATGGGATTAAATACAATGAACGGATAGGTCATTATCAATCAATATATGTGTCCAGAGTATCTGATAGCACCATTTACAAAAAGGCAAGTTCTGGTGGAATTATACGTTGGTTATTGCAAAAATTGCTAAATGAAGGGAAAGTAAGCTCAGTTATATGCGTTATGCCAGGAGAAGGTAGGTCTCTATTCAAGTATGCAATTTTGAATAGTGTAGATGATATTATCAATAGCGCAACATCTTCTTATTATCCAGTTGAATGGTCTGAAATATTGTCAATCATTGAAAAGACAGACAAGCCGATAGCAATTACTGGGCTACCTTGTTTTATAAAGGCACTGAAGAATTACATCAGAGCGAAAGGGTTGAATCCTAGTCTATTTATTACTGTAGGACTAATATGCGGTCATTTGAAATCAACATTTTATGCTTTTATGCTGGCTGAGCAACTTAATATTCGTCCATCAGATCTAAGATCAATTAATTTTAGAAAGAAGATGCCAAACACATTGGCAAACAATAAGGGAGTGGCCGTGAGGTCCACTCTTGATACCTCAAAAGAAGAAGTAGTAACTACTGTCAAGCAACTGTTTGGAACTGACTATGGGTTTGGCCTGTTTAAATATAAGGCCTGTGACTTTTGTGATGATGTATTTGCGGAGACAGCTGATGTAGTAGTTGGGGACGCATGGATCCCTAAATATCTAAATCAGGGAAATTCGTTGCTAGTGACAAGAAGCAATTTGGTTGATGCTCTAATTAAAAAATATACACAGAAGGGAGAGCTTATTACTGATAGGATAACTATAGATGAAGCGATTGCTTCACAGGATGCTGGTTTACGCCATAGGAAAGATACTATCTCGTATCGGCTATATCTTGAGAAGAAGAAGAAGAAATGGGTCCCCCTAAAGAGATCATATTCACATAACCACTTTAGTATAAGGACAAAGCTAATTCAACGGTTGCGTATTTTAGCTAGGGAGAAAAGCACTGAATATTACTACCATAACTTGCAGGCCCCAAATTTCAGAAGATTTAAAGCCAAAGTAAATTATCTGTTCGGAATATACAAGTCTCTGTATGGTAAAGTTTGGTTAAGGCCATTGAAGCTACTACTGGCCTTGCTGAACCTGTATTGATTATCTAGCTTCGCTCAAAGCAGTCTTGCTCAATTTTCAGCAATTACAATGAATATTAATGAGATCCCAATTGCTGAAGTTTCTTGGGCTCAGCTTAAAAATAAAGATGATATTGGGAAGGTTTTCTATTACCATGATGAAGTTTACAGGGCTATTTATCCAGACAAAGAAGATTTAGTGAAAGACATGTTTAGATGTGGTCTAATAGAAGAACTAGTCGAGGCTAATCTATTTCCAAACAGCAAGTTTACAGAATATTCTATTGGTAATTTTCAATTAGTTATTAAGCACGATACCATTCATCCGATTGTATATCCACAGGAATGGACATTTTCAATGCTTCAAAATGCAGCGCTGGTGGTGCTGAAAGTGGCATTAATAGCTAGAAAGTTTGGATACAACATGAAAGATTGCCACTCATTAAATATTCTATTTGACGGTATAAATCCAAAGTATGTTGATCTTGGAAGTTTTTATCCTGATATTTCTGAAACTACAGGGTGGAAGCCATATTTAGAATTTCTACGTTGTTATTATTATCCGTTATTTATCTGGAGTGAGGGCAATGATTATATTGGCAAGATGCTAATATTCTCTGGAAATTTAATGGCTACATATGATTTTTATACCTATAAATACAGACTGCTGAAGAAACTGCCAGCAACGCTAATAAATAAACTGATAAAACTAAGGCATGCAACATATCAAGTGACTGTTAGTGATCGTATGAGAAGTACCTTGAGTAATAAAAAACTTCCAATTGTTTCATTCATTGTAAATGCTCTAATTAAGAGGAGTGATAGCTTGAATAGAAAAAATCTTGATTTAAAAAGGTTTGCTGATCTAGTTAGTAATATTGATCGACATAGTAATACTACAATATGGTCCGACTATCATAAGAATTTAACACTCAAGCGCGAACGTTTTAAAGCAATTATTCAACAAATAAATAAATACTGTCCCAATGTCAAAGAGTGTATTGATATTGCCGGAAACAAGGGGCTTTTCTCGGAACTTCTAATCTCCCAAACAAATATCAGCAAAGTAATTTGTCAGGATTTAGATCAGAATGCTATTGATATGGGTTATCACGAAAAATGTGCAATAAATGATAGGAAAAGCCAATTAGTATATGTTCACTATAACGCGTTTTCTCCTCTACTTAAACTCGGTCAGCCACTGCCATCACAACGCTTTCAATCGGACTTAGTTGTCTGCCTTGCATTACTACACCATTTACTCCTTACTCAAGGCTATTCACTTGAATTTGTTCTGGATGAACTTGCAAAATATACGAACAAGTATATTGTTGTTGAGTTTATGCCTAAAGGATTATGGCTTCGTGGATCAGATGTAAATATACCATCCTGGTACAATGTTGAATGGTTTGAGGCCTCTTTTGTAGAAAGATTTGTTCTTTTGAAAAAAGAGCAGATTGATGATAACTACATTTTATATGTTGGCTGCCTTAAATAGGTATTAGTCAAATAGATGCTTCGCCTGAGTAGCAAATACAGGCATTTTATTGTTTATTTGCGAGCAAAGCCAATCAATGACTTGTAAATTTGTGTGCTAAGGTAATTGCAAATAGTCTTGGGGATTATTTTATAAGTTACTTTGATGAATCGCTTACATTGCAAGTGTGCTTTCAAGACTAACATTATCACCTCGCTGATTAGATGAAATTGCACCATCCTTCACTGGTTATAGAGATACAGAAAGCAGGCTTTATTAATAAGGGTGCCCAGCTAATGCTGCTTTCAGTAGTATCAGAAATTAGAGAGTTGTATCCAGACGCGACGATAATAATGGAGACAACAGATATTAATGGCGAACAACCGTTCGAAGAAGTTGTTAAGATTGGAGCAATGCCCAAAGCACACCTTGTGGTTAAAGGTATTGACTTGAGTTGGTTGTTTAATGTGATACCAGGAAGAATCTTGCGAAGATTTGGACTTGTATTAGAGAGGGATATTGATCTTTTAATAGATGCTGCTGGTTTTGCTTATACAAGTCAGTGGGGTAATGAGCCGACCAAGCAATTGAGAGACAAAATTAGACGATGTAGAAGCAATGGTACTCGTATAGTACTGCTGCCGCAGGCCTTCGGTCCTTTTGATACAGCTGAAATTAAGCGGCATATGGCAGATGTTTTGATGAGTAGCGATTTAATATTCGCGAGAGATAAAGTATCGAGAGCATCTCTTTATAATCTTCTTCCAAATCAAGAGAATGTATGGTTAGCGCCCGATTTTACAAACTTGATGAAGGGTATTATTCCCTCCTACTTTAATCCTGACGTCCACCAAGTATGTATTGTTCCGAACACAAGAATGATTGACAAGACTTCAGAGTCGGCTGGTACTTATATAGAATTCATGAAGTATATAATAGAGCATTTGCTTAGAATTAATTCTAAGCCTTTTATCTTAATCCATGAAAGCAATGATCTTATGTTGGCAAATCAAATTATCAACTCAGGTCTTGATGTAGCAATCGTGAACGAGGATGATCCGCTGGTTATTAAAGGAATAATTGGGTGTTCAAAACTTTTGATTGGTAGTCGTTTTCATAGTCTGGTTAGTGGACTCAGCCAAGGAATACCTACTATCGGCACAGGATGGAGCCACAAATATCAGGAATTGTTTGAGGACTATAAATGGAGTGAAGGGTTAATCAGTTTGAGTATTGACAAACGAGAGTTGGTAGCTCTAATTAACAAAATATCTGATCCTATATATGCGAAGGAGCTGTCAAGCAATCTGAGAAATGTAGCATCAATCGAAAGAAGGAAATCAAAGGATATGTGGTCGACAGTTCATTCACTTATCTCCACGATTGGGCATAACAGTAATTTTCCAGATTTTAAGTGAATTCAATGAGCATAGTCGATCACTTGATTGCCGTTAATGATAAGTGGACTAACATAAGGAAGGCTGGCAGTGTCACAAGTATAAAAATCAACCCCTATATTAATAGTTTAAGTTAACTAATGAAAGTTCTTCATATTGTTGCTGGTTCATTAAATGGTGGTGCCGCCAAGGGTGCCCTTTCGCTTCATCAAGGACTACGTGAACTTGGTGTGAACTCTATTTTATTAAACAGTGGCGCACCATCATCGCAAGTTGAGGCCTCATTCACTATTACTAATACACCATTGAAGAAGCTATGGCTACGTCTCCAACGCAGAATTGGTTTACTACCACTATTCTTTTATAGAAACCGTCTACGGAGAGATTTTGACACTGGCATTGGTGGGGTTGATATTACAGTGTTACCTGAATATCATTCTTCTGACATACTCCATTTACATTACATTAATGGGGTAGTCCCTATTCATATTCTTCGTAAGATTGAGAAACCAATTGTATGGACAATCCGAGACATGTGGCCATTCACTGGTGGTTGTCATTACTCAATGGGTTGCCAGAAATATGAAGCTCATTGCGGCAAATGTCCACAATTGCAAAGTAGCTGTTCTTACGATATAAGCCGTATGATCTTATATCGTAAGAAAAGCAGTATCCAGTCAAATGTAGTTGTTGTAGGGATAAGCAAATGGATATCTGAGTGCGCTAGAAAGTCAAATCTCTTCCGAAATAATCCTGTTCATACTATTTCAAATAATGTAAATATTAAAAGTTTTCAAGCTATTGACATAAAAATAGCGAGAAAACAACTCAAGTTGCCTGGCCTCCATAAAAGAATAATTCTTGCGGGAGCATACTCTTTGACAGATTTTTACAAGGGCTTTGATCTTTTATTGGTAGCATTACAACATCTAAGAGACAAAGAGATACTTATTTGCTTATTTGGGAAAATCAATCAGGAAGCAATAAGTGCGATAAAGCTTCCGAATGTCTCTTTTGGCTATATTTCTGATGACAAATATCTATCAGCTATATATTCTGCAGCTGATGTTTTTGTTGCACCATCAAGGCAGGAAGCTTTTGGTAAAACCTTAGTGGAATCATTGGCCTGTGGTACCCCAGTCGTCTGTTTTGATGCAACGGGCCCCAAAGACATCATTGATCACAAGCTAACTGGGTACAAAGCTGAGGCTTTTCGTCCTTTTGACCTTGCAAAAGGAATCGAATGGATTTTGGGACTTCCAGCAGACCAATATCAAAGAATGCGATCAGAATGTCGCAAAGCAGCAGTAGCACGTTTTGATGCAGTAGTCATTGCACGTCAGTATCAAGATCTCTACAAAAAAATGCTCATATGATCAAATCACATTAACTAAATCCGCAACGATTTTTTGAGTTCGTCATACCGACTCATAAGCACAAGCAACAACCTAGACAAGGATATAGATAATGGGCTTATGATGGCATTATCATGGCGAAGAGAAATAAAGCATAATAATAAAAGATTTATTGTGCAGATCTTTATTGAGGTTTAATCCTCAAAAGTTGAACTAACAATTAGGAATATCACGCATTAAGCCAAATAGCAGACCGGTAATCTCAGTCTAAGTCTTCTGTTCTGACCAGGAAGTCTAATCGTGGTTGTATCTCAGCAGTAGGCCTAAAATCGTATTGAAAAAAGAGCACTCCATTGCTTAAAGTAGAACTGATAACTGCATTAAAACATACAATCTACGCTCTATTATGAGCGAGAGTGACATTGGAGTAATTACTAGTAAGTCTACTCGGACTATCTATTCGACACAGTCCATTGGATTAGGGTTGATAGCAAGGTCACCATGGTTTAGGCAATAAAGCTAGCTCGTTTGAAAGTGCTGAAGCGAGTCAGCATCTGAATAGCAAAGTGTATTGCAGGGTAGTAGCTAGCGGTTCAAAACGTATGTCGGAGATTTGGAGTAGTCGATTAGCTAATGGATCGCAAAAAGGATCCAATCGGGTAGTTGTATGAGTTTTAGGCAATTGATGCTAAAACTGGTTAATATTACAAATGAACGTTTTGCCAAGCAGTTTTGAATTTATGCAACTTAGCGGAGCCAATACATAATGGCTAATAGCAGGGAAGCTCAAACATTAACAGATGAGCCATGCATTTCTATTATTATAACCACCTTGAACGAGGAAAAGTTTATTTCAGGTTGCTTGGCCTCCTGCTTAGAACAGAAAAATATTGGGTTCAAAATCATATTGGTCGACGGAGGCTCAACTGACCTGACTTTAGAAATAGCATCTTCAATATTACGGCCATGCGACGACATCATTTCGTTGCCTGGATCATCAATTTACGAAGCATGGAATCATGGAGTTACGTGTGGATCAACACCTTGGTTATCTTTTTTAGGTGCTGATGATGCTTGGTCAAGCAAGTATTCATTATCAGCTCTGTATTCATTTGCCTTAGCAGGATCGTGTTCATTTGTATGCTGTAAATCATATCTCTATGACCGGTCGCCCCCTCCATTCACTAATTTAGTGACCATTAGGGGCTCATATTACTCCCGTCGGGCACATTTAAAAGGAAAGTTATCTATATCTCATCCTGGCGCACTATATTCTCGAAGCCTATTTGAAAAGTTTGGGCTTTACGATACATCATATTCGATAATTGGGGATTCAGAGCATTTACTTCGGTGCGACAATTCTGATTTTGGCTTCATACCATTGCCTCTTGTAAAAGTTACGGCCTCAGGTTTGTCTATGAAGTCAAAGTACAGACACTATATTGAACTTGCTCGTCAGATGAAATCATATCTTACGCTATCATCATTAATTCCATTGTTTTTTGTTTGTTTAAAAATAGTATTTTTCAAGCTTGCCAAAAGATGAAGAGAAAAAGTCACATTATTAGCCTTTATAATATGCATTCATCCGGCTCTTGGGTAATATTAAGTGCGTTACTGGAATCATTTCCTAGGTATTTCCCAGATGCTCTCTTTATTTTGCCATCTACCTGCCCACGAAATTATTTTAATGAACAAAATACTCAGCCCTTATTTTTATCGATTCCAACGTCAAAGATAGGTCGGATACTTCACTCATTTTTTATTGACCAATTTCTAATCCCGTTGTTAGCAGTAGGAGTTGG
>NZSO01000005.1 GCA_002696885.1 Verrucomicrobiales bacterium | reverse complement strand
GTTAAACCTGACAGCATCAATAAATAGGCGAGCTTTCATTTTCTCGTTTCCAAAAAGAACGGTAGCGTCAATTTTTGGCACGTTACCCTCTTCATCAGGCACAACCCCAGGAACGTTTGTCGGACCAGGAGCATCACCCTCCCTTGGGCTAGTTTGTGTTTCGTTTTCAATTCTTATTTTTCTTAGCCAAAGAAAATAATTATCATCTACAGCAATACCATTTAGAAGTGAGGAAAGAGCTTCATAGCTTGCAGTGATCTCAGATGTGAATCGATAAGTCTCCATCACCTTGCCTGCGCCTGCCATTGGATTCACTTTTGCAGGTTCTTTACTGGAGCGGCCTCTTCTGGAGCTAGATCTAGAACTCGTTCTGGATGACCGGCTTGATCTCGCATTAGTCTCATCTTCAGATTTTTCTGCAACTTCTGTTTCCAACTTAAATTCATCTCTGCTAAAGTCATCAATAGAACTCACTCCAGAATTCGCCGCTATAGTCACGAAACTTTTGATAGCGTTTAGCTCCCATTCTAAACGACTTAATGCGGCCGCTTGAACCTGCTTACCCTTGTTGTATGCCTCCATTCCAAAAGCAAATCCTTCAGGAAGCTTCAAGTTTTCTTTCTGCGCCATCTCCGCAAGAGCTGCACTCTCATCCTCCATTAATTTTCTAAAATTTTGTTCAGTAAATTCAGAATTTAACTTGGCCTGATTCTCTAGAACTTTTGACTTCAGTTTACCCACTGCCTCAACGTAGCCAGCAACTTGGTTTTCTTTTTTCTTAAGATTACCAGAATCCGGATAAATTTTGGATGCCTTGAGTGCTTTGAGTTTAGCCTTAGAGCTTTCGAAGGCTTGTTTTGATTTAAAATATTGACTGCGGCTACTGTATACTAAGTATCCTCCAACTAAAGTAGCAAGGATCATTACTATTAGGTAAACCTTTAAAAAACCAGACTTTTTCATTTACTTATATAAAAATTTTTATCTTTAATGAGCTAAGACTTATTCAGCTTTGTTTGTGTATATTGGCTCCTGAAGTGCAAGGTCCCACTTAACGCGTCCCGCATAATCACTATCCCCTTTTTCTAAAAGCTCCCTAGTTTCAGAAACTCCTTTTTCAGAAATTTTAAACAACTTAAGTTGAGATTCATTTGAGTCTTCTAAGAGCTTTTCAAAATTAAAGACATGCTCAGACGACTCCCTGTACATTCCATACAACCTCAGGTGAGTTATTACATTCGGGTCAGCAGCCCCTTTCTTACTCGCTTTAGGCTTACTGAATGAATTACTTATATCTTCCTCACCTAATTTGTCAGTGTCCTTGAGAGGCGCACCCGCATATAATGGTTCAATCTGAACGAACCAAATCTTATCATTTTTGAGAAGTTTGTTAAGCTTATTGAATATTTCAATGTACTGGGTTCTACCATGAACTGCAGTTATGATGGGATTAGCGGCATCTGAATTTTCTTTTTCCAACTCCTCTTGCTTTTTAAGACCGATTGCAAATTTAGTGAGTTTTGCATCTTCCAAGGCAATTTCACTTTGCTTTGAGTCTGCATCTTTTGCGTTATTTGAGTATTTAAAAAACACAAAACCGATCATCAAAATCCATAGCGCTGCGGCAATGAGAAGGATTGGCTTTTTCTTATCAAGATCCCTGCGAGCCAAAATATCGTGAGGGGCAAGGTCTATACCAAGGTACTCTTCAGAACCCGAATTCTTGAGGGCAAGGCCAACCAACTCTCCCATATTGTGAGCATTAGCCGCTGCAGCCTCAGAAGCCGCTTGATTGACTTGAACGTTGGCTAGAGGATTGAAGTATTCCACCTCTATGGCTAATTTCTCAGCAAGAAATTCTTTAAGATAAGGTAACCCAGCACTACCACCACATAAATAAGCTACGGATGGGGCATTACCACCTGATTGTCTAAATGTTCCAGTAGTCCTCATGATTTCCGAATGCAATCGAGTCATCGTATTTCGGATCACTTTCGACATGGCAGCTTTGTTGGGATCCTCTGGGTCCTCAAAAGATCCTCCTAAAGAAACCATTCCATCATGTAACTTTCTTTCTTCAGCTTCAGCGAAGCTCAAATCGAATTCTTTTGCGATTGCAGAAGTTGCTGCAGCTCCACCCACTGGAATACTTCGAGTAAAGGTTCTATCACCCTGAATGTATATAAGATCAGTTGTTCTCGCACCTACATCAATTAGCAACGAAGAAACGCCTGATGCCACAGCATCGGTATAATTATATTTAAATGCATTACATAAAGCTATTGGAGCAACATCAACTCCCCTACCAATTAACTTACCGCCCTCCACAGCCTCGTTAACCTCTTCAATCGCATCATTTTTTATAGCAACTAGCAAGACTTCAACCTCTCCACCAGCTTCAGCAGAAGAAACTCTCTGATAATCCCAGGTAACTTCATCAATTGGAAATGGAACATTTTGTTGAGCTTCAAATTCAACTAATTCGTCTAAATCAGAACCATCAATACTTGGTAAACTAACAAATCTTGTGAAAACAGAATGACCAGAAATAGTATAATAGACATCCTGACCTTGAAGGCGCAATTGATTACTTAAGGATGCAATCGCTTGAGAAACCTGAGAATTTCGGGCTGCATCAGCCGCAGGATCTCCAACGATATCTTGAAAAGAGTAATCTTGCAAAACTAGACTACCTTTGATGATATTAAACCGCGCAAGTGTCACCCTTTGAGATCCAATGTCGAGAGTTACAATAGATTTTTTATCAGCCATTTTATATAAGAAAATACTCCGAGGAATTATAAAGTTAACAAGTTCAAAGAGTTAATTAATCGCGTGTTTCAGCATAACTATCAAACCATAGGTAAGCGAATGGGGTTTTACTTTTAGGACGTAACATTGATGAGTCAGTGGGAGCATCTTGCTTCTGCCACCAACGAGTTGATTTGCCATCAGTAACTTCTCCACCAATCAATTGCCCAGCGTGAATTTCCACAGCAACCATCAAATCTCGAGGATTGGGTTTTTTCCCTTTACCATAAATTCTCGCCAGCGAATTTGGAGACAAGAAAACACAAGAACGCAAAGTTTCGTTCTTGGGCAAGTCAACGTGATTAACAACAGCAGTGTATAATTTTTTGTATTTAGCATCAGCAGATTTAGGAAGAACAAAAAACCTCACCTCCACTGCCTCAATAAAATCATCTCGAGAAGATGATTCTAGTTGAAAGGCTACATCAATTTGAAGCCAATCTTTCCTTTCACCCTTTGGCTCTTTTATACCACTGCCTACCTCAAAGTCAGGACTTTTAGCCGCTGATACAGTAGGCTTGAGAACTTTGGCTTTTTGACCAAAGGCAGTAAAATTAAAAACTGATAAAAGACACCATGTTAAAAGTAATAGGGAGATTTTCATGTTTACAAAATTATAGTTTTTTTTGAGGGGGTGTAGCTACTGTATAATGTGGGGTTAAAGCAACTTGAGGGAACAAGTGAATAGCCGATTTTCTCAATATAATCAAGGTATGAATAGAAAATCAAGCATTCGAACTGCAGTAGTGGGTTTTCTTTGCAAAATTGACGGTAAAAATCGGGGAAACTATATGATTATCAATCCATTAAAGTGATTATGGGATTTATAACTAATTGGATCATTTGGCCCCTCTGTTTAATAATACTGCGGGAATTGTCTTTAAGAGAATTTTAAAATCCAAGAACAACGACCAATTATCAATATATTGGAGGTCTAATTTAACCCAATCATCAAAATCATTTATTTCATTCCTACCAGATATTTGCCAAATACAAGTAATTCCAGGTTTCATACTGAGCCTCCTTCGATGAGCCGTTTCCTGAATTTCCTCAACCTCATCAATAGGTAACGGTCTGGGCCCTACCAAGCTCATCTGTCCAAGAATCACATTAATTAATTGAGGTAATTCATCGATACTCCACTTTCTTAGCAAAGCTCCAAAAGGAAAAATACGAGGATCATTGTCCATCTTGAAAACAGGACCACTCATTTCATTTTTATCTGCAAGCTCTTTCTTCATTTCATCAGCGTCAGTCACCATCGTTCTAAACTTAAACATTTTGAATGGCCTTCCATTTTTACCTCCACGAGGTTGAATAAAAAATATAGCCCCATTAGGTGAGCTAACTTTTATTCCTATCACTGCAAAAACCCATAAAGGGAGGGTGATAATTAAAATTAAAAATGCAAAAAAACGATCAGTGATATGTTTTAGAAGTATCGCCCAACTTGCTTCAGGGGCACTTCTAAACACCATCATTAAATTTCCCTCAAAAGCGTCCAAGCTTGGACGAGCGACGGTTGTCCTTATAAAGTCAGCAGGCATCCACACCTCTACACCTTCCACCTCACACTCGGTAACGGCCGCTTGAACTTTTTCAAAACTCACATCTTTAGCAGCAAGAAAAACTCTTTGCACAGAATACCTATGAAGTAACTTAGTAATACCACCCTTAGTCCATTGGTTAAGGTCCACTTCCTCAACTATCCTCACCCCTGTATCAGCCAGCCCCTCAATTTTAGATTTGTATGTTCTCATCGCGTCTATATCACCCACAAGTAAAACATCCTCATGCCACTTGCCCGATTGAACTTTTGCTCTGATAAATCTTTTAACTATGAACTCTTTCCCAAGCAACATACCTCCCCCAACGAATACCAATAATATCAGTACTCCTCGACTTTGAGCTGCCCATTGAAAGAAAACAACACACCCTCCAATTAAAACTCCAATAAATATTAATGCTCTAAGGTACTGCTTAATTGATTGAAAGGCTGATTTCTGAAGTGGATTTTTATAATATCCATTTAATTCCAATATAAGCGGAGTAAATGGAACTATTATGAAAACTAACCAAAGAAAATCTTTGAAAGCAGGGATTTGCACTTCATCAGGCCAAATACCCCCTACATTATCATATCTTAATTTATGAGAAACCCAAAAGGCAATAGCAACTATGATACCATCAAAAAGCTGATTCAGCTTAAGATCAATTTCTTGTTTACGCCCAAGCATTGACGTGAATTGAAGTTGTGGAGTTTATAAACAATGCTGCAATATTATTAGCTAGAACTAAAAAAGATTAAAAAATGGAAAAGTCAATTTTCTTAAACAAAGCAAATATTGTGGTCTCTGCTTTCGATGAATTAAGCCTAGACACAATCTGCAAAATTAATTCACAAAACATTTTTGATGTTGTAGAAATCCGCTTAGACCAACTAATTCAAGAGAATGAGCTGAAGACGAAAATTTCATCAATCACTAAACCGCTTTTATTGACATGTAGACATCCGAAGGAAGGTGGTGATAACAATATTTCTGAACCTCTAAAAAGAGTAAGCATAATAGAACCATTACTATCGCATGCCTCAGCAATAGACATAGAAATTTCAACAGCAACCGAAATGAAAAACCTTATAACAGAGGCGAAATCAAAAAACATCCAAGTAGTTCTTTCATATCATAATTTCGAAACCACACCCAATTTGGCTGAATTAAAAACCATCGCAACTGAAGCTAAAGATAAAGGCGCGGACATTATAAAAATTGCGACCACAACTAATACCATTCAAGAATTAATCACCTTGTTAACTTTCAGTGAAAATGGATCGATTGAAAATTTATCATTTATGGGAATGGGTAAATTTGGAATGTCTTCAAGATTAGTTGCAGCCCAATCTGGATCAGTTTTGAATTATTCGGCAATTGCAGAAACATCAATCGAAGGCCAGTGGCATTTAGCTGCTTATAGAGAGGCCCTTAAGTTAAACTAAATCTCCGCTTCCAAATCATCAAACTTAACAACTTCAACAGGCGCCGGCGGCAATGCTCTTATAAAGGCTTTTCCATATTTCTTTTTAAGAATTCTATTATCTAAAATCACAACAAACCCCTTGTCTGATGTGGAACGAATTAGCCTACCGACTCCTTGTCGTAGTTTAAGAATTGCCTCAGGAACGGAATACTCAAGAAAAGGGTTTCCTCCTATTTTTTCAATTTGTTCAAGCCTTGACTCAATTAAAGGGTGACTTGGAACTGCAAAAGGAATTCTCGTAACAATGACATTCGACAGAGAGTCCCCTGGCACATCAACACCTGTCCAAAAGCTATCAGTTCCAAAAAGAACTCCATTATTATCTTTTCTAAACATACTCAGCAATTTTGATCTGGGTATATTTTTGCCCTGAATGTACAGGCTAAATCCGTTTTCTTCTAATACCGCTGAAATCTTGCCATAAACAGAATTCATTAGCTTGTAACTGGTAAACAATATGAATGCGTTTCCATTAGATTTTTTTATAAAGCTTATAATCCAATTACCTAGATCGTCTTCATATTGATCAGACCTTGGATCTGAAATATCCTGAGCAAGATAAATCTTCATTTGGCTCTGATAATTGAATGGACTACCAATTTTTGCCGTCTTTATATTGTCCGCCCCTATTCTATTTTTCACATAACCAAGAGTTTCATTATTTTCACCAATTGACAAAGTGGCGCTTGTTAAAACACAAGAATTAGACAATCCGAAAAAACGTTCTTTCAATTCAGAAGAAACATCTACAGGCGCACTGCGCAAAGTTAAGTTTTCATATCTACCAACAGATTTTTCAACCCAAAATACATGCCCCTGTAAAGTTTGGTCAATAAAATGAGAAATGAGTTCCTTGTCTGTAGAAAGCCTGCTCAAAAGCTCAAGCAATTCTCTACGAATAGATTTATTGTTCGTATTATCTAACAGAGACTCAATTTTTTGTTCAACAAAACCAAAGTCATCTAATATTTGGGATGGCACTAAACCTGGACATTTAACTCTAAACTCTCTGCCCCAAGTTCCAAAATTACAATTAGTTTCAATTAAATTGAAAAACTCCTTAATTTTTTTTTGTAAATTAATAACTGCATCTATTGAATCATGAGCTCGAAGCACTTGTAATAAACCTCTTTTTCTGGTTGAGTCATACAAGCGATTAAGATCAAAAACTAACCCCGATTGGGATACTTTGATTCCAAACTGATTAGCTGCAACATTTTCCAATTCGTGTGCTTCATCGATTATTAAAAAGTCATTAGAAAAAAGAAACCCTTCAGAACTATCGATTGAATCATCCAGAGAATCCATCAACGTAAACAGCAGTGTATGGTTCACGATAATGACATCAGCCGATAAAGCTTCCTGTCGAGCAATTTGGTAAAAACAGTTTGAATTTTTACCACAGGTCCTTGGAGTGCAAATTCGACTTTCACTGCACACCTGAGACCACAGCTTAGGTGAAGGATCAAAATCAAGATCACTTAATGTTCCGTCATGTGTATCAATCGCCCAATCTTCGATAGCTTCCAATTGGTCTAATTCGTCCATTTCAAAAAGGTCTTTAGAATTGCTTAATGCCATCTTAAGCCTTCTGGGACATATGTAATTCCTACGACCTTTTAAAAGAACAGAATCAAAGCCAAATTCTAACAATTCTTGTAATAATGGAAGGTCTTTATCAATTATCTGCTCTTGAAGATTTATTGTTTTTGTACTGATAACTATTTTCCTATCGTTATTGAGAGCATGTATAACCCCTGCGGCTAAGTATGCCAAAGTTTTACCAACTCCTGTTCCTGC
>NZSO01000004.1 GCA_002696885.1 Verrucomicrobiales bacterium | reverse complement strand
GAAGAGGAAGCTGCTAAGGCGGTAGAGGAAGCACCTAAAGCTGAAGAGGAAGCACCTAAAGCTGAAGAGGAAGCACCTAAAGCTGAAGAGGGTGAGAAAGAGAAAAAGACTAGAACTGCTGCAGATGTTCTTCTCGAGTTGGATGGACCTGATGCCGATGCAAAACAAAAAGTCGTCAAGGCCAAGGGAAGTAAAAACGTAAATTCAGGAATTGTTCACGTCTTAGCAACTTTTAACAACACCATAGTAACAATTACTGATAAAAGAGGAAATGTTATAGGATGGTCAACTGCTGGTAAAATGGGTTTTAGAGGATCAAGAAAGAGCACCGCATACGCAGCCCAAGTTGTCTCTCAAGATGCTTGTAGACAAGCTATGGGACACGGACTCAAAGAGGCGGACGTGAAAGTTAAGGGGCCTGGTTCCGGTCGTGAATCAGCGGTTAGAGCAGTACAAGGTATTGGCATTGAAGTTAAATCAATATCCGATGTCACTCCAATCCCTCACAATGGTTGTCGTCCCAAAAAAGCAAGAAGAGTATAAAATCAAAAATTAATCATTTACTATGGCGCGATATACTGGTCCAAGAGATAAAATAAGTAGAAGATTTGGAGTTCCATTGTTCGGCCCCTCCAAGGCCCTTGAGCGAAGAGCCTATGCACCAGGTATGCATGGTGGAAAAAGGGGAGGAAGACGTTCCAAAGGCTCTGACTATTCAGTGGCTTTGGCTGAAAAACAAAAACTAAGATTTCAGTATGGGGTACTAGAAAAACAGTTCAGAAGGTATTTCGCTGAAGCTCAGCGTAGAAGAGGTGTTACCGGTATACTTCTTATACAACTTCTTGAGATGAGGCTCGATAACATAATTTATCGTATGGGCTTATCAAACACAAGGGCAGGTGCTCGTCAGTTTGTAAATCACGGCCACATACTTGTTAATGGTAAAAGAGTTGATATTCCATCATACAACACTAAACCTGGAGATCAGATTGCTGTAAGAGACAATCCAAGATCAAAGCAGTTGGCATTGCGTGGGCTTGATCTCACACAGGCTATCTCACAATCGGAGTGGTTGGTTGTAGATAGAGATAATTTAGAAGGAACAATTTCCCGCGTCCCAGAACGAGATGAAGTAGATCCAATGGTCAATGAACAGTTGGTTGTTGAGCTTTACTCTAGATAACAAGATTTAATCCCCAAATTGAAGGCGGTGTTTCTGTTATTCAGAGCACCGCCTTCTTACTTTAATTCTGAGAATATTGATTAAGCGTGATTTGTTAGATGAATGAGGAAGATAATAATTGGCATTTTGAAACTGAGTCGGTTCATTCAGGCCTATCATACAATGAGGAAACAGGGGCTGTAATACCTCCAATATTTGCAACGTCTACCTTCGAGTCAGACAATCAACATGGATTTGATTATACTCGGTCAGGGAATCCGAATTTTCGTAATTTGGAAGAGGTTTTAAAAAAGAATGAGAATGCAAAATATGCTACAGTTTTCGCAAGCGGAGTTTCTGCAATCACTTCGATCTTGTCTACACTGAATAGTAATTCATTAGTTCTTGCAGAGGAAAACATCTATGGGTGTACATATCGCCTTATGGATAAAGTTTTTAGTAAGTTTGGCGTGTCGGTAAAGTATTCTGATTTAACCAAACAAGAGAATATTGATGCTATTGCTGATATTAAACCTGATATATTGTGGATCGAGTCTCCTACAAATCCGATGTTGAAGGTTCTAGATATCAAATCCATAGCTGAAGCCTCAAAAGCAGTTGGGGCAAATCTTGTGGTGGATAATACATTTGCCTCAAGCTTCATACAATGCCCGCTTGATCTTGGTGCTGACTTATCTTTATTGAGCTTAACAAAATATGCGAATGGGCATTCTGATGCTCTGGGAGGTGTTGTTTGCTCTAATAATGAGGAGTGGGCTGATAAAATGGTTTTTGCACAAAAAGCACTTGGTTTACAACCCTCACCTTTTGATTGTTGGTTAATTCAAAGAGGTCTTAAAACTCAAAGAATCAGAGTTGAAAGGCATTCTGAGAACGCTGAAAAAATTGCATCATATCTGACTGATAGGTTTCCAGACAGAAAAGTTATCTATCCATTTCTTGAATCCCATCCACAATACAATCTTGCGCTCAAACAAATGAGATTAGGTTCTGGAATTATCACTGTTGATCTAGGGTTGGATCTTGAGACGACGAAATCATTTTTAAACGAACTGAAATTATTCGCGAAAGCTGAAAGTTTAGGAGGCATTGAGTCGCTGGTTTGTCATCCTGCATCGATGACTCATGCATCTGTACCCAAAAGTGTGAGAGAGTCGGTTGGTATTTCAGATTCTTTATTCAGGCTGTCGGTAGGTATCGAAAATTCTGATGACCTGATAAAAGACATTTGTTCAGCTTTGAAGAAACTTGGTATATAATTTGCAACCAGAAGAATACAGAAATGTTAGTGAAAATCCTCCGTTTAGGGAGGCGGAGGTTGGGCACCCACTACCTGACTCTGAGTATGCTGTATCAGTCTCATTACCTACGTGGGATAGTGTGATCGGTTATGAAGAATCCAGGAGTTCTGTTCTCGATAAATTAAAGACTGGATACCCAAGATTTTTTGTCTCCCCAATTATTAAATCTTTAGAAAATAAGGTTCTTAGAGATTTTGATAAAAATGATGAGCTTGACTGTCTAATTTTCAATATTGAGAGTGTTGCTGTAAGGTGTAGAGATTTTATTCTTAACCGAACTGATGGCTGGGATATTTCTATTAAGTCTATATCTGATGGAGTTGCTTTTGCTGTTGTTTTTCCTAAACAGGTTCAATTTGTTGCAAAGAAATTTTGGAGATATTTTGGTGAAGGGTTGAGTGTTCGTTGTGCAAAATCATTATTGGCTGGCCGTGTAATAAAGAATTCAAACAATTGCGAAGCTGTTGAAAAAATTAAGCAACAGTTAGCTGATGATACTGGCCAGAATTATGATGATGTCTTTATCTACCCCTCTGGTATGGCAGCTGTATCTGCTGTCCATAGATCATTGACCTCTATAACGCCTGATGCAAGATCGGTTCAGTTCGATTTTCCCTACGTGGATGTTTTGAAAATTCAAAAGGAAATTGGTTCGGGTGTTGTTTTTTTGCCCTCAGCTAATAATGATTCGATTCTTGAATTAGAGAAAATTATTAACGATGGAGAGCAGCTTTGTGGAATATATTGTGAGCTTCCGAGTAATCCACTTTTAAGAAGTGCTGACTTAGAGTCGATAAAAAGAATTATAAGTCCGACAAAAACTCCTATAGTTGTTGATGATACAGTCGCAACAAATGTAAATGTGGATGTCTTTAAATATGCTGACGTTGTAACGACAAGCCTTACCAAGTATTATTCAGGCGTCGGAGATGTTATTGCAGGCGCTGTGATTGTTAATGGGGCTTCGCAGCTCAGGGGTAAAATCGTTTCTCAGTTAAAATCTCAAAATGATTCGTCATTGTATCATGAGGATGCTGTGGTTCTTAGTAAGAATATTACTGATTATAGGGATAGAGTTTTGCGAGTTAATAAAACGACCCCTCTAATTGTTGATTTATTAGAAGATCACCCATTAGTGAATAAGGTTTGGTATCCAAAATACGAGACAAGATCTAATTATGATGCGGTAAAGCGTGATGGTGGCGGATTTTCGGGATTATTTTCTATTGAACTCAAAAGGCCTGAACAAACAACTGCTAAGTTTTATGATTTGCTGCAACTTTGTAAGGGGCCAAGTCTCGGTGCTAATTTTACGTTAGTTTGTCCATATACACTTTTGGCTCACTATGATGAACTTGAGTGGTGTGAGGATAATGGTGTGTCAAGATGGCTGATCAGATTCAGCGTTGGCCAAGAATCATTCGATTACCTGAGTAAGAAAATATTGAGCGCATTGAACGCCGTGGCTCAATAGTTAGAAAAATTGGATGCGGGGGTAGGATTTGAACCTACGACCTCCAGGTTATGAGCCTGACGAGCTACCGAGCTGCTCTACCCCGCATAGTAATAATGGCGATGTAGAGCAGGTATTCAACATTAAAATGAAATGTTTATTAAAAGTTTGATACGAGATTGATAATCAAGTTGCTAATAATTGAGAGCTGCTAATGATTTTGGAATAAACTGGCCTGATTTACGAATAAGTTTACCATCAAACCAAATTTCACCCCCACCATAATCTGGTCTTTGAATGCATACCATATCCCAATGGACTTGGCTTCTGTTTCCATTGTCGGCTACTCCTTCATATGCTTGACCAGGTGTAAAATGGAAACTGCCTGCGATTTTTTCATCAAATAAAATGTCCCTCATGGGTTGTTTGATTTTTGGATTAAAACCTATGGCAAACTCACCGATGAACCTAGCGCCAGGGTCTGAATCGAGAATTTTGTTGATCGCTTTGGAATTATTTGCTGTCGCCTTAACAATTTTTCCTTTCTCAAAAGTAAGTTCAATATCATCAAAGGATATGCCCTGATAAATTGTTGGAGCATTATATCTAATTATTCCGTTTACAGAATTTTTTACAGGAGCACTAAAACATTCTCCGTCAGGTATGTTGTGTGTTCCTCCACAAGCGATGGCCTTGAGCCCCTTCATTGAAAATTCTAGGTCAGTTCCGTTTCCTTTGATTGCCACTTTATCTGTTTTACTCATGAGAGATTCCAGACGCTTCATTGCTGGAAGGAGCTTTTTATAATTAAGCAAGCAGACATCGAAGAAAAAATCCTCAAATGCTTCAGTGCTCATTCCGGCTTGTTGAGCCATTGCTGGATTAGGCCATCTAAGAACGCACCAACGAGTTTTATTGACTCGGTGATTTTGAACAGGTCTCATTTTTTTCATAGCTAGGGCCATGTTTTTTGAGGGAACGTCTGCCGTTTCAGTAATGTTATGGCTTCCGCGTAATGCGATAAAAACATCCATTTGTTTCATTTGGGCCATTGAATATTTTGCGAGTGTATCATATTGTGATTCAGAGGCTTTCATTAAAAGTTCTCTTCCAACTTGAGCGCTTTGAATGTTCACGAAAGGCGAGGCTCCGGCCTTTCGTGTAGCACGGATCAATGCGATAGTTATTGAATCAGGCACCTCACAAACGTCTATAAGAACATTGTCGCCTTTTTTTACTGAGGTTGAATAGTTAACTAATTGTTTTGCGAGGTCGTCAATTCTTGGGTCGTGCATTGGATTTAAATTGTTAATTAAGTCATTAATAGAGATTCTATTTATACAAGCTCAACTTTAAATTCACTTTTGTTGTGTTTTTCCTTCTTGCATTAATTGATCTGAAGGATTCAGTGGTAATTGTTGAAAAACAAAAAAAAATTTAACCTTTCGTTACTTAATTCTGCCCAGAGAGAGGCAGTCGATCACCTATATGGCCCTGTTCTTATCCTTGCAGGAGCGGGAACCGGTAAAACCAGAACAGTAATTTCAAGATTGGTAAATATGCTTCGACAAGGTGTTGCTGCATCAGAAATTCTTGCAGTTACATTTACCAATAAAGCGGCGACTGAAATGCGTGAGAGGATTCAGCAAATGATTCCAAAAGACAAGGCCAAGGAGATGACAGTTTGTACATTTCATTCTCTCTGTGTGCGTATTCTTAGAAAAGATATCGAAAGAATTGGATATAAAAAAAATTTCACAATTTATACTGCTTCTGATCAGGTAGGCCTTGTTAGAAAGTTGATTTCTAGGCATTCAGCAAAGGATGAAAGCTTGGATCATAATCTCGCCATCTCACTTATTAGTCGAAGTAAAAACAAGGGGCTTCCAGTGTCGACTGCTGATGGTAGTCTGATAGGGGATGTTGAAAAGTCCTATAACAAAGAGTTAAAACTTCTGAATGCAGTTGATTTTGATGACCTGTTGATACTTGCTGTCAAATTGTTGAAAGACGATGCGATTATTAGGAACTCATGGAGGGAACGGTTTAAATATATTACAGTTGATGAGTTTCAGGATACAAACCACAAACAAATGGAATTGATTCAATTGTTGAGTGGTAGCGATCAAAATGTGTGTGTCGTTGGAGATGACGATCAGTCTATTTATGGATGGAGGGGAGCAGAAATAAAAAATATTCTAGAGTTTGAACAGTTTTTTAGATCTCCAAAAACAATTACTCTTGAGCAAAATTATCGGAGTAATCAGGCCATACTTCATACTGCAAATTCCTCGATAACCAATAATCTTGGTCGACGAGATAAATCACTATGGAGCGAAATTGATTCCAAAGAAAATGTAAGGATAATTGCGATGCCTGGTGAGGAGGAAGAATCACAGTTTGTCGTCGATGAAATTTTAGAGATGACGGCAACCGAAAAACGCTCTTATGAAGATATAGCGGTGTTATTTCGTATGAATAGCTTGTCTAGAAATTTTGAATCAAAACTAAGAGAATATAAAATTCCTTACAAAGTTATTGGAGGGCAATCCTTTTTTGATCGTAGAGAAATAAAAGATCTTTTAGCTTATTTGTCATATATCAAGAATGAAGACGACGATATTAATCTTTTGAGAATAATTAATAATCCTCCAAGAGGGATTGGGGCGTCAACAGTATCTTTGGCAGTTGATAAAAGTAAAGAGTTGAAAATCAGTCTTTCAGAGACTCTTCATGCCCCTGAATTTATTTCTAACTTATCAAAAAAAGGGGCATCCAAGATTAATGAGTTCATCGATTTAATCGAGTCATATAGAAGCCCAATGATGGCTGATCAAGGTTCTTTTGGAATTCTATTCAAACAGCTTGTAGAAGAGATAAGCTTTGTCGATTATTTGGCAAGAATTTGTAAGACAGACTCTGAATTTCAAAATAGGAGAAATAATATATTTGAGTTTATTGATTCAATGAAAGAATACGAGGCAAGAGGGAAAAAAAATGGATTAGAGCGTTTTCTTGATGATATTGCTCTCCAGCAAGATCGTGATGAAGAAGACGAATCTATTGGTGGGGTGAGTTTGATAACGCTTCATGCGGCTAAAGGGCTTGAATTTCAAGCTGTATACATGGTTGGAGTAGAGGAAGGTATTTTGCCACATAAACGCTCATTAGAGGAGGGTACTAAAGAAGAGGAAAGGCGACTTTTTTATGTGGGTATGACACGTGCGATGGAAAGGTTAACAATGAGTTATTGTGTTAACAGAAAAAAGTATGGAGAGGTTATTAGAGGTGAACCCAGTTCTTTTTTGGAAGAGCTAGATCCGACATACATTGATGTGATGAGTAGTGATGAAGCTGTTGGCGCTCCTTTGGAGGATGGAGATGCTCAGGCATATTTTTCACGAATGAAAGAAATGCTCGAAGAAAGCTGAATGTGCTTGTTTAGCTAAGAATCTTGTGGATGACCTTGCCGTGGACATCAGTTAAACGAAAATCTCTTCCATCATACCTGTAAGTGAGATTTTCATGATCTAGTCCAAGTTGGTGCAGTATTGTTGCATGGAGGTCATGCATATGAACCTTTCCGGTAACGGCATGATGACCGAATTCATCAGTTTCTCCGTAAGAAATTCCTTTTTTGAAACCTCCTCCAGCAAGCCAAACAGTGAATCCATCGGAATTATGATCTCGGCCTGTTCCTTTATCTTGAGCGTAAGGGGTTCGACCAAATTCACTTCCCCACCACACAATGGTGTCTTCAAGCAATCCTCGTTGTTTTAAGTCTGCTAAGAGGCCTGCCACTGGTTTGTCCGTTGCTCTAGCATGCTCCATATGCTTAGGCATGTTAGAGTGCTGATCCCATGCAGGATTGTTCGTGTTATCAGTGTAATTAATTTGAACATAACGCACACCAGCCTCACTAAGCTTACGAGCTTTAAGGCAATATTGGCCGAAATTGTCGGTATGTTTTTCACCAATACCGTACATTTTCAAGGTTGATTTAGATTCATTACCAATATCAAGAACGTCTGGAGCATTGTTTTGCATTCTCCATGCGAGCTCATAAGATTCTATAACTGCATTCAATTGGTCATCTTTCTTGGAACGTGATAATTGTTCAGCGTTCAGTTCTCTCAAAAGATCAAATTGTTTGGATCGTTCTCTTAAGCTTAAATTTTGATTAGAGAGGTTTTTTATATTTGCTTCAGTTGCTGGGATACCGGCTCTACCCAAAGGTGTTCCTTGATACTTTGCAGGTAGAAATGCATTACTAAAGTTTCTTGGGCCACCATTTCCCATGGATGGGCCTATACTAACAAATCCGGGTAGATTTTCATTCTCTGATCCAAGTCCGTAATTAACCCATGATCCCATTGAGGGCCTAATTAGGTTGATGTTACCGGTGTGAAGGAAAAGCGTACTTGGCCCATGTGCTATGCCGTTGGTATGCATCCCTTTTAGAAAGCATAAATCATCTACATGATTTGCAATGTGTGGAAAAAGTTCACTAACCATTTTTCCAGACTCTCCGTATTTTTTAAATTTCCAAAGAGGCTTCATGACGCGGTGATTAATGATCTTACGGGTTTTGGCAAGAGTTCGTGCGTCGTCAAACCTCATCATTTCACCATCATGTTTTACTAAGTTCTCTTTGTAATCAAAAGAATCGAGATGACTAACTCCGCCTGCCATAAAAATGAAAATCACCCTTTTGGCTTTTGGTTGATGGTGGAATATACTGGGTGATAAAGGGCTAGCTTGTGCCGTGTTTCTGTGAGCAAGCGCCCCCAATGCCAATCCACCAAATCCACAAGCAATATTGCTTAAAGTCTGTCTGCGATTTAGGTGAAAATGATTCATTCAGTTAAATATCATAATATCTAAAATTACGAGATCCAATATTTTTTATAACCTCTCATCAATTAACGAAGCGAAAATCTATACTTGAAAATAGGCTTTGGAATATGTTGGTCCAGGCTTTTAATTCATCTTCCTCAGAACTTAAATAATTTTCTATAATTTGATTTTCTTTTGCCGTTGGAAGTCTTCCTAATACTATTTTGTAAGCTTCCTCTATTTTTGAAGTGCTAATATTTTCACTCATCATTATTGTTTTTGAGGCACTCGTTGCGTTTTCTTTGATAAATGAACTGTTCAACATATATAGAGCTTGGGTTGGGACGCTGCTGGTGGTTCTTTTGCCTGTGACCATATTGGGGTCTGCAAAATCAAAAACTTGCATTATCTCAGGCAGAGTATTTCTGAACACTGGGTTGAAGATGCTTCTTTTTTGAGAATTAAATACATATCCATACTCTGTTTTGGTGCCAGGTTTTATTGATGGGCCACCCTCAGAAGGGGCCAAGTTATTACCAACAAATAATATGGTATCTCTGATTGCCTCTGCATCTAGTCTACTTGGGTTTTGTCTCCATAGATAAATATTTTCAGGGTCAATTTCGGATTTAGATGGATCGTCCACTGAATCCATTTGATAGGTTTTTGAGAGCATTATTTCTTTGATTAAAGATTTAATTGACCAGTTGTTATGGATCAATCGAATAGATAAGTGGTCTAGTAGTTTAAGATTGCTGGGCTTTGTTCCCATGTGCCCAAAATTATCCAAACTCGTTACTATCCCTTCTCCGAACAGATGGTACCAAACTCTATTAACAATGACTCGAGCCGTTAGTGAGTTGTCTTTACTTGCTATCCAATTTGCTAGTTCAAGGCGTCCGCTTGATTTTTTATCAAAATTAGGCCTTTCACCATAGTTTATGACCTCTATAAATTGGCGCGGTGTCTTTGGTCCTTTGTTATGAACATTACCTCTGATTGCGATGTTGATGTCATCAGAAGTTTTATGATCTTGCGCTGCGATTATCTCTACTTTTTTTGGTTTTTGTTTTTGTAGATTTTGAATTTTTGATTTTAAAGAACTTATTTGCTTCTTTATGTCGGAGCTCTTTTTTTCCGATTTTGCAATTATTGGGGTGGATAATTCTAATTGTTCCTGACTAAGGATTTGGATCGAGTCAGCGATTACCACCTTCTTTGTATTCTCATTTGATATCACAACATGGTAGGCTGCATCTTTTGTGAAATTAAAATGCCCTAATGATATAAAGGATCCCTGGATAGGTGGAGGCATTTCCTGATTGATAAGCACGTTAGTTTCTCCTCCATCATGCTTAATCAAGTATGGGGTCTTCGGTTCTCTATTAGTCCCATTGGTGTAAGATGCTCTTACTTCATATCTTCCAGAAGATGGGACTGTAAATGGATAAGTTATTGATTTTTGCCCTTTTTGTTTTGCGTCGTCATGAAGATAATCTGAGTTGATAAAACCATTTACTGAAGTCGATTTAATCCATTGCCCTTCAATTATTGCGTCAGGGGTGTCAATTACTATGCCAACCAAATTCTTACTTGAGGTGAAAGTTTTGTCCAATCGGCTTTCTAAATCTTTGATGTTTTTTTCTAGATCGCCGATTAATTTGAGAATATTTTTATTTTTCTCTTCATTTTCCTTTGATAGAGGCAGGGTTCTTTTATTCCATGTTGATACGTTGCTATGAATTACTGACTTTGTATTTTTAAATATCCCTGCAAGGCCATAATAATCTTCTGTGGAAATAGGATCAAATTTGTGATCATGGCATCTAGCACACCCCAAAGTAAGGCCCATGAATGTTTTACCGATTGTGTCCAGTTGCTCATCAATGATATCCATTTCAAGAATGGTTTTGTCCTGTAATTCATAGTTAGTTGGACCTAGAAGTAAAAAACCAGTTGATATTAATCGTTCTACTTTATTTTCGTTCGATGAACTGGCCATCAAATCGCCTGCAATTTGTTCCCTGATAAAGTCGTTGTATGGTTTATCACTATTGAATGAATCAATGACATAGTCTCTATACCTCCACGCTTCATTCATAAGTAAAGTTCTTCCTCCACCCGTTGAGTCTGCATACCTGGCAACATCCAACCAGTGCCGCCCCCATCTAATGCCAAAGTCTTTTCTTTGTAAAAGTTCTGCAATTTTCTCTTCAATCGCAGCTTTTATTTTTGAGTCTTCTAGACTTAAAAAACTGTCGATTTCTTTTGCGTTTGGCGGTAAGCCTGTAAGGTCGTAATGAATTCTTCTAAGAAGAGTCATCTTGTCAGCTTTCTTTGAGGGGGATAATTTTTGTTTTTCGAGTTCTGATAGAACGAAATGATCAATACTATTATTTGGCCAATTAATGTTTGAAACATTCGGGGTGGAGTAGTCCTTTATAGGTTGAAAAGCCCAGTACTGTCTTGATGCTTTAAGATTTAATTTTTTTTGCACTGCAGATTTTTTTTCAGAAATCCTTGGATCAGGAGCGCCCATCACAACCCATTTTTCTAGATCTTCGATTTGTTGTGCTGTTAATTTCTTTTTTGGTGGCATTTTTAGTTCTTCATTTCCATGCCTGATGGCTTGAATAAAAAGACTTTTACCTAGTTGCCCGGGGATAATAGCTTGTCCTGAGTCTCCGCCATTCAGCCAGCCTCCTTTCCAGTCTAATCTCAGGTTCCCCTCGATTTTTTGTCCCTCACTGTGACATTGATAGCATTCATTAATGAGGATAGGCCTAATTTTTTTCTCAAAAAAATCTATTTGTGGGGTGCCTGATACATTACAAAATAGGCAAATACTGACTATAAAAGTCCATTTCATGAGAATTGGCATAGAAATTTGTCTTTTTTTGTTTGGCTCTTAGTATCACGCTATACGGAAACTCCACAGTATGCAATCCCAAGACCCTTACTCTCTAGATAAATCAAAAATCATTGATCCTCCGAAAACCTTGGGGAAAACTTTAAAGCATTTAGGGCCTGGCTTCATATTATCCGCCTCTATCGTTGGGTCCGGTGAATTAATTGCAACCACGCAGCTTGGGGCAAAAGCAGGCTTCATCGCGATGTGGGTTATTTTGGTTAGTTGCCTCGTGAAAGTAGCCGTTCAATTAGAATTTGGAAAAAGAGCAATCATGACCGGTGAAACCACTTTTGCTTCATTTAATTCATTGCCTGGTCCCAAAATTGGTAAAGCTAATTGGACCATATGGACATGGTTAGGCCTAATGTTAATTAAGTTTCTTCAAGTTGGAGCAATAGTTGGTCTGGTCGCAGTATTGCTTAATATGGCGTTTCCAAGTTTATCGGAAATTTGGTGGCTTGTTATTGTCGTAATAGCAATTTCTTCAATCGTCGTATCAGGATATTACAAGATCCTTGAAGTCTTGGCTGTATCAATGATCGGATTATTTACCATTTTTACCTTTTTCTCTTTGATTGCATTACAAAATACAGAAGCAGCGATTTCGATTGCTAACATCACTTCTGGTTTGCAATTTAAAATACCCGAAGGAGCAGGTATGACGATCGTAGTTATTGGTGCTTTTGGGCTGACAGGTGTTGGTGGGGATGAAATCATGGCCTATAATTATTGGTTAATAGAAAAAGGGTATGCCTCAAATACCGGACCAAACGATGGTACTGAAGAATGGAATAGAAGAGCCAGAGGCTGGATAAAAGTCATGTATATTGATGCCATCTTCGCGATGGTTGTATACACTCTTGTGACTGTTGCCTTTTTCTTGCTTGGATCTGCTTTGCTTTATGGAAAAGGTGATTTTAATGTTGGAGGTAAGGTTTTTCTTGAAGATCTCTCTAATCTTTACACTGCAACTTTGGGGGCATGGGCTGAACCTTTTTTCTACTTTGGAGCTTTTGTGGTGCTCTTTTCTACGGCGTTCTCAGCACTAGGTGCCTGGACCCGGCAGTTTGCAGATGCATTCGGAAGGGTGGGGGTACTCAATTTCGAAAATTATAAATCGAGAAAGATTTGGTTTGGAATACTTGCAGTCGTCATTCCAATAGTGTGGGCTTTAGTTCATTTGCTGTTTGAGAAGCCTGTATGGATGATTGTTGTGGGAGGGGTATCAACATCGATTATACTTTTGGTGGTTCTTTATGCCGCCATCATATTCAAGAAGGAGCGCAAGAATTCTGACATTAAGACAGGAGGGGTTTATGAGGTTGCCTTCTGGCTTAGTTCAGCAATGATTCTATTTGTGGGTATTTGGTCAGTTTTGAGTAACTACATATAGTCGCGAGAACCTCAGACTTGCCTACTGAAGCATTCTTCTGAGTCGCTGGTCATCAATAGCCCGGTCCACTACATCTTGTAATGCTTCAGAGGCAACTTGCGCAATTTCGTCAACGTTCGACCAGTATGACACATTCGCCGAAACTTTGGTTTTAGTGGAGTAATAGTATTGACTATAAATCAACCTTCCTGTTTTGGCTTGATAAAGATGGACACGTATTCTGCATTCAGCATTTTGAGTGGAATATTGGCTGCATTCAAATTGTAGCACATCTGCTTGAAGAACGTATTTAGCATCTTTTTCGGCTAGAAGGTTTCTGCTTTTCAGCGCATGTGAAAAAGCGGTTCTTGTTATTTCGCTGATAGGCTGTTTTGCTGAAATAGATTTAATAGAAATCCCGAATTCATTCTTTATGGCACCAAGTTCAGCACCACGAAGTTTTCTTACATCATTAATTTTATCAATTTTGATGGTTGGTTCACCCTTGAGAACGCGGTCATTAAAGCTTGGTGGATTATAGGTTAATGAAACCTTGTACGTTTGACATGAGCTGAGGAGGATTAAGGCTCCTGCTATCATTAAAAGTCTAGCTTTTGACTTCATAACTATAAATTAAACCATACTTAAATATTTGTCATCGTTAAATTTTTAATTTAATGGCAAAATTTAACAATTTAGAAATTTTTAGACAATCAGACCGACTAGCAAGCTTTTTAACGTTACAGCACATGTAGCTGACAAAAGCAGGGAAATTACGATCAGTGTCATTAATTCTCCAAAATACAGAAAAATGACAGTAAGCCGGTCACAACCAATTAAGTGAAGAGTTTTGAATTCTTTTTTTCGCAACTGTAGAGAGATAAGTAACAAAGATATAAGAAATAAGGCTGCCGCAATTCCACTCAGAATAAATGACGCATTTAATAATTTCTTCATTTTGAAGATCACATTAATGATTTCGTCTGCAATTTCAGTGGGGATTAAAGATTGAAGCGTTAGATGGTTATTATAATTACCCTTAAGAATCGTTTTATCTTTGAAGTTATTTGGAAATAAAAGAACTGATGAAATCGGGAGGTTTTGTTTCTCTTCGTGAAAATGGAATTGATCAATATTTAGATTGTTTATTTCTATATAATTCTCCAGTGATGCGTTAGCTGTAATAGATGAGTCGGTTGATGATAAAACATTCTCTTTTGATGTCTTTTTATCCAGCTTGATGTGCCCATGACCTATTCCTTCAATAATCCAAGATGATTGTAGGTTTACGAATAACGCCTCGTCATCAGCAGTTTTTGAGTTTTCTAAAACTCCTGAGATCTTCAATTTAATAGGATAGCTTGCTGATAAATCATACAAGTTAACTTGGTCGGTCAAAATGAAGTCTCCTTGGTTTAATCCAAGTTTCTGGGCGCATGAATTACCGATTGTAACTTCACCATTTCTTAGGGGTAAAGTTCCAGATTCAAGCTTCAGGTTTCGCGATTTAAAATATTCAGGAATTGTGCCCACTATAGGATAATCTTTTGCCGAAAATCCCAAATTCAATGGAATGGCAAGTCCTCGATTTTCATGCCTTAAATTTTGATAATCTCTCATGGAGATTTTTGCTGCAGAGCTGCCCCTAAAGAATAAAGAACTAAGTGTAAGATCGAATCGATCTCCTTTTGCTCCAAATATCAATGGTGTTGTTTCGGCTCTTGCGAGTAGACTCTTGGATACACCATCTGAAACAAGTTTAGTCGTAATTGGTAGGCCTAGTGTTAAAGTTAGTGCTCCAATTAGTATAGTGGATCTTACCTTATGGTAGAGGATATGATTCCATGAAATCTGTAATAATTCTTTTATGGCTGAGTAGAAATTTTCGGTGAGTCTTGAATGTCAATAATCTCATCAAATGATGAAATTAGATGGTTATTGTGAGTGATCATTAAAAGCGTTGAATTTGTTTGAGAAAGCTGCTCTGTGATTTCATTCATTACAACACTTGAAGTTTTTGCATCAAGATTACCAGTGGGTTCGTCTGCAATTATTAGGGGAGGGGAGGTAATCAGCGCTCTCGCTATGGCAAGTCGTTGGCGTTCTCCACCCGAGAGCTGTTTTGGGTAATCTTTTAGCTTGCTTCCAATTCCAATTCTATTGGCAGTCTCTTTGGCTTTTTCAATAACTTCCTTGGTAAGATCCAGTGTTTGATTGATTTTGTATGGCAGCAGTAGATTGTCAATTACGCTCAGGTACTCAAGAAGTTCAAACTCTTGAAATATAAAGCCAATATTTGTTATGCGATGATTTCTGACCTGTTTATCGTTCATTTCAGTAATGCATTCATTAAAGAAAAGCACTTGGCCTGATAGTGGTTTGAGTATGCCTGAAATAAGATTAATTAGAGTAGTTTTACCAGAGCCACTTTTTCCTGAAATTGCAATTTTACTTCCCTTAGTGATCTGAATATCAGAAACCTTCATTTTGAAATCGCCTGATGGATATTGAAAATGAAGATCCTTGATTTGAAGGATTAAATTTTCATTTTTCATTTGGCGGTTTGATTCTTTTTTGCAGGCTTACGGACGATGAAGCAATTTTCCAAAGGTTGTTTTCGGTCGATAAAATATATTCGGCCTCATATTCATTACTGCGGAAATGATTATGGCCCCAGTGTCGAACGCTTCCATGAACCTGCCATTTACAGAATATGTTATAGTTAGTTGAGTTGTTTTCAGGTACTGCTTTTAAGTCTAAGTAATCAATTTTGTTGACTCTTGAAACAGCCCCTCCTTCCTCTCTCATGATCAAGCTTTGGAATATTTCTTCATATAAAGGACCTATTAATTTTGAAGAAACAGATTTTGCCAAATTATTGTAAATGGCATCTTCCGATTCTGAATCAAAAGCTCTGTAGATGCCTCTATGGAGTTTAGTGAATTCATCAATTGCCTCATTAGGTTCAAGTTTTTTGGTGGAGTTATTTAAAACTAGAGGTGTTTTTACTGTAAGTGTGTTTCTGCAGAATATTGCTACGGCAAGACTTATAGAAATTATGCTCAGACGTAAAATTGGCCTGCCTTTAGGCCGAGATACTGTAAGTAGAAAACCAATGATCAATATTAGAATGGACAAAGACGGTACGGCAAAAAAGGTTGGAGCATCGACGTCGTTAACTGAATTATTAGTGATTGTGGAATTGTAAGTTTTTGCCGGTGCGTGCCAGACATATTCTGGCTCTTCTTTGGTGAGATACATGGGATGGGCATCGCCATCCACGAATATTAGCATGTCTAGGACGTTCGGGTTGTGGGAAACTTCTTCCTGTTCTTCCTCATTGATGACTCTAACTGAATTCTCTGAAAACCATAAACCCCAACTAAACTTTATCTTACGGACTTCTTCATTGATTGGGTATTTGAAGAGCATTTTTGCCATAGTAATGTCTGCCGTTTCTCCTAGATGTGAAACTTCATCCATTTCCTCAAATTTTAGCCACTCTATGGTTGGTGATGTTTTCTTACCATTGATTTCGACAGGGCATTTTGAATTAAAAAAATCGATAACATTGTTGCCAGCATTTTCTAAGGTAGGTCTGGCTATATTGTCTCCATATCTTATGTCTTCAAAAGGAGGAAATAAAAACGAAGCAATCCATAATTCTATGACCAAGTGATCACTTTTAAGTTCTATATCAGGATAAAGGTTAGTCTGAAAGCTGTGAGCGTGTGAGTTTTGATTAGTAAGCTCAAACGAGGTTAATAACAGAACGAATGTAACTAATGATTTAAAAAACTTAATGCTTGTTGCAGATTTCATTAGAATTATTAACGCTCTTTTATTTTGGCGTTAAAACGCACTCATGATTTATATTAGTTTCTATCGTACTTTCAATAAATATTCTGTTTTCTTATCGATAAATCAGATTCATTTTTATGAATTTTCGTATTGAGGTCTCAATGATTTGCTTGGGATTCAGCGAGGTTTAAATTGGTAATAAAGATTTAAAAAATTTATTTAATTTAAATCTCGCGATCATAGAATGTTTAGCTTGATATCCTATCGCTTAATAAGTTTGATAATATGATGAAATTACTATTTCTATTTTTAGTCGCTATAGTTACTTTGCCGCTTACAAAATCTAATGGGGACGAGTTATGGGTTTATTTTGGTACATATACAAGAGATAAAGACAGTGAAGGCATCTACAGTGCAAAATTGAATTTAAAAACTGGTCAACTAACAAAGCCAGTACTCGCAGCTAAAGGGGATAATCCTTCATTCCTTACAATATTACCGAATGAAAAATTTCTTTTGGCCGTTGAAGAAACTAATGATTATGAGGGTGAGCCTAGTGGCTCTGTTGTATCATATTCAATCAATGCTAGTGACGGTTCATTGATTGTATCTGATCGAATTTCGACTAAAGGAGGAGCTCCTTGTCATATATCCTCTGACCAGGCTGGTCGACATGTGTTTTTTGCCAACTATGTTGGAGGCAGTGTTGGGGGAGTATCTGTTGATAAAAAGGGAAAATTAAAACTTTCTTCATTTATACAACATACTGGCTCTAGTATTCTTCCGAGACAAAAGTCTCCCCATGCACATTCAATTGATATTGATCCAAGTGGTAAATATGTTGTCTGTGCTGACCTCGGTTTGGATAAGGTGGTCATATATGATTTCGATTCTGAAGCAGGAAAATTAACTGTTAATGAACCTGGCTTTGCAAAGGTTAAACCAGGCAATGGACCACGACATTTTGCTTTTTCTCCGGATGGTAAATATGGATATACAAACAATGAAATAACTTCATCAGTTACAGCCTTTGAATTTGATTCAACCTCAGGAGCATTGAAAGAGGTGCAAACCTTGAGTACTCTGCCTGGCTCACATGCTAATAAAAGAAATTCGACTGCTGAGTTGCTGATGCATCCGAGTGGAAGATTTCTTTATTGCTCCAATCGAGGACATGATAGTATTGCAGTGTTCGAAATTAGCGAAACTTCAGGAATGATGAAGTTGGTAGAGATCCAAGTCCTTGGCGTTAAAACACCTCGTGGTTTTGGCATTGATCCTACGGGTCAATACCTCATTGCTGGGGGGCAGAATAGTAATGACGTCAGAGTTTTTAAAATTAATCCAGATGACGGGGCCATTGAGCCTATTGGATCACCCATACCAGTTCCGTGTCCGGTATGTGTCCAATTTCTATATCCTAAGATAAATAAATATGAACCAATATTCGATGGAAAGACCACAAAGGGTTGGGAGGGGAGTGAAGAGTGGTTCAGAGTGGAGAAGGGAGCCATTGTGGCTGGAAGTTTAGAGAAAAAAATTCCTAAGAATCAGTTTCTCGTGACAAATAAGTCTTATCAAGATTTTGATTTGAAATTTAAGGCCAAACTTGTGGGAAAGGGAAAAAATGCAGGAGTTCAATTTTGGAGTGAGAGGATTCCTAATCATCATGAGATGATTGGATTCCAGTCTGATATAGGAATGATGGGAAAGGTCTCAATCTGGGGGGCTCTCTATGATGAATCTCGCAGAAGAAAATTCCTTACGAATGTTTCTAATCCTACACAGAAAGCTACCAATCTAAATAGTTGGAACGAATTTAGAATCAGAGCGGAAGGTGACGTTATCACTATTTGGATTAACGGAGCACTTGCCACAAGATACTTCGAAAATGCCAGTGAAAGCAAAATTCCAAGAAACGGTCGGTTTGGTTTGCAAATTCATTCTGGTCCGCCTGCAGAAGCATGGTATAAAGATATTCAGATAAAAGAGCTCTAACTTATCGCTCATAACTCCCACACATATGATTCAATTATTTGCATTTTTATTGTTTACCGGACTGGTTGGATATTTCTCTTGGAGGGCAACCAGAAAAGACAACCAAAACACATCGACAGGGTATTTCTTGGCAGGAAGAAGTTTGCCGTGGATTGTTGTCGGTGGTTCATTGCTCTTAACTAACCTATCAACCGAACAGCTTGTTGGTCTTAATGGAGGTGCCTTTGCAAATGGAATGCAAGTTATGGCCTGGGAGGTATGGTCATCCATAGCCATTGTGTTGATGGCCCTGGTGTTTCTTCCAAAATATTTGAAGGGAGGAGTGGCAACCGTGTCTCTGTTTCTTGAAAGACGATATTCAAAAGCGGTAGGGGCAACGGTATCAATTCTATTGTTGTTGTCTTTGCTTACGAATTTACTTCCGTTTGTTCTTTATTCTGGAGCCTTATTCATGATTAAGGTTTTCGGAATAGCTGATTTTGGAATATTTAGTGGTAATCAGTCAGCGGCGTTGTGGGCAACTGTAATATTGTTAGGTGTCGTTGGGAGCATTTATGCAATCTTCGGTGGTTTAAAGGCTGTAGCTTTTTCAGATACTCTAAATGGAATAGGGTTATTAATCGGAGGGCTTCTTATTCCTGTCTTGGGCATCATTGCTGTTGGAAATGAGCTGGCCGGAGGTGGCGGTTTTGGGGCTGGAGTTTCTTATTTACTTGAGAACAATCCTGAACGACTTACTCCGATTGGAAAAGAGAATGAGAACATTCCGTTCTCAACTCTTTTTACTGGTATGTTATTGATTACAACATATTACTGGTGCACTAATCAGGCTATTGTTCAACGAACCTTTGCATCTAAAAGCTTGGCAGAGGGACAGAAAGGAGTGCTTTTTGCCGCAGGAATGAAACTTTTAGGTCCTTTGTATTTGGTGCTTCCAGGAATTATTGCTTGGCATATATTTGGAGATGCTATTGAGGCTGATGATTCATATGGCGCCCTGGTTGATAAAGTATTGCCAGCACCATTGCTTGGTTTTTTTGCAGCTGTAATTTTTGGAGCAATACTGAGTTCATTTAATTCCAGTTTGAATAGTGCGGCCACTTTATTTAGCATCGATATTTATAAGGGGGTACTAAAGCCTGATGCAACAGATCAGCAATTGGTGAGGGTTGGAAAAATCTTTGGGATTCTCATTGCCATCGGTGCAATTGTACTTGCTCCAATGATCGATGTTTTAAAAGCAAAAGGTTTTGATGGGCTTTTTGATCTCATGAAGAATTTAGCAGCCCTTTATAACATTCCATTGTTAGCCGTTGTGTTGATGGGAATTTTTCACAAGAGGGTGACTTCACAAGGAGCACTAACGGCGATCGTATTTGGATTTGTCTTCTGGGGTTATTTTGGATTGCTTAGAGAGAATAATTTATTTGGCTACGAATTGCACTGGTTGCATTTAGCTGCGATCAATTTCGTAATTATTTCATTAATTATGATTTTGATGGCTGCATTTAATCCAAGAAAAGAGGCATATGAACAGACTTATACTAATGATGTTGATATTACACCTTGGAAAGGGGCCAAGGCCTGCGGAATAATAATTCTTATTCTGATCGCACTAATGTACTTCGGAATGTCTTTTTTCGGATCTTAAGAAATAGGAACATCATAGTACTCGAGAGCCCATTCTCGCATGAAGCGAACATGGTTAGGCGTAATTCTATAGATAATAAGCTCGGGGTTATCTGGAGAAACTAAGAATTTTCGAAGTAGAGCATTAGAATTCCAAATTTCCATTATTGAATCCTTGTCAGAAAGAGGTTCCGCCAAACCAGTGATTCGAACTTGATCATGATTCGTGGCAGTGTAACAAAGTTCGACTCTTGGATTGTCTTCAATTTCTTTTGTTTTTCCATATTTCTTAAGATTGGCAACGTACACGGTGAACCGTTCAGTTTTCACTGGAGATACAGGTCGTACTCTTGGCTGATTATTTCCTACCGTTGCTAACACGGGAAACTTTGCATCATCCATGCATTCAAGTGCAATGTCGGGAAGTTTTTCAATATCTATTGATTTCGATGCTGGCATTATTCTTTTATTCAGATAATTAATTAAAGCTATCTCTTAATAATAAAACTTACCTTATGCGTCTAGTTTGGATATTAGTCTTTTTAACATTATCATTTGTTGTTCCGTTTTTGATTTGGGGTTCGGCTTTTGAAGATGCCTTTCCTCGAGATGGGGAATGGCTCAAAGAGTGGGGAAGGTGGGCATGGCTGATCGCTATTATTCTCCTTATTTTTGATTT
>NZSO01000003.1 GCA_002696885.1 Verrucomicrobiales bacterium | reverse complement strand
GGACGAGGTTCAATAGGACCTGAACTAGGCTTTGGTTGGTTGCTTGGCGACCATTTAGACGAACCTATCATTCTTCTGAAATTTGGTCCTGGTGGAACCAGTCTTGCTGGACCCTGGAGGCCACCAAGCTCAGGACCCAAAGATAATGAACCGAGAGGAGACAATATAGGGGTTCAGTACGATCACCTGATAAGCAAAACCAAAGACGTAATCTCCAACGTGGACAAATACTTTCCGGCGTTAAAAGGCAGAAAATTGGAACTAGCTGGATTTGGTTGGCATCAAGGATGGAATGATGGATGTAGCATGAAAGACTCAAAAGAGTACAAAAAGAATCTTATCAATTTGATAAAAGACGTAAGAAGGGACCTCAATGCAAACAATCTTCCTTTCGTCATAGCTGGAAGTGGCTTCGGTGGATGGGATCAATCTATAGACAGGCGACTTATGATCATAAATTCTCAAAAAGCAGTAACCGAAATACCAGAATTTAAACATTCAACTCGCTACGTTGAAACACGTGGATTTTTTCGTGATGGTTCCGTTTCGCCACGCCCAATAAGGTATCACTGGTGTTGCAATGCCGAGACGTATTGGCTAATTGGAGAAGGGATGGGGCAGGCCATGATTGAAATTCTCAAAACCCAAAGCTGACCTCACCAAATTTATCACATTTACAGTAGTGACATGTTAAAATTCGACCTCAACGCTTTAGGTTTCAGCCTAAATAACGCCTACAGTTGTTGTCAATTATCTGAAGCTGCGTACTTACCCAAAGAGCTAATCGGCCATAAACTGGTTGAAGAATGGAACATGTTATCAGTTTCACCATTTGATAATAATAACGCTAGAGGTTTTGTAGCTTCATCTGATGACGTGACCGTGGTTTCTTTTACAGGTAGCGAATTCGATATAGATCTATGGCAAGAAAATATTGATGCACAATTCTGCAGTGGACCATTTCAATCAAAAGATCGGGTACATAGGGGCTTCAATCTTGGAATATCCGAAATTGCTGAGGACTTAATTTCTAAAATTAGAGCCATAAGCAATGCGAATTCTAAAATTATTATCACGGGTCATAGTCTTGGAGGTGCAATAGCAAATATTTTTGCTGCTCATATGTTCCATCAAGAAATAAAACCTCACCTCGTTTATACTTTTGGATCACCTCGTGTAGGGTGTAAAAACTTTCGTCGACTCTATGATTACATATCCAAGGGTAGAAGTTTTCGTATAGTTAATAGACACGACATTGTGCCCCGTACTCCCCCTAGGGTCTCAAGATTCCATCATGTTGGTGAGTTACATTACATTGACCCTTCTGGGAATATTCATAAAGATATAAGCGCCTGGAATCGTCTCCTTCTTTATCTTGACCCGACAGGAAAAACTCCTAAGTCACACATCAAAGAAATCATTAAAAGACTCCCTAATGCAATTGAAGATCACTTACTAAAAAATTATTTGATCAAGTTAAAATCTATTATTCAAAATAATAAATTTTAGTCCCTTAAGAACACAGGCTCGTCGAGCGTGGATGATTCTTGACAGTAGTAATAACCGTCAGTGTTAAATTCCAATAATTTTGATCGCGTCTTGATTTTATTACGGATAATAAAATCAGCCATCATCCCTCTAGCTTTTTTTGCATAGAAACTAATAAATTTATATTTACCGTTCTTATAATCCTTAAAGGTCGGAGTGATTACGTCCACTTCGATACTATTAAGATCGATTGCACTAGCATATTCATTAGAGGCCAGATTGACCAACGCCTTACTTTTAGTTTCACTGATAGCTTGAGACAGGGCTGATGTTAATTTTTTGCCCCAAAACTCATAAAGATTTTTTCCTCTTTTATTTTTAAAGTTAGTCCCCATTTCTAGACGATATGCTTGAATCAAATCAAGTGGCCTTAGTAAACCGTACAATCCACTGAGTATTCGTAATCTTTTCTGAGCAAAATCAAAATCTCCTGCCCTCCAATCCTCTAGATTAAACCCAGTATACACATCCCCTTTGAAAGCCAATAAAGCCTGTTTCGAGTTATCAATATTAAAAGGTGTTGACCAAGCTCGGTATCTATCAAAGTTCAATTTTGATAGTTTTTCACTTATGCTCATCAATTCACCAAGATCTTTTTGACTAATTTTTTTCAATCCATTCACCAATACTTTTGAATCAGAAATAAATTCAGGATCTGAATGTTTTTGAGTTAAGCAATTGCCATCAAAGTCAAGAGTCTTTGCAGGGGAAAGTGTTATTATCATATCAAGTTATTACCTATGATTATTATTTACGCGCTTTCAGTATATTAGATTTATTTAAATCAATGATGATAAAATTAAATTAGGCGAAAATTCTTCATACGAAATTTCATTATACAAAACTATTGTTTGTCTCGTTGACAACACAAACTTAAAATTTAAAGTCACGCACTAATGGGTAAAGAAAATAAAAAACAAGAATTCCAAGCCGAAGTTCAACAGCTTCTGGATATAGTCATTAATTCACTATATACCGACAAGGAAATATTTATTAGAGAACTTGTTTCAAATGCTGCTGATGCACTTGAAAAAGTGAAGTATACTGAGTTAACCGGAAATAAAATCAACGACCCCAATTTAGAACTTCAGATCAACATCACAACCGATGAAGAAAAGAAAACTATCACTATTTCTGACCATGGTATAGGAATGGACGGAAACGAACTGATAGAAAACCTAGGAACCATTGCTCATTCTGGTTCAAAAAACTTCATAAAATCAATTTCCGAGTCATCCCAGAAAGAAACTAACCTCATAGGACAGTTTGGGGTCGGATTTTACAGTGCGTTCATGGTGAGTGATGACGTAGAAGTAAAAACAAAATCATGGAAAGAAAATTCGACCACATTGTCATGGCTGAGCGATGGTAAGACAGGTTACGAGATCAGCGAAATTAATACAGAAAATAGAGGCACGAGTATCACAATCTCCCTGCGGGAAGAGCACGAGGAATTTTCAAAAAATGACAGGGTAAAGGAAGTCCTTCAAAGCTATTCAAGCTTTGTCCCCTTTCCCATCATGCTCAACGGTGAAAGGGTTAACAATATCGAAGCACTTTGGATGAAATCAAAGTCTGAGATTTCTGAGGAAGAGTACACTGAATTTTATAAGTTCGCGGCAAAGGCTTTTGATGAACCTCGATACCGATTACATTTCAATGCTGATGCCCCTCTAATGATAAATTCGTTAGTATTTGTTCCTAAGGAGAACCCCGAAAAATTCGGTTTTGGTCAGATCGATCCTGGAGTTGCCCTCTACTGTAATAAGGTTCTTATCGATGGACAGCCTAAAGGACTATTGCCCGATTGGCTCAGGTTTCTCAAGGGTGTCATCGACAGTGAGGATTTGCCTCTTAATATTTCCAGAGAAACGATGCAGGATAGTGCTCTCATCCGTAAACTGAATCGATTAATAACAAAAAGATTCATTAAATTGTTGGAGAGCGAAGCCAAATCTAATGAGGAAAACTACAATGATTTTTACGAACAATACCGTCATTTTATAAAAGAAGGCGTTATAACGGATAACGATCACCGGGACGAGCTCTCTAAACTTCTTCGATTTGAATCATCAATGACTGACAAGGGCACAATGACCAGTCTCGATGATTATCTTAGCCGGATGAAAGAATCCCAAGATGCTATTTATTATCAAGTCTCGTCTGATCGTGAAAGCATTGAAGCTGCCCCCTATCTAGAGGCTTTTAAAGCAAGAAGTCTGGAGGTTTTATTCCTATGTGAACCCATCGATGAATATCTTGTAGGGAACCTTAACAAATACGAAGAAAAGGAACTGGTTTCAATAGATAAGTCTGGACTCGAACTTGAACAAATCGATAGCGAGGGAGAAGGATTAAATGAGGACTCAATGAAATCACTCTGCGATTGGATGAAAGAAACACTTGGAGAAAAAGTGAATGACATTAAATCGAGTGAAAGGTTAATAAATAGTCCTGCGGCTGCATTAATTCCTGGAGGTGCGATGAGTCCACAAATGAAACAAATGATGAAACAGATGAATCCTGATTTCTCTGATTCGCAAAATGTCGAGATTGAACTTAATCCAAAACACGAGCTAATTAAAAAACTTGAAACTGCAAGAAAAGATCAACCAGAACTTGCAAAAATGATTGCTGAACAACTCTCAGACAATGCCCTTCTTTCTGCCGGTTTATTGGATGAAAGCAAAGGTATGGTTGAGAGAGTTTATGATATTATGTTGAAATCTCTCGACTAATTCTCATAAGCGAGACCTCAGCACCCGATCTCCCTTAGCAGGACTATTATCCTTTTGGTAATTAAAGCCCAACCGGTGACACTGCGGTTGGAGGTGGAGGCCCACTATGGCTGATTTTCTCTAATTTTCTGTGATCTCTATCAGAGACCTTTTTAAGTTTATCAAGATCCTCTCTCTCAATTTCGAGTTTAATTTCGAGAGCATTAATTCTTGCCTCTAGACTTTCCACCTTTTTCTCCATCCTATTTTTGGTTTTTTCCTCAGACATTTCTTATTCCTTTCCTTGCTTCAATTATCCCCAAACCAAGAAGCAGCGAAGCATCATTACTTCCTGATTACGAATTACTTGCAATTCGATATATTCATAATAATACCATTAAGAAGATGCTTCCAGAAAAAATTGATTAAAATAAAATTCAATTTTATTATTTTTTAATTACCCTTAAACATTTCCAGTTTAATTCTCATAACTTTGTTGAAAACCATGCCTAAATTCATAAGAAATGTGCTAATCCCTTTACTCATTATTTGTGGTTTCTCTAATTGTGCGAGATATCAAAAACAGTGGGATGAAGCCGTGCTTAACGCAGACATTCCCCATTCCAATATAACAGGGGCTTGGACAGGATCGTGGAAAAGTACTCCTACCGGTCACACTGGTAAACTCAAGTGTATCATCCAAGAAAAGAAAGATGGCCAGTATGAATTCTACTATTGGGCAACTTGGGCAAGAGTAATCAGTGGAGGCTTCAGAATCACATGTTCTGTTAATAAGAAAAATGAAAACTGGACGTTTAATGGAGAAAAAGACTTAGGAAGTTTAGGTGGAAATTTTAATCATCAAGGCAAAGGAAACATTAATAAAATCGAAGCTTCATATCAATCAGATCGAGGCGACCACGGCACCTTTACATTGACTCGCCCTTAAAAACTGTTTCTTATTGCATTGCTCCGAAATGCGAAAGCTTTGATATTTGCTTTAAGGTAGTATTACCTAAAAGGACCTGTTTCATTCCTTCCTGATAAAGTGAAAGAACTCCTTGTTTTGCAGCTTCCTTTCTCATATCACCCATCGAGGATCCACAGGATATCATCTCTGAAATCTGTTGATTCACTGGACACATTTCCATTATTGCAACCCTTCCCAAAATCCGCTACCTCCACACTCTTCACAACCATCCGCCTCATAGATAGGTTCATTAGTTTGGTCATATATAATTCCATTTCTATGAAATAGATCTTGAATTTCATTACTGACTGGCACTGCTCTCTTACAATATGAACATAATTTTTTGACAAGTCTCTGTGCCTGACTCATTGCAAGTGCATCACCTAGAAGATAAGGCTCTACTCCCATCGATATTAGTCTTGATACCGCCCTCAGAGAATCATTGGCATGTAAAGTTGTTAAAACTAAGTGTCCTGTCAGAGCCGCGTTAATGGCTGCAGTAGCAGTTTCCTCGTCTCTTGACTCTCCAACTAATATCACATCTGGGTCAGCGCGTAAAAGCGCACGAAGCCCAGTCGCAAAATCTATACCGTGAAATTCATCTGTCTGCGTCTGATTAATACCCTCGATCTCGTATTCGATTGGATCTTCAATTGTGTGAATATTAATGTCATCCTGATTTATTGAATTAATAAATGCATAGAGCGTCGTTGTTTTTCCTGATCCGGTTGGTCCAGTCACAAGAACAAGCCCCTGATCTCTACTCATGGTGGAATTAACGATTCCTGACTGCCTCTCTGAAAGATGTAATTCACTTAGCTCTTTAATTCCATCTTGCTTGTCTAGGAATCTCATCGTGAGCTTTTGATTTTCCTTCCGACAAGGCATTGCTGACACTCTAACGTCAATACGTTTGCGACCAACCTTCATTCCAAATCTTGCATCTTGAAGATTTTGATGCTGATGCCCCATGTTTGAAAAGTTTTTAAACAGCGCAATAAACCGTGGCAGCTGCTCCTCAGAACATGAGTGAATTGTTTTCAAACTTCCATCGATTCGTGCCCTAAAACGTGCAGTATTATAATATTTTTCAACATGCAGGTCCGAACCTCTACTTGAAACAGTTCTAAATAAAACCCACTTGATAATATCCTCAGGTGATACATTTGGATTTAATGGATTAACCTCCGCTATTTCAACGGGATCGATGTCCAATAAGTTTTGGTCTTCTGAATAATGAAGTTCACTTACTTCAATGACATCATTTGTCTCAAGTGTTCTCCCCCTGCTTTTCGAAATGGCAGAACGAATTGAATCTGGATCAGCTACTATAGGAATTATTTCTATAGGTTCATGCCCCTCAGACAACCATTCGTCCTCAAATTCGTAGATTTTGGGATTTTCACACAACAAATAAATAAACTTTTGGCCAACAAATAACGGATAAACACCGTGTTTTTCTAATAATTGTTCCGAAAATGAATTTTGTACGGGAACTTCTTCAGGATTAAAACAAGGTTGTTCCTCAAGGAGACTAAAAAAAGCAACAGCATAATGACGAGGCAACCCCTTATAATCGGCTGGCACTTCAATGTTAAGCTTTTGATTATCTCTAATTAATTTATACCAATTTTGAGTTTCACTTGAATTCAATGGATAGTTTTCAACAAACCATTCGATGATGGAGAGAGGATCTCTTCTTTCTGATGGAAATGAAAACCCATTCAGTGGGCTTATCGCCGAGAGAGGTTTATGATCAAGTCGAGACTGTAAGTCCTCTAATATGAGTGCGTATTTTTCAAGACTAATTACTATTTTAACGCAAAGAATGTTCGGTATTCCCCAAGTATCCTCACAGGCAGGGTCATGATGAGCAATAATTATGAGAGGGCCCATACTGCCAACAGGGACCCAAGGTGAATCGCCTGAAGCAACTCTACCGAGCTTCCTAAGCATATTTTCAGCTTCTGCACTACAACTCTCACGATTAATATCCAGAGGTATAAAACCTGAATCATGCGCGATTCTCTCTATTGATCTGGCCTGATCCACTTGATCTAATTTTCTCAAAATCTTTGTCTTTTCTGGCTGATTGATTAAAGAGTTATTATCAGAACTCATTGAAACACCATCATTACCAGTAAACCGTTGTCCTCTACCAAGATCGTACATCAGATCACTACCCCCCTATTGGTTCATAATCGTTTTCAAATTGATAATTACTACCATAGTCGGAACCATCAAATGACAACTTTATCCCTACACCTTTTTCAGAGGGTCGGATTAAGCCAAATTCCATTCCATTCCAATTTAATCTATAGTCAAACAATTCAGAACTGACTACCGGATGCCAATCTTGCCTGAGGTAGGGACTTCCAGAGGCTGGATTAACTTCATCTCTCCACTGCAGTGTTCTCACGATTAAAATTTCATCGCCTGCAATAAAATCATTTTTTGGATATTTGATTTGGTAATTTGTTTGAGCATGATTTTTTAAAGCTCTGTTCAATTTCTCCACAAACTCACGTGCCAAGACTTCTTTCGAATTCGGCAAAACGCCACCCACCTGAGGGATGATAATGCTTGAGATTATTCCAATGATTGCAAGAACGATAAGCAATTCAACGATACTAAAGCCCTGCCATTTTTTTGAGCCTCCCTTTTCTGATTGATTATACATTGCAAAATTAATAGAGAATTTCTCCGCTAGGCCCTATCAAGGAGACCTTTTTTAAAGGGTCTATGGATGAGGGTAATTGAAGGGTATAACCCATAGGCATATAATTTTCGATAATTGCAGGGGCAAACGCCATATGGGCGGCAAGAAGAGAATACCGATGCTGATCACTGCTACTCTGGTTCCAGTAATTCGTTGCATTATTATGACCATTTGTCTGAATAAAGGTCACTAATGCAATGTTGATTGCTTCTGCCCTAGATATCGCCAAATTATTTTCTGAATCTTGTTTTACTGCAACGATATTAGGCATTGCTAGAAACGTAATTATACCAATTATGGCAACTGCAGCGAGAACCTCTACCAATGAGAATCCTCTATGATGATTAATTGACATATCACTGTTGAGTATTGTCGTGATATTCACGGATATAAATTAACCTTAGGATAAGACACTGAATACCCATTATCAGAATCTCCCCAATTTGGAAGAATGAGATATTGACCGGTTTTGTTCATCGCCTGACTCATTATAAAATCAGAATTTTGGCCCGATGAATAATTCAGAAAATGGTTATATGTGTCTTGATCTAGATATTTTGATATGAGCTCTAATCTACCAATTCTACCTAGATCCGATCTCGATTTTCTTGGTGAAGATGGCGAGTCCGTCCAATAATTATCGGCAAAGTTATATTTATTTTTCACATATTTAACAGACCGTTGTATAACAAATCCTGGATTGTTAGGGTCTGGGTTTTCATACCCACCAATTTGACTTGCCACCCAGTTATTGACGGCTGATTGAAGTGTTGCTTGTTGTTGTCTCGCTATAACATTACGAGAATCTTGGGCAGCATTAGAAAATGAGTTAATGACGATGCTTGCCATTATAGAAATAATTCCAAGAACGAGTAAGAGCTCAACGAGTGAAAAAGCTTTCGAATAATTTATTTTCAAAATGCTCTGCTTCATTTTTTACTCTTTTTGCTATCAAAGTTTTCATATAAAAGGGTCTCTCAATCTATGTGATAGATGAGAGACCCTATTTAATTGATCCCTTGCCTTAGAATTTTAATTAGGAGAGTAAACAATCATTTTTGCCTGTGCATCATAGCTAAGGTACTGTGATGCAGCCATTTTCTCAGAATTTGTTAAGTTAGGCACTTTGAAAACTGTACTATCAAAACCTGAGTCACTGCTCCCGGTTAAACCAGTATCAACAAGTTGATTAATTATTCCACTAACGGTTGTTGATGTACCTAAATCAGCCCCTGCAGCAATGGCCGAAGCGCAGACAGAAGCCAAGTTTTGTGCATTTCTTTTGGCCTTACTATTATTTGCTTGATCAGTAATATTACCAATCGTTGGAACTGCAATCGCTGCGATAATTCCAATTACCGCAATGACTACAAGCATTTCTACAAGACTGAAGCCAGCCTTGACGTTTTTGACGATGTTCGTCTTCATGTTTTTTTCGTTGTTAAGTTTTGTTTTGCGTGGCTTTATTGCCCCTATTGATAATATGGTAATTATATATCAATGGCAAGTTTAAATTATGGTTTTTATAGTTTTTATTGTTAGTATATCTAGCTAATTAAGAGATACTAAAAGCTTAGAAAGGGTAATTAAAACCTAGGCCCTCACTAATAGTCTACTTGTACTTTCGGGGGAGGACTTTTAGGCGTGTCTGATCCAGGAAGCATATGTTGCCCCAAATTAAATATTGGAGAGTAGATGGCATAAATTAAAAACCCAACGAGTGCACCTAAAATGACAATAGTTACAGGCTCCAACACTTTATCAATTTGGTTGGCAATGGTATCCAATTCCTCTTCATAATCGTCAGCGATTTCCTCGAGCATATCAGTTGCTGATCCTGTTTCTGAAGCAATCTCCATTATACCACATACATTCCTTCCATCATCACCTAACCAGTGGGACTCCATTAAAAAACTTTCAGAGAAACCTAAGCCATCATTGACGTGGTTCTGGACTCGAGAAAAAAATTCTCTGTGATAAATGTGAGGTGAACTGGCAGACGTAATTTGAAGACTTTTATTAATCCTAACACCTGACTCTAAGAGAAGAGATAAGCACCTAAAGGCTACCGCTGCTGATGATTTTCTTATTATTCCACCAACAATAGGTAATGCAGTGAGTCCTTTTTGAACTATGGAATTCTTGATTATTTTGGACCATTTTTTCGCTATTAAAGACAATATGGTTATAGGGAGCAACAATACATAAGGTTTTGAAATCAAAAGATCAGAGATGCTCATCATCATGATGGTCGCACCCGGCAAATTTGCACCTAAGTCCCCATAAAGCTTTGATACAGCAGGTACTAGCGTGTAGCTCATCGTAATAACAACCCCTATTCCCATTGTTATTACGATGCCTGGATAGATCATACCCTTCTTGAGCTTCTTTAAGATTCTAAGAGTTTTTTTAGAAGATTTTCCAATCTCAGCAAAAATTTCTGGTAGTCTTCCTGACTCCTCCCCTGCTCTAATTAATGCAATTATTTCAGGTCCAAACTCGTCTTCAAATAGGCTAAGTGCATCACTTACTTTTTCACCAATCGAAATCTGATATGACACCTCAGCAATAATTCCCCTGTACTTTGGAGATTTCACCCTATTAGCCTGAAGCTCAAAACTTTTTACTGTCGGGATATTTCTTTGCAAACATCGGGCAACGCCAGAAAAAAGAACCGACTTATCCTCGACGCTCGCCCTCTTAGTGGTGAGCCTATGAATTATTTCATCCAAGCCATCAATAGTGGTTACCTTTGCATGCTCGTTTGTCGCCTTTCCTGAACCGGAAACAGCTTTAGAATCATCATCAGTATCAACAACCAGAGAGCTTACCTTCCCTGTATTAACATTAGCCAATGCAACTTTTTTTAACATAACATATCTCAGCGTAAAATTATCTAAAAGATGGGCGGTAAATTTTAATTGGCCCAAGTGTTCTGAAACTGTCGTTTACTTGAATATTTTTAGTCGTATCTGTACGTTCAGCACCCCTCATTATTGGTTTAAGCTTAACCGTTACATCAACGGCCTCTAGAAATAGATCATCAACAAAAAGACTAGTTGTGTCTGATATTTCCACCTCAATCCCTTCAGATCCAATTGGTAAAATATTTACAATGTCGTCTGGCGATAATCCAAGGCAGAATAGTTGAGCTACATTTTCCTGAATACAATATCCACGGGCAACTCTTCTATTGTTTTCTTCTTGACCAACTGTTCCATAGCTTAAACTTAACACCGCCGAAAGAGCCATTAAGAGTATCGCGCTTGCCGCTAATACTTCCACGAGACTGTAGGCCCGAATTTTGAAATTGTTTATAGATGAATTCATATCGAATCTTTATCTGTAACTTTCAAGCCAAGCTACTCTTGGGGCCAGATATTCTAGAAAGTTTGGGGAGTATTCACGACTGAGTGTCAAACGTTTGTTGGAGTCATTAGACCACTCGAATGATCCGTCCGTCGAAATTCCACCTATCACGTTAAAATCTCCGTCTGGCGTCTCATAATTCGAGGCGATCAGAGTCGTATTTTCTGCCACAAGTATCATTCTCCAGACAGTTTTATCTCCTGATCCAGTAAAGACATAACTCACTGGGTACGATGACAATTGATTACTCCTT